>NZ_JACSQX010000005.1:0-47930 GCF_014836395.1 Xanthomonas bonasiae
GGATTCGCGGAAGGGGCATCCTGCCCCTGCCGCGAACGGCGCACATCCATGTGCGCCGCCCTTCGGGTTTTTCCCCGGTCCATCCGCCGCTGCGGAAGGGAACCCGGTAAAAGCAACAGCAGAAGCAACAGCAAAGCAGAGCAAAGCAGAAGCAGAGCAGAAGCAGAGCAGAGGCAGAGCAGAGGCAGAGCAGAGGCAGAGCAGAGGCAGAGCAGAGGCAGAGCAGAGGCAGAGCAGAGGCAGAGCAAAAGCAGGTGGCAACCGGGATCTGTTTAGCGTTTCAGATGCGTGTGCCGAAGTCCCGGTGGTTGTTCGCCCTGGCGCGCAATGGCGTCACAGCGATACGTGGTGATGGCAAGCGCGATCGCGATGGAAGCTGTCGCATGCATCGGCGGTGCGCATTGCAGCGCAGGCGCCAGCGCGCCCAGATCACCCGCGCGGCGGCAGCAGTTCCAGGCCGCGGATCTCGCGGATGCCCAGGCCCGGCGCGTCGGTGATCGTGATCTGCGAGTCGTTGAACAGCACTCCGCCCTGCACCGGGTCGAACAGGCCCAGCGACGGGCCGTCCAGGTCCACCTTGGTGATGACCTCCGCCTTGGCCACCGCCAGGTGCACCGCCGCCGCCACGCTGATGCTCGACTCGAGCATGCAGCCGATCATGCACTCCACCCCGTACAGCGCGGCGATGTCGGCGATGCGGATCGCGTTGGACAGGCCGCCGGTCTTCATCAGCTTGATGTTGACGATGTCCGCGGCGCGGCGCTGGATCAGGTCGAACACCTGCGCCGGCCCGAACACGCTCTCGTCCGCCATCACCGGCGTGTTCACGCGCTCGGTCACGTACTTCAGCCCGTCGATGTCCCAGGCCTTGACCGGTTGCTCCAGCAGCTCCAGCGCCACGCCGGCGTCTTCCAGCGCACGCATCGCGTACACCGCCTGTTTCGGCGTCCAGCCCTGGTTGGCGTCCAGTCGCAGCGAGGCGCGGCCTGCGACCGCGGTGTGGATCGCCTTGACCCGCGCGATGTCCACGTCGATGTCCTTGCCGACCTTGATCTTCAGCGCCGCGAAGCCGCGCGCGAGCGCCGACAGCGCATCGGCCACCATCTTGTCGATGGCGTCCACGCTGATGGTGATGTCGGTGGTGATGGCCGGCGTGCCGCCGCCGAGCATCCTGTACAGCGGCGCGCCGTACAGCTGCGCCCACAGGTCGTAGACCGCGATCTCCACCGCGGCCTTGGCGCTGCTGTTGCGCTCCAGCGCGCCCTGGATCCGCCCGGTGATCCGGTTGAGGTCGGCCACGTCCTCGCCGATCAGGCGCGGTGTGATGAAGCGGTCGATCGCCGCGATGATCGAACCGTGGGTGTCGCCGGTGATCGGCGCGGTGGCCGGCGCTTCGCCATAGCCGATGTGGCCGCTGTCGGTATGCACCAGCACCACCACGTCTTCGACCGTCTCCACGGTCCGCAACGCGGTCTTGAACGGGGTCTTCAACGGCACGCGCAGCATGCCCAGTTGGATGTCGGTGATCTTCATTCGATAGATAACGGGCGGACGCGTTGGATGCGGGTGATGCGGTCGATGAAGGGCGTGCCGTCGCCCAGCAGCATCGGCTCCAGCGGCGTCACCGAGACGCCGTTGAGGCGCACGCGCTGCAACTGTCCGGACGCGTCGCGGTAGCCGGCGCCGGCCACGTCGTGGATCACCCAGGTGTGGCCGCGGTCGTGGCCGATCACCATCATCACGTGGCCGGGGATGTACACCAGATCGCCGGCCTGCAGTCGCGCCAGCGTTCGCTGCCGTTGCGCCAGCGGCGCGGCAGCGACGTAGGGCACGCTGGCGAGAGTAGGGCTGCGCGCCTGGTCGCCGGTATTGCGCGGCAACGCGATGCCCAGGCTGCGGTAGATGTCGGAGACGAAGCCGCTGCAGTCGCGCGCGTCGTAGTCGTTGCCCCAGCCGTAGCGTTCGCCGAGGAACTTGAAGGCCTGCCGCAGCAGGTTGCGTTGCGTCGCCGCCAGCGGCGCGGCGGCGACGTCGGCACCGCGCGGCACCAGCGCGGGCGCCAGCCGCAGTCGGCCATCGTCGTCGCGCAAGGGCAGTTGCACCACGTAGGCGGCCAGCGGCGACTGGCCGTTGACCGCCTGTTGCGCCGGCCAGTCCTGCAGCAGCGGCAGGCTGCTGCCCATGTCCAGCGACAGGTGCGACGCCGCGGGCAATTCCGGGGTGAAGGCGGTCAGCGCGCGCGCGCCGGTTACCACCAGCCGGGGCGTGCGCTGCGCGTAGTCCAGCACCGTGGCGCGATCGCCTTCGGCCACGCGTTCGCGCGCGATCCACGCCGCGTAGTTCGGCGCCAGCACGAACAGCCACTGGCCGTCGCGGCTGGCATGCAGGATCGCCACCGCGGTGCCGGGATACAGCGCCGATTCCTGGAAGCGATCGATGTCGTGGTCGTCGCGGGTGCTGAAAACGCGTTGCCGGGTCGGGAAGGTACGCAGATCGGCGCGGCGCACCACCAGCGCGTAGCGCGGCGCGACCTGCGCGGGAATCGCATCCAGGGCGAGCGCCGATTGCAGGGCGGCCAGCTGCGCGGCGTCGAGTGCGGCGCCGTGCGCGTCGTAGAGCGTGCGCGTCGGCGGTGCCGACAGCGCCAGTACTTGCGCGCGCACCTGCGCTGCGCTGTAGCGCTCGGGCAGCGCCTGCAGGTCGTGCATCGAGGCATCGTGGCGCAGCAGGTGCGCGTTGAAGGCCTGCACCTGCGCCGCGTCGAGCAGCGGGCGCGGCGCATCGGGCAACCGCGCGATCCAGTACTCCGCCTGCAGTTGGCTGGCCTGCAACTGGAACGGCGCCTCGCTGGCGACGCTGGCCGCGGCGATGGGCGCGCTGAATGCGGCGGCCAGTAACAGGCACAGGCCACGCATCGTATTCATCGGACCCCGGGCGGTGGAAAGAATGCCGGACCGCTGCGCGCCGGCTTCCGAATAGTCTTTTCCTCGATGGGGCTTGTCAAGAATGCGCGATTGACATGCGATTTCGCAGCGTGCTACACCCGAAACGCAGGGGCGAGGAAGCGGAGGCGACAGGCGCCGTTCCCGTCAGCAGCGAGGCGCTGGCCTGGGGATCACGGGCGTACGTCGCAGGGGGCGCTGTTGGGCATCCGCACCTGGGGAAAGTAGCGAGTACAGAGAACGGCGCCGTGCTACGGCCGTGCGCCATGTTGTCCGCGTGGGTGCCCAGGGAAGGCGGCCGGCTGCCGGCCTGCGTCGACTTGGGGCGCCGTTGTCAGCGTCCGTCGTCGATTGCAGGAGAGAGCCGCATGCCCATCCGAGTCCAGCATTCCCGTTGCCACGTCCGACCGTCCCGCCTCGCGCTCGCGCTGCTGGCCGGATGCGCATTGCCGCCGCTCGCCGCGGCGCAGGACACCGCCGTCGCCACGCGCGACCTGGACAAGGTCACCGTCACCGGTTCGCGCATCGCGCGCTCGCAGGTGGAAGGGCCGGCGCCGGTGACCGTCATCACCGCGCAGGACATCCAGAAGCAGGGCTTCAGCACGGTGTGGGAATCGCTCGGCACGCTGACCCAGTTCAGCGGCAGCGCCTTCAACGAAAGCGACCAGACCGGCAGTTCGCCCAACGGCCAGTACCTCAACCTGCGCGGCCTGGGGCCCGGCTACCAGTTGATCCTGCTCAACGGCAAGCGCATGGCCGACTACCCGCAGTCCTACAACGCCAACGGCACCGCGGTCAGCCTGGGCAGCATTCCGGCGGCGGCGGTGGAGCGCATCGAGGTGATGAGCGGCGGCGCCTCGGCGATCTACGGTTCCGACGCGGTGGCCGGCGTGGTCAACATCATCACCAAGCGCGATTTCAGCGGCGACACGCTGCGCCTGCGCGGCGGCACCACCACGCGCGGCGGCGGCGACAGCGGCCAGCTGCAATGGAGCGGCGGGCGTACCGGCGATCGCTGGAGCCTGACCTACGCGTTCGAACGCCTGGACCGCGAAGCCATCGTCGCCAGCCAGCGCGACTTCCTGGATTCGTACGACGACCACCCCGGCAACAAGGCCGATCCGTCCAGCCCCAATGCCTCGATTTCCGGCGTCTACCTGCGTCGCGGCAATACCTATCTGTGGCCCAGCGGCGGCGCGCTGTCCACGTCGGCCGGGGCGCTGGACGCGGCGTGTGCGGCGACCAACCCGGCATTCAGGCCGTACAAGACCGCCGACAGCCTGGCCGCGGCCAACCGCTGCGGTGCGTTCGGCTACTACGAAGGCCGCTCGGTGCAGAACGGCTACGGCAAGACGTCCGCGTATCTGTCCGGCAGTTTCGATTTCAGCGAAGAAGTCACCGGCTATGCGCAGGTGCTGGCCAACCGCTCCAAGGACGAAAGCTCCAGCCAGACCCACTACTACATCGGCGAAGGCGCGTTCACCGTCTACGATCCGGACCTGGGCCTGGTCACCGCGCAGCGCATCTTCCTGCCCTCGGAAGTGGGCGGCATCAAGAACATCGAGTACGACGAGAAATCCTGGAACCTCAACGCCGGCGTGCGCGGCAAGCTGTTCGACGGCCGCTTCGACTGGGACGCGAGCGTGTCGATGTCGCGCTACGACATCACCACGCGGCGCCCGCGCTTCCTCACCAACGCGGTGCGCGATTACTACATGGGGCCGCTGCTCGGCTATCGGCCCGACGGCACCGAGATCCGCGAGTTCTACGCCGACAAACTGTTTGCGCCGGGCAGCGCGGCGTTGTACGACCAGCTCACCACCGAGGTGGTGAGCCGCGGCGAATCCAGCACCGACCAGGCCCAGTTCGTGTTCAGCGGCGACCTGTTCGCCCTGCCGGCCGGCATGGTGCAGATCGCCACCGTGCTGGAGGCGGCGCGGCAGAAGTACGACCTCGCGCCGGATCCGCGCACCACCGTGGACTACACCGGCAGCGAACGCATCTACAACCTGACCCAGACCCCGGGCGGCGGCCCGCGCGACCGCTACGCCGCAGGTCTGGAACTGCGCGTGCCGATCTTCCGCCGGCTCAGCGCGACGCTGGCCGCGCGCTACGACAAGTACGACGACATCACCGCGGTCGACGATGCCGCGACCTGGCAGGCGGGATTGGAGTGGCGGCCGTTCGACAGCCTGCTGCTGCGCGGCAGCCACGCCACCAGTTTCCGCGCGCCGGACCTGCTGTGGATCTACGCCGGCACCAGCGCCAACAATCCCACCGTCACCGACGAATACCTGTGCCGCCGCGACGGCCTGGATCCGCTGTCCGATGCCTGTTCGGCCGCGCACGAATACCAGACCTTTTCCACCCAGTCGTCCAATCCGCTGCTGGAAGAAGAGAAGGGCAAGTCGACCACGCTGGGTTTCGTGTGGGACGTGCTGCCGACCCTGTCGCTGAGCGCGGACTACTACCGCATCGAACTGGAAGGCCGGGTCGAGTCGATTTCCAGCGAGACCCTGCTGGAGAACAACGCCAACTGCCTGCTCGGCAGCGACCGCGCCGGCAATGCGGTCGATACCGCATCGGCGGCTTGCCAGTTCTACATCCAGTCGGTGACCCGCAGCCCGGGTACCGACCTCACCGCCGAAGGCCAGATCACCGCGTTCGAGACCTTCCCGATCAACCAGTCGCTGATGCGGACCGACGGCGTGGACGCCAACCTGCGCTACAGCTTCGACCTCGGCGACTGGGGTGCGTTCGGGTTGCAGGCCGGCTATACCCGCGTGCTGAAGATGGAAGTGGCGCAGTTCGCCGGGGCCAGGCCGGTGGACGTGATGAACGACGTCGACTACCTGGCGTTCCGCACCCGCGCCAACTGGCGTGCGAACTGGAGCGTCGGCGACTGGTCGACCAGCCTGTACGGCTACCGCTACGGCTCGCGTCCCAACTACGCCGAGAGCGGACGCGTGGCGCCGTACGTGATCTGGAACGCGGACATCGCCAAGCGGATCACCGACAAGGCCACGCTCGGCATCAGCGTGCTCAACGTGTTCGACAAGATCCATCCGCGCGACGACACCTACACCGCCTGGCCGTACTTCCCGCGCGTGTACAGTGCGATCGGGCGGCAGTTGTACGCCAATTTCACCTACACCTTTTGAGGGCGCGCGTGCGAGGCGACGCTGCCACGCTGGAGTCGACGAGACCGGGGACGCCATCGCGCAGCATTGCAAGCGCGGGACGCCTGCGCAGCGCGTTGCTCGCGGTCTGCCTGGTGTTGCCGGCGTTGGCGGCGGCCGCGCCTGGCGCTGCGGACGCGCCGCCGCCGCGCGCCGAGCTCGACCGCCTGTTCGAACAGGCCATGACCCGCTACCGGCTGCCGGGGTTGGCAGTCGGCGTGATCGACAACGGCGAAGTGGTCTACACGCGCAGCGCCGGCGAGCTGCGTGCCGGCAGCGGCGAGCGCATCGATGGCGCGACGCTGTTCAAGATCGCCTCCAACAGCAAGGCGATGACCACCGCATTGCTGGCGCGGCTGGTCGATGCCGGCAAGCTGCGCTGGGACGATCCGGTGACCCGGTATGTGCCGGAATTCCGCATGTACGATCCGTGGGTCACGCGCAACATCCAGGTGCGCGACCTGCTGATCCACAACAGCGGCCTGGGCCTGGGCGCCGGCGATCTGATGCTGTGGCCGGAACCCAACGCGTTCGGCCGCGCCGACATCATCGCCGGGCTGGCCTACCTGAAGCCGACCCACAGCTTCCGCGCGCACTACGCCTACGACAACCTGCTGTACGTGGTCGCGGGCGAAGTGGCCGCGCGCGCCGGCGGCAAGCCCTACGAGCAACTGCTGCGCGAGCAGGTGTTCGCGCCGCTGGGCATGCGCCGCTGCCAGGTCGGCGCCTGGGAGCGCGACGCGGTCGGCAACGTCGCCCAGCCGCATATGCGCCAGGGCGAGGCCAACGTCGTGGTGCGCGCGGACCCGGCGCGGATCGCGGATACGCCGTCGATGGCGGCTGGCGGCGTGCGCTGCAGTCTCGACGACATGCTGACCTGGATGCGCGCCTGGCTGTCGCCCGACACCGGCACTGCGCCCTGGCTGTCGCCGGCGCAGCGCCAGGCGTTGTGGACGCTGCACACGCCGATGCCGATCTCGGCGCAGATGCGCGACTGGGACGGCACGCGCCTGTACGGCTATGGCTACGGCTGGCGCCTGTCCGACGTGGACGGGCAGTGGCAGGTCGCGCACACCGGCACCCTGATGGGCATGTATTCGGCGCTGGTGCTGCTGCCGGATCGGCGCAGCGGCTTCGTCATCCTCAGCAACGGCGAGGGCGGCGAGATGCGGACCGTGTTGGGCGAGGCGCTGCTCAAGCAGTTCACCCGTCCCGGCGAGCGTGCGCTGGATGTCGTGCACTACGCCACGTTGCTCGAACGCGCGCGTGCGCAGGCCGACAAGGCGGCGCCTGCCGCAGTGGATACGTCTGCGCGCACACCGGTCGCCAGCGCCGCCTCGCGCGATCGGCAAGGCGTGTGGCGCGATCCGTGGTTCGGCGAGGTCGTGCTCTGCCCGCAGCAGGGACTGCTGCGCTTCCAGGCGCGCAAGTCGCCGCTGCTGCGCGGCCGGGTCATGCAGGCCGGCGCGCGCTGGCTGGTGGACTGGGACGACGCCAGCGTCGATGCCGAGCCGTGGCTGGACTTCGCTGTCGGTGCCGACGGCGTGCAACGGATGCAACTGGCGCATGTCGATCCGAACGCGGATTTCAGCTACGACTATGCCGACCTGGCGTTCGTGCGGGTGGGATCCTGTCCTGATCTTGTGGGAGGGACTTCAGTCCCGACGCTTTAGCGGTAAGGCCCGTCGGGACTGAAGTCCCTCCCACAACAAGCATCTCGTTCACCAAATTTCCAGATACTGCTATTGCTTGCGCTTGCCGCTCACTGTCAGATGCCCCGGAATCTTCTCCATGACCCGACGCTTCCCCCCTCCCGCATCGCCCCGCATCCGCTGGCTGGCACCGCTGGCGCTGGTCGCCCTGCTCGGCGCCTGCGCGCACGCGCCGCAGCGCAATCCGCTGGCCGAGTGGGTGCCGTCGCCGAACCAGGATCTGCGCCGGCCGATCCTGATCGTGATCCATTACACCGACCAGGACTCGGTGCAGCGCAGCCTGGACACGCTGCGTTCGCACAACAGCAAGGGCAAGGTCAGCGCGCATTACCTGATCGGTCGCGACGGCAAGCGCTACCAGCTGGTCAGCGACGAGCGCCGCGCCTGGCATGGCGGCGCCGGGCGCTGGGGCACGATCACCGACATCAATTCCGCCTCGATCGGCATCGAACTGGACAACGACGGCAAGACCCCGTTCGCCGCCGCGCAGATCGACAGCCTGCTGCTGTTGCTGGAGGACCTGTGCACGCGCCTGCGCATCCCGCGCACGCAGGTGGTCGGTCACGAGGACTTCGCACCCACGCGCAAGGTCGATCCGGGTCCGCTGTTTCCGTGGAAGCGCCTCGCCGACGCCGGTTTCGGCCGTTGGCCCGCCGCGGACACGCCCGCGGCGCCGCCCGGCTTCGACCCATGGCAGGCACTGGCGTTGATCGGCTATCCGATCGACGACCGCGCGGCCACGCTGCGCGCCTTCCACCACCATTACCGCGGCAACGACGCCACCGCGTTCGATGCCGAGGACCTGCGCATTCTCCATGCACTGACCCAGCCGGCGCAGGCGCGATCGCAGCCGCAGCCGACCCCGGCGCAGGAACAGGACGTGCCGTAGCGTTGCCGGGTCGTCCGGCACTGCATGCAGGCGACCACGCCTGTGGCGCCGCGCCGACCTGGCGCGGCATCCATTGGAGCCAACGCGTTCTTGGTAGCATGAGCGCGCCAAGAACTCCAAAGGACGCAGTGATGAGGCTCGCAAAGACAGCCCTGTGGGCGGCAACGCTCCTGTTGATCGGCGGTTGCACGGACAAGCACGCCGACCCCGCGCCGGCAGGCACGCAGGCGCAACCCGCGGCGACCGCTGCCGCCGCGCCTGCACCCGCGTCCGCGGCCGCACAACCCGAGCCGGTCGGCGTCGAGGTGCCGGCGCCCGGGCAGGTGCTCGCCGATATCTATGGCATGAAGGGCGACGGCTCGGCGTCCTACACGATCGACAACAACGCCCTGGCCAGCTTCTGGTACGGCTATCGCTTCGACCTCGGCGGCAAGCACTACTACACCGGCTTCGCCAATGCGGGTCCGGAGAAGTACGGCAAGTCGGAGGAAGAGAACACCCCGGATCCCGCCGTCGGCGTGAGCATCAGCCAGGCCACCTATGTGCTCGACAGCACCGACGGCAAGCCGACCTGGACGCTGTTCCATGCCCAGCAATGGGCCGGCGATTTCGGCAGCAACGAGAAGGCCGATACGCTGGACCAGAAGCGCAAGCCGCAGAGCACCGAGACCAAGGACGGCCACCTGCTGCTGGCGCTGCCGACCACGCACTTCGCCGACGGCATCACCAGCTCGGGGTTCGCCGTGTTCACCTTCGACCCCAACAAGAACGACCTGGGCGACTACAAGGGCTGGGTCTACCTGGGCACCGTGGCCACCGGCGAAGACAACGGCGCGGCCTGCGACGATCAGGGCACCATGAAGTGCGCGTCCAGCACCGGCACGCTGAGCTTCGAACCCGGCACCGGGCCGCTGCCGGGCCTGCGCGTGGCCATGAGCGGCACCGCCATCGCCGGCCCCGGCAAGGTCCGCACGCTCGGCCCCGCCGACGTGGCGACCTATACCTACGATCAGGCCAAGGGCAAGTACACGCCGCCGCTGGATCGCTGAACACCCGCCGACCGGCCCGCGCCGCGGCCGGTCGGAGGCAGGCGCGGAGGGGCGCTGCCCGCTGGTAGCCGGCAATGGAACTGGGTAAGATGCCGGCACGGGGCCTGATGATCAGGCGAGTCATTCGCGAGCGGCAATGGATGCTGCACTCGCCCGAAATGCCGGAGTGGATCGCCGGCTTGCGGTTCGCCATGCGCGAACGCCATCACCGCCCCTGCTTTGGGGCCGGATTGCAATCCACCGTTCTCTGTCCGAAGCCGCGCCTGCGAGGAGTTCTTCGTCCGCGTAGGTCGCGCTGTGTCTGCGATGCGCAAGATGGCGGCATCCGGATACGGCGGCGTGGCGTGTCGGGATTTTCAGGAGTGTTTTTCGGCTTCTTCAACGAATACAGGATGTTCTGCACATGTCCAATGACAACAAGCTCGCCGTCGCGACCGAAGCGCCGCCCTATCCGGGCAGCGTGCTGTATCTGATCTACGGGATCGACGGCGATGGCGCCCTCTCGTACGAGATCGACAACGGCGCCGTGGCCAGCTTCTGGCACGGTCAGCACTTCGATCTGGACGGCAAGCACTACTACACCGGCTTCGCCTATGCCACGCCGAACAAGTACGGCAACGACGACACCGAGACCTTTCCGGATCCGGGCGAAGGCGTGTCGATCAGCCAGGCCACGTTCCTGCTGACCGCGCCCGGCAGCGAGCGGCCGTGGATGCTGTGGCATGCGCAGCAGTACGTCGGCAGCTTCGGCGGCTACGAGCGCGCCGATGCGCTCGACGAGACGCGCAAGCCGCAGCAGCACGTCCTGGACAATGGCCACTTGCTGCTGGCGGTGCCGACCTCGAGCTTCGGCAATGGCGTCACCAGCGCCAGCTTCGCGTTGTTCACGTTCGATCCGGACAAGAACGACCTGGGCGACTACCGGGGCTGGGTATACCTGGGAACGGTCGCCGCCGGCGAGGACAACGAAGCCAGCAGCGACGAAGAAGGCGTCGTCCCGCATGTCTCCAGCGTCGGCACGCTGAGCTTCGAGACGGTACCGGGCGAACCCATGCCTGCTCTGCGCGTGGCGCTGAGCGGCACCGCGATCGCAGGTCCCGGCAGGGCGCACATGCTCGATGCATCCGACGCGGTGGTCTATGCGTACGACCAGGCGAGCGGACAGTACCTGCCGAAAGATGGCCCATGAATCCGCCGGCGCGCCGATCCGCCGATCGGCGCACCGGCAGCAGCAAGAACGCATTCCCCGCAGTACCCGAATTGTTTTGTTGACCGCGCACTAACAAGCTCACGGACGAGCTCGGTTGACCTTGTCGGCGCACGCCGCCGTATATCAACCTCAAGGAGTAACACGAGATGGCACGCGATTACACGAAGGCCGAGAACCTCGACATCATCGAGCGTGAGGCCAAGGAACGCCACATTCCGGTCGACGATTTCATGCGTTTCGCCTATATCGAAACCGGCGGCAAGTTCAACGAGCAAGCCAGCCGCGGCCCGAACAGCGCCAAGGGCCTGTTCCAGTTCACCCCCGGCACCGCAGCGGCCTACGGCATCAGCGGCCGCGAACTGGATGCAGTGGCCAATACCGACGCCGCGGCGCGCCTGTACCAGGACAACCAGCATTCGCTGACCCGGCAGCACGACAAGGACCACCGTCCGTACCTGTCCGGCAAGCCGCAGCCCGATGGCCTGGACATGTACATGGCGCACCAGCAGGGCGCCGGCGGCTACCGCTCGATCCAGGCCGCGGTCGCCACCGGCAGCTTCGCGCGCGAAGACACGCGTCCGAACATCCTCAACAACGTACCGCGCGAAAAGGATGCGGCCGGGGCCAGGCAGTTCGAGGCCTACACCGGATCTTCGCTGGCCGAGTTCAAGAAGATGTCCGACCAGGACATGGCCAAGACGTTCCTGAAGTACTGGGACACCAAGTTCGACCACATCGCGATCCCGGAAAAGGGCATCAAGCCGGTCACCGAGGGCCAGGCCCAGGCCACTCCGGCCCAGCACGCCGAGCAGCGCGCGCAGGCGCCGCAGGCTGCCGCGCAGGCCACGCCCGCCGCCGCCAAACAGCAGGGCGAGCATGCCGGCATCCAGCTCACCGCCGCGCACGCGATGGGCATCAAGTACGACGACGTGCAGTACGCGATCAATATCAAGGGCCACAAGCTTTACCACCCCGGCGTGGACGGCAAGCACCTGGAGCAGGGTTACATCGATTGCTCAGGCTGGGTGTCCGAGCTGCAGAACGCCACGATGCGGGAAATCAACCAGAAGGCCGGCCATACCGTGTTCGGCCGTCAGGACATGCTGTCGCAAGGCATGAACGGTTCCGGCGGCATCGTCAAGAAGGCCTTCGACAGTTCCGGCGTGCTGCTGCAGGGCCAGGACGTGTTCAAGCCTGGCGCGCTGAAGGAAGGCATGGTCATTGGTGTGGATGCCAGCCAGAAGTCAGGGCATGACCACTGGAAGGGCATCGACCACATCCTGATGGTGGTGCGCGATCCCAAGAACGGCGAACTGCTGGTCAGCCAGTCCAGCGGCAGCAAGGGCGTCAACACCATGCCGTTGGACGACTATCTGGCCGGCCACAAGAACGCCAAGCTGTTCGCGTCCGATCCGCTGGCCAAGGCACGCGACCTGCTGCAGGACAGGCAGCAGACGCAGTCGCAGACGCACGGCCAAGGCCATGACGCGCGCACCTCGCTGAAGCCGGGCGAGCAGGGCCCCGACGTGAAGGCGATGCAGCAGAGCCTGATCGAACTCGGCATCAAGGACAACAGCGGCAAGTTGCTGACCGGCACCGGCTACTACGGCGACAAGACCAAGGAAGTGGTGGCCAACCTGCAGCGCGAGAAGGGCATCGAGCCGACCGGCATCGCCGACAAGCTCACCCTCGATGCGCTGAGCAAGCTGCAGACGCAGGGCAAGACCGACGCCAAGCTCAACCCGGCCGCCGCCGAGGCGCAGCGTGCCGACAATCCGCTGTTCACCCAGGCTCTGGAGAAGCTGCAGAAACAGGGCCCGAACGGCGGGTTCAATAGCCGCGAGGAAATGCAGCGCGCGGCCGGGCAGGTGGCGTTCGAAGCCAAGGTCGGCGGCATGTCGCGCATCGACGACGTGGTCCACAGCACCGACGGCAAGGGCCTGATCGCGGTGGAGCGCAACCCGAACAACCCGCACGACGTGAACCGCGCCTACGTGGACAAGCAACATGCCGCGACGGTGCCGCTGGAACAGAGCCAGCAGCAGCTGGTAGCGGAAACCCAGCGGCAGGCGCAGGAGCAGAGCCAGGATCAGCGCACCCAGACGCAGTCGCAGACACCGACGCGCTGATGCCTGTCGCCAGCATCGGCTGCCGCCGGCGGGCGTGTCGGATGGCAGCCGATGCCGGTTCGGTCATCGATCGGACTGGCGTCCACGCGCGTTCGGAACTGCATGGCGTTCCTGCTGGGCGGCGCACGCGGCATCGAGCCGGTGCCGCGTGCGAAGCCCTCGATCGTGCCCGTGAAGTGGACGTTGCCGATGCAAGTCGCTTGCGGCTCGTCGAGACGTTGTCGGCAGACTGTCTGCGTTGTTTGAACGGCCGTGTAGCGGTGTCGTGGCAATCCGGCGATCCGATGGACACGGTTTCGACGATCGTTTAGAACTGCCCTCCCTTACACGCATCACCACAAGGCGAATTCCAACAGTGGCCATCGTCAAGGTTCTTCCCCTTTCCTGCCTGCTCGCGCTCTGCGGTCTGACCGCAGCATGCAACGGCGGGTCTTCCGCGCCGGCGCCGGCTGCGGCATCCGCCGCGCCAGCGCCAGCGCCAGCATCGGCACCGCCCGCGAGCGATGCGCCTGCGGCGAATCCGCAAGCGCCGAGCGCGCCGTCCACCCAGGCGGATGCCGCCGCCGCACCATCGAAACCTTCAGGAGAAAACGTCGTGCTGCGACCTTCCTATGACGCCTGCATCAGCGCCGCCGCAGGCGTGACCCCGACGATGCAGGACTGCATCGACACCGAATACGCGTACCAGGATGGCCGCCTGAACACGGTCTACAAGGCGCTGATGGCCAAGCTGGGCGACGCGGAAAAGAACGCGCTGCGCGAGCAGCAGCGCAAGTGGATCGCCGATCGCGACGAGAAGTGTTTCTACGATCCCGACAGCGGGCAGGCGGGGCGCGTGGATGCCGCCGAGTGCCGTCTCGACATGACCGCCAAGCGCGCGGACGAACTGGAAGCGCGCTGATTGCTGCAGTGGTTTTTGCGATGAACTTTTTTAGACAAGGAGATGGACGATGAGCGACAAGGATTGGGAACTGGGTCAGACCTCGAAGCATTACGAAACCGGCGGACGCGGCGCGAGCACGGTGTCCTCCGGCATCGACGATCCCGGCGGCGTGTCCTACGGTTCCTATCAGATGACCTCGCAGGTCAAGACCAAGGAAGGCACGGTCATCGTGGGCGGCACCGTCGCGGCCTTCGTGAAGGACAGCAAGTACGCCGACGACTTCGCCGGCCTGAAGCCCGGCTCGGTCGACTTCAGCGCGAAGTGGAAGGAGCTGGCCAGGACCGACGACAGCTTCGCGCAGGAACAGCACGACTACATCAAGCGCACGCACTACGACAAGCTGGTCGATCGGCTCAAGGACAAGGGCCTGGACCTGTCCGACCGCGGTCCGGCGGTGCAGGACGCGCTGTGGAGCACGGCGGTCCAGTACGGCCCCGGCAGCGACAAGAAGCCGGGCGGCTCGGGCGTGTTCCTGAAGGGGATGGAAGAGAAGTTCGGCAAGGACTACGACCTGTCCAAGCTCTCCGACAAGGACATCGTCGGCGCGGTGCAGGATTACAAGGCCGACCACGTCAAGGGGCTGTTCCCGCGGGTGGAGAAGCAGAAGACCCTGGATTCGCTGCAGAACCGCGCCGAGAACGAGAAGGCGGACCTGCTCAAGCTGGCCGACCAGGACAAGACGGTGACCCGGACCGGCGAGCAGCCGGCCAAGCATGAGCGCACCTCGCATGCGGACAAGGCGCATGGCGGCAATGGCCCGCATGCAGAAAACGGCGATGGCGTGCTCAAGCGCAACGAGCAGGGTGCTGCGGTGAAGGACATGCAGGAGAAGCTGTCCAAGCTCGGTTACCTGGACGCGAAGGACGCCATCGGCACCTACGGTCCGAAGACCGAAGCGGCGGTGGAGAAATTCCAGCAGGACAACCGGCTCAAGGGCGTGGACGGCAAGGCCGGCCCGGAGACGCTCGCCTCCATCGACAAGAGCCTGCAGCGGCAGCAGGGCGTGGACCAGTTGCGCCGCGACAATCCGATGTTCGACCAGGCGGTCAAGCAACTGGAGAAGCAGGGGCCGAACGGCGGCTTCGGCAGCCGCGAGGAGATGCAGCGCGCGGCCGGCCAGGTCGCGTTCGAGGCCAAGGTCAACGGCATGTCGCGCATCGACGACCTGGTGCACAGCACCGACGGCAAGGGCATGATCGCGGTGGAGCGCAACCCGAACAACCCGCACGACGTGAACCGCGCCTACGTGGACCGGCAGCAGGCCGCCACGGTGCCGCTGGAGCAGAGCCAGCAACAGCTGGCGGCCGAAACCCAGCGCCAGGCGCAGGTGCAGGAGCAGACCCAGGACCAGCAGCGCACCCAGGCGCAATCGGCACCGTCGCAAGGACGTTGAGGCCTATGGCGCCGGCGATTGTCGCCGGCGCCAACTGCGTTGCACCAGGCACCAGCTCGGGTTCACCGGGCTGGTGGCCAGTGTCTCTCGTGCAGCAGGGAGCCGCCGCGGCGCAGTCGCTTGTGGCTCGCACCGGCATTCGATTTCGCTTGTCCTGCCATGCAGCGCCGCGCATCGGAAGCTGCTGCATGTACGGGACATTTGCAGGAACGCTGCGCCAGCGTCTGCCTGGCTCGCGCAAGGACACAACGTTCGGGCGACATTGCTGACGCAAGCGGCAGCAATGCTCCCGCTCATCGCCCCGCGTGGTCGCCGCGCGTGCCCAGGCTGGCCGAGAGATGGTCGATCCACACGCGCAGTTTGGGCAGCACGTGGCGGTGCGAAGGCCACAGCATCCAGAACGTGCCGTCGACGACGTTGTAGTGCTCCAGCGCCGTCTGCAGCAGGCCCTGCTGCAGCGCGTCGTCCACTGCGAAATCGGGCAGGTAGGCGATGCCCATGCCGCCGATGGCCGCGCTCAGCGTGGCTTCGATGCTGCCCAATGTCATGGTGGTGGGCACGCGCAGTTCGGCCAGGTCGGCACCCGCCTCGCTCAGGCGCCACTCCTGCAGCTTGCCGCTCGAGGGGTACTTGAAGCGCAGGCAGCGATGGGCCGCCAGGTCCAGCGGGTGCGCGGGCATGCCGTGGTTGGCGAAGTACTGCGGCGAGCCGCACAGCCTGAAGCGGAACGGGCACAGGCCGCGCGCCGAAAGCCGCGAGTCCGCCAGCGTGCCGCTGCGGATCGCCATGTCGAAGCCTTCGTCGACGACGTCCACCAGCCGGTCGCTGAAATCGATGTCGAGCTCCACCTCCGGATACGCCTGGACGAAAGCCGGCAACACCGGCATCAGCAGCCGGTGCCCCGCGGCAGGCACGCTGATGCGCAGGCGTCCGCGCGGTGCGCTGGCGTTCTTGCCGAGCGCAGCCTGCGCATCTTCCAGGTCTTCCAGGATCCGGCGGCAGCGCTCGAAGAACTGCATGCCTTCCTCGGTGAGGGCGATGCTGCGCGTGCTGCGATGGAACAGGCGCACGCCGAGCTTGGCTTCGAGCCGCGCGATGCTCTTGCCGATGGCCGAGGGCGACAGCCCCAGCACTCTGGATGCGGCGACGTAGCTGCGGGTCTCGGCGGCACGGACGAACGCGGTCAGCCCGCTCACATGGTCCATTTTTTTGGCCTTTTCGGGGAACGGATTGACGACTATTTGTCGTTTCTGTCCGGAATCATGGCTTGTTCCAAGCCGATTGGAGCCATCCTATCTTTTGTCGATCCATTTTGTGGATGCGCTCGACAAAGGATCCGACATGCATTTCCCCGACCCCACGCACGCTGCCAACGCGAAAAAATGGGTGCTTCTCGGCGCGGTCCTGCTCGCTGCCCTGTCCATGCCGCTGAGCTTCACCGGCCCGGCGGTGGCGCTGCCCGCCATCGGGCAAAGCCTGGGGGGCAGTCCCGTCGCCCTGAACTGGGTGACCAATGCCTTCATGCTGGGCTTCGGCGGCTGCCTGATGGCGGCCGGCGCGCTCGCCGACCAGTTCGGCCGTCGCCGCTTGTTCGTTCTCGGCGTGGGCGGGTTCGCCGCCGCCTCGCTGGCCCTGGTCTTCGTGCCGGACATCGTCTGGCTCGATGCGCTGCGCGCCGTGCAGGGCGTGGCCGGCGCGGCGGCCTTTGCCGGCGGCGCGGCGGCACTGGCCCAGGAATTCGACGGCCATGCGCGGGCGCGGGCCTTCAGCCTGCTGGGCACCACCTTCGGCGTCGGCCTGGCGTTCGGGCCGGTGCTCTCCGGGTTGCTGATCGAGCGCCTGGGATGGCGTTCGGTCTTTTTGAGCGCCACCGTGCTCGGTGCGCTGGCGCTGTTCTGCGGCTGGCGCGGCATGCCCGAATCGCGCGACCCGGAGGCGCAAGGCTTGGACTGGCTCGGCGCCCTCGGTTTCACGGCGGCGTTGACGCTGTTCACCTATGCGCTGCTGCAGGTGCCGGAGCACGGCTGGGGCGACCGCAGGGTGGCCGGCCTGCTGGCTGCTGCGGCCGCGCTGCTGGCGGCCTTCGTGCTGATCGAGACCAGGGCGAAGCGGCCCATGCTGGACCTGTCCCTGTTCCGCTACCCGCGCTTCGTCGGCGTGCAGTTCCTGGCGGCGGCGCCGGCCTATTGCTACGTCGTGCTGCAGGTGCTGTTGCCGGCGCGCTTCATCGGCATCGAGGGGTACAGCGCGCTGGCGGCCGGACGCATGATGATCGCGCTGTCCGCACCGATGCTGATCGTGCCGATCCTGGCGGGCATGCTGACGCGCTGGCTGTCGGCCGGGCTGATCTCCGGCATCGGATTGCTGACCGCCGCCGGCGGCCTGGCGTGGCTGGCGCAGTGCACGCCGGGACAGCCTGCCGCGCATTGGCTGGCGCCGCTGCTGGTGATCGGCCTGGGTACCAGCCTGCCCTGGGGCCTGATGGATGGCTTGGCCGTGAGCGTGGTGCCCAAGGAGCGCGCCGGCATGGCCATGGGCATCTTCAGCACCACGCGCGTGGCCGGCGAAGGCGTGGCGCTGGCCGTGGTGGCGGCCATGCTCGCCGGCCTGGTGCAGTCACGCTTGCGCGACGTGGGCCCGGCGGATCTCGCGCACGCCCTGCCCGAGGCCGCGCAGCGCCTGGCGATGGGCGACCTGGCGCATGCGGGGAGCGTATTGCCCGGTATCGATCAGGCCTTGCTGGTGCACGGCTACGGCGACGCCTTTCGCATCCTGCTCTACATCCTCAGTGCAATCACGGTGCTGTCGAGCGGCATGGTCTTCGGTTTGCTGACGCATCGCCCGGCTCAGGAAGCAGCATCGGAGCCTGCTCTGCAGCCGTGGCCCGACACGGCGGTGGGCGGCGGTCCTGCGCCGTCGCCCGCGCGCAAGGCCATGGGCAAGCTGGCGCCGCGTCGCGGGCGCAAGGCGACGAGCACCATGAGCAACGACGTCTGAGCGGCAGACGGGCGATCGCCTTTATGTGCCCGTGAGCGAAGCGAATGGGGGAGAGCCGTCGTGTGGCGTGATGGCCTATGCTGGGCCCATGCCGTATTTCTGCTCCGTTGTGCTGCATCCGGTGCCGCATCAGCTGCGCCAGGCATTGCGCGCGCGCCGGGTCGCGCTCGTGCTGTTCGCCGCATGTGCGCTTGCCGGCCCGGGCAACGCGCTGAGCGCGGCGGCCACGCCGGCCGTATCGCCGGCGACCACGCCCGCGCAAGCCGGATTGGTGGACGTGCACGACGTCGTGCCGGACATCGCGATGGACATCCGCTACGCCGGCCACGACAACTTCACCGGCCGCCCGGTGCCCGGCTACGACGCGCCGAAGTGCTATCTGCTGGCCCCGGCCGCGCAGGCGCTGGCGCGCGTGCAGCGCGCGTTGCGCGCCGAGGGTTACGGCCTGCAGGTGTTCGACTGCTACCGGCCGCAGCGTTCGGTGCGCGCCTTCGTGGCCTGGGCGGGCGACCTCGGCGACCAGGTCGCCAAGGCGCGCTACTACCCGCACCTGGACAAGCGCGTGCTGCTCGGCGACTACATCGCCGAGAGCTCCGGCCACAGCCGCGGCGCGACGGTGGACCTAGGCCTGCTCGACTGCCGCAGCGGCCATTGCGCGCCGCTGGACATGGGCACCGGCTTCGACTTCTTCGACCCGTTGGCGCACACCGATGCGGCCGCGATCGATGCGGCGCAGCGCGCGAACCGCCAGCGCCTGCTGCGCGCGATGGCGGCGCAGGGCTTCGCCAACTACCCGCTGGAATGGTGGCACTACACCTTCCAGCCCGAACCCAGTCCCGGCACCGCCTACGACGTACCGGTACGCTAGCCGTTCGTCTCGCTTCCCAGGCCAACATCATGTCCGGCATGCAACAAAGCTTCATCGACCTGCAGTGCCCGTATTGCGGCGAATGGATCGACCTGGCGCTGGACCCGTCGGTCGAGGCGCAGCAATACGTGGAGGATTGCCAGGTGTGTTGCCGACCGATGCTGGTGACGGTGCGCTGGGACGAAGACGGCGCACCGGTGGTGAGCGCCACTGCCGAGAACGATGGCTGATGCGTGCCTGTCGGTCGATTGCCAGCGTGAGCGCGGCTCCCGGCGGCCTCGGGCAATAGTCACGCAGACGGCGCCGACATCGCCCTTTGCGACGATGCCCGTATGCGCGGTGAGGACCGCACACCGGCCGCCACACCACCTAGACTGGCGCCCTCCCCGACAACCAGGAAGCACCGCAATGAATCTCCCGCTGCACTTCGGCCTGCTGGGCTCGCTCGAAGCCGGGCTGATCGCGTTCGCGGTCGGGTTCCTCGTGTACGCGTTGTGGCACCGCCTGTGCCGCTGGCTGCAATGGTCCGAAGGCCATGCGCTGGGCTGGTCGTGCCTGATCGCGGTCGCGGTGTCGGCCGGGATCGATTGCTGGAACCTGTTCTACACCGGCATCGTGCGCCTGGAGTCGCCGTTGTATGCGCGGCTGGCGCTGGCCAGCATCCACGATCCGAACGAGTTGGGCTCGCGGGTGGTGCTGGAAGTCTCCGGTGCGCTTGCCGGTGTCGCCGCGGCCTGGGTCGCGTTCAGTTCGCGTTCAAGCGAAAAGTCCGGCGAGCGCGACCGCGAAATCGTGTGAAACACACGGTTTTTTTCTGGTTTACAAACACCTCGAACGAATGGCTTACCGCACGCTCACCGCTTGCTAACCAAGCCGGTAACGCGTGTTTTCCACGCTGTGGTTAACGAAGCGTTGCCTGCGTTTTTTCGCAAGGGAATGGATTCAGCCTGGCACCGGCACGGTGTGGCCATGCACCGGATTCAACCGGGCATGCCACAACCGAGAGAGCACAGGAGACCACCCATGAACATTCGCAACCGCACGCCGTTGATCGGGACCGCCGCCATTCTCGCCGCCGCACTGGCCCTGCCGGTCTTCGCCCAGGATGCGCAGAGCGATGCCGCCACCCAGGCGCAGTCGCCGACCAGCGCGACCGGGCAGCCCGCACAATCCGGCGCTTCGGGCGGCGGCCAGACCTGGGCCGATGTCGATACCGATAGCGACGGCGCTATCAGCAAGCAGGAAGCGCAGGTCAATGCAGGCCTCAGCCAGATCTTTGCGCAGGCCGATGCCGATCACAACGGCAAGTTGACCCCGGACGAATACAAGGCGTACGTCGCCAAACAGCAGCAGGGCGGCGCCGCCGCCGGCAGCAACGGTCAGTAACGCCGACGGCGGCAAGGCGCCGCGGCCGGTACGCGCAGAGACGAGGGTGCGTGCCGACCGCGGCGCGGACACGGCGTAACGGCCCAATCGAACGTGACAGATGCATAGGAGGAAGGGCGGCTCGTGCCGCCCTTCCGCTTTTGCGCTGCTACCGAAGAATCTGCACGGCCGGGTATCGGTGCGGCCATCAGCAGCGCCGCAAGGAGTAGGGTGTCCATTCGCCGTTGGATGGGGCTGCCCATGAGTTCTTCACGCTATTCGCTGCGCCTGTGCCTGGCGTCGTCGTTGGCGGCTGTTGCCGCAGCCGGCACGGCCGCGCCGCAGCAGGATCCTGCCGCACCGGTCCTGCCCATCCCTGTGCCGACACCCGCGCCCACCCCGGCGCCGGCCGCACTGCCGCCGTTGCCTGCGCCGCCGGCGTCGACCCTGCCGGTGCCGGCAGCGCCGGCCAGCGACGTCGGTGCCGCCGCAGGCGCCCGCAGTTTCGCCGCCCTGGACCTGGATCGCGATGGCCGCATCGGCCGTCCCGAGGCCGCCGCCGACCCTGTCCTGCGCGAAACCTTCGATACGTTCGACGCCGATGCCGACGGGGCGCTGTCGCGCGAGGAGTACGCGCACTACCAGCCCGGCCCCGGCGATCCTGCGGCGCAATAGGCGGCGCTGCTATGCTTGCGCGATGCCTACTCCTACCGCTCTGCGCTCCTCCGCCATCGCCCTGGTCGGCTTCGACGGCGACGACACGCTGTGGAAAAGCGAGGACTACTACCGCGACGCCGAAGCCGCGTTCGAAGCCATTCTCGGCCACTACCTGGATCTGCGCGACGTCGCCACCCAGCAGCATCTGCTGACGGTGGAGCGGCGCAACCTGAAGGTGTTCGGCTACGGCGCCAAGGGCATGACCCTGTCGATGATCGAGGCGGCGATCGAGCTGACCGAGGCACGCATTTCCGCGCGCGATCTGCAGCGCATCGTCGAGATCGGTCGCGCGACGCTGCAGCATCCGGTGGAGGTGATCGCCGGCGTGCGCGAGGCGGTGGCGGCGATCGCCGCCGATTTCGAGGTGGTGCTGATCACCAAGGGCGATCTGTTCCACCAGGAAGCGAAGATCGCGCAATCCGGACTCGGCGCGCTGTTCCCGCGCATCGAGATCGTGTCGGAAAAGGACCCCAAGACCTACGCCAAGGTGCTGGCCGAATTCGGCGTCGGTGCCGAGCGCTTCGCGATGATCGGCAACTCGCTGCGCTCGGACGTGGAACCGGTGATCGCGCTCGGCGGCTGGGGCATCCATACGCCCTATGCCACCACCTGGGCGCACGAGGCCGAGCATGGCGTGGCCGCCGACGAACCGCGTCTGCGCGAGGTGGCCACGGCGGCCGAGTGGCCGCAGGCGGTGGCCGACCTGAACCGGCATGCGGCGGCGCAAGGTGGCTTGCCGCCGGCGTGAGGGCGCTCGCGGCGCCTGTCCCCCGAGGCCTCGATCTCCGCGCCGCCAGTGCGTGCAGCGAGTACGAAAGCAGGCGCTGGTAGCGGCAGCACGTGAGCGCGCGCCTCGCGTTGGCCGGTGCGCCGCGGGAGCGGCCCGAGCGGAGTGGCCGCATACCATCGGTGCCGGTGCTTCCTTATCGGAAGCGCGCTTGTGCGGGGCGGTAGCCGAGCCTATCTGCCATGCCAGGCGGATGCGGCGCCTCGCGGGCCTTGCTTGACGACCGTACCGACCGCGCCACCCTGACAGCGATGCCGGCATCCGGCAGAATCGACGCATGCCGTCCCGCCTGCGCTCCGTCTGTCTGATCCTGCCGCTGGCGCTATGCATGGCGAGCGCCGCAGTGGCCCAGGAGGCGGCGCCGCCGAGCGCTGCAGTGGCGGATGCGGCCGCGCCCGGCAGCGGCGATGCCTGGGTCGACCGCCAACTGCTGGACATCGACCGCTATGCCGCGCGCTATCCGGACAGTTTCCTGGATGAGGTAGCGCGCTACGCGCAGTTGCCGCGCGGCTATGCCGAGGCGCTGCTGCGCGAGCGCCGCTGGCTGCCGCGCGACATCTACTTCGCCGGCTTCCTGGCCAAGGCGGCGGGGCTGCCGTACCGCGAGGTGGTGCGTGCGCGGGCCAGCGCCGGCCCGGACGCCAGCTGGGCGGACGTGGCGAGCGCGTTGCAGGTCGAACCGGGTTCGCTGACCTACCGCGCGCTGCGCCATGCCATCGTCGCCAGCTACGACCATTGGGACCGGCCGATCCAGCTGGATGCGCTGTTGCGCCGGCAGCTCGGCGACCGCGCGCAGCGTGACCAAGCGGCGGCGCAGTAGGCGCCGCCGACGCCGTACGGGAAGCGGTCGGCGGCGCGCGGCCGATGCGGAGGCCCCGCTCGAATGCCCGCAATACCAAGCCAATCCAGCGAAACCCCTGTGGGAGCGACTTCAGTCGCGACGCGTCGATCTCGTCCTTCGCTTGCCAAGCCTGAGTCGGTTGTCCCTGGAAACCGCCAAGCGCCGCTTGCTGGCGCGTCGCGACTGAAGTCGCTCCCACAAGAGGCTTGCGGCCAACTTGCAAGCCCTCACCGCCTGGTACCTGGCGGCAAGCGTGCCGATCCTGCTGCCGACCGCCTCCGGCTCGATTCCAGGTCAAGCCACCCAAGCCAGGACCTTTCGCTTCCATTGCACGCGTCATGGCGGCGATCCACGCGGACGACTGGCCGCGCCGCCGCCGCGGCGCGAGAATAGGCATTCTGCCGGACCTGGTGCCCGGCGCTACCGCCGCTCCGGACCGTCCGATGACCACTGCTTTCGTTTCGCCCGATGCCATCCGCAGCCTGTTCGCGCAGGCCATGTCCGACATGTACCGCACCGAGGTGCCGCTGTACGGCGCGCTGATGGAGCTGGTGGCGCAGGTCAACGCGGCGACCCTGGCCGCCGATCCGGCGCTGGACGCGCAGTTGCAGCGCAACGACGAGCGCGCGCGGCTGGACCAGGAACGGCATGGCGCGATCCGCGTCGGCAGCGCCGAGGAACTGGCCACGCTGCGGCGGTTGTTCGCGGTGATGGGCATGCATCCGGTCGGCTATTACGACCTGTCGGTGGCCGGGGTGCCGGTGCATTCCACCGCGTTCCGCCCGCTCGACGCGGCGGCGCTGGCGCGCAATCCGTTCCGCGTGTTCACCTCGCTGCTGCGGCTGGAACTGATCGAAGATCCGGCGCTGCGCGCGCAGGCCGCGCAGATCCTCGCGCAGCGTCGCATCTTCACCGATGGCGCGCTGCAGCTGATCGAACGCTGCGAGCGCGACGGCGGGCTGGGCGAGGCCGACGCGCAGCGCTTCGTCGCCGAGGCGCTGGAGACCTTCCGCTGGCACAGCGACGCCACCGTGACGCTGCCGACCTATCGCGCGTTGAGCGATGCGCACAAGCTGATCGCCGACGTGGTCAGTTTCCACGGCCCGCACATCAACCACCTGACCCCGCGCACGCTGGACATCGACGCCGCGCAGGCGGACATGCTGCGCCGGGGCATCGACGCCAAGGCGGTGATCGAAGGCCCGCCGCGGCGGCGCTGCCCGATCCTGCTGCGCCAGACCAGCTTCAAGGCGCTGGAGGAAACGGTGCGCTTCCCGGCCGGCGACGGCGCCGCCGAGGCCGGCACCCACACCGCGCGCTTCGGCGAGATCGAGCAGCGTGGTTTGGCCCTGACCCCGAAGGGCCGCGCGCTGTACGACGCCTTGCTGGAGCGCGCGCGCGCCGCCGACGGCAGCGCCGGCGGCGACTACGCCACGCGCCTGCAGGCCGCGTTCGCCGAGTTCCCCGACGACTACGCCACGCTGCGCCGCGAAGGCCTGGGCTATTTCCGCTATGCGCTGACCGAGGCCGGCCGCGCCGCCGGTGCCGCGGGCCTGGCCGGCCGGCCCGCCGAGTCGCTGATCGCCGACGGCCTGGCCAGCGCCGATCCGATCGTCTACGAGGACTTCCTGCCGGTCAGCGCCGCCGGCATCTTCCAGTCCAACCTGGGTGGCGGCGAACAGCGCGCCTATGCCGCGCACGCCAACCGTGCCGCATTCGAACAGGCGCTGGGCGCGGCGGTGCACGACGAATTCGCGATCTACGCCGGCATCGAGCGCGCCTCGCTGGAAGCGCTGCAGGGCTGAGCGGCCGAAAGCCCCTCTCCCCACGGGAGAGGGGTTGGGGTGAGGGTCTGGCGCGAAGCGTCTCGCGGTGTTTGGGCGCATGAGGCTGCGCCCGTACCCTCATCCGCCCCTTCGGGGCACCTTCTCCCGGTGGGAGAAGGAACAGCCGCTAGCCCCTCTCCCCTCGGGAGAGGGGGTGGGGTGAGGGTCCGGCGCGCAGCGTCTCGCGGAGTTGGGGTGCGCGAGGCTCCGCCCGTCCCCTCATCCGCCCCTGCGGGGCACCTTCTCCCGATGGGAGAAGGGAACTGCCATGGCACCAGGCGCCGCGCGGGAAGGGCGACCTCGGCTAGTGCAATGCAGCCGCTTGCGGTGCGGTGCGCGCCAGGCGCCGCTCGCGCTTGCGTGCCCGCCGCGCGCGCCAACGCTCGCGCAGGCACGAGAAGATCACATACAGCGCCGGGGTGCTGAGCAGGGTCAGGCTCTGCGAGATCAGCAGGCCGCCGATCATCGCGATGCCCAGCGGACGGCGCAGCTCCGAGCCTTCGCCCAGGCCCACCGCCAGCGGCACCGCCGCCAGGATCGCCACCATCGTGGTCATCATGATCGGGCGGAAGCGCACCACGCAGGCCTCGCGCACCGCCTCCAGCGGCGATTTGCCGTGCTGGCGCTCGGCGACCAGCGCGAAGTCGATCATCATGATCGCGTTCTTCTTGACGATGCCGATCAGCAACACCAGCGCGATCATCGAGATCACCGACAGCTCGGTGTTGGTGACCCACAGCGCCAGCAGCGCGCCCATGCCCGCGGCCGGCAGCGTGGACAGGATCGTCACCGGGTGCACCAGGCTCTCGTACAGCATGCCCAGCACGATGTAGACCACCACGATCGCCGCCAGCACCAGGATCAGCATCGAGTTCGGCTGCAGCGCCACGCCGAAGCCGCCGCCGTCGGCGATGCGGATGTCGCCGGGCATGCGCAGGCCGGCAACGGTGGCGGCGATGATCGCGTCGCCTTCGCCGGTGCTCACCCCGGGCGCCAGGTTGTAGCTCAGATCCATCGTCGTGTACTGGTTCTGATGGGTGATCTGCGGCGGCGCCAGGCCCGGCACCTGGTGCGCCACCGCGGTGAGCGGCACCATCGCGCCGCTGCGCGTGGGCACGTAGATCCGGTCCAGCGCCGCCGGCGTGGCGGTCTGCTCGGGCAGCGCGTTGACCACCACGCTGTACTGGTTGAGATCCGAATAGATCGTGGAGATCTGGCGCTGGCCGAACGCGCCGTACAGCGCGCCGTCGATCGCGCCGATCGACACGCCCAGGCGCGCGGCCTGGGCGCGGTCGATGACGATGTTCTGGCGCAGGCCGGCGGTGTCCACGTCGGTGCCGACGTCGCGCAGCTTCGGATTCTGTTTCAGCGCCGCCTGCAGCTTGGGCAGCCATTCCTGCAACTGGGCGTTGTCGTTGCCCTGCAGCGAGACGCGGTATTGCGCGCCCTGGCTGGTGCCGCCGCCGCCGTCGCTGGGCAGGTCCTGGATCGCGCGCAGGCGCAGCTGCAGGTCCGGGTAGCGGTCGGCCTTGGCGCTTAGCCGCGACAGCACCTGCGCGGTGGTCTCGGTGCGGCCCTCGTCGTGGCGCTTGAGCTCGATGTTGAAGCTGGCGCTGGAACCCTGGCGGCTGCTGCCCAGGCGCGCGCCGACGATCTTCACCGCCGGATCGGACATCAGCATGTCGGTGATGCGGCGCTGGCGCTTGACCATGTCGGCGAAGGACACGGTGGCGCTGGAGCTGGCGCGGCCCCAGATCAGGCCGGTGTCCTGGGCCGGGAACGAGCCCTTCTTCACCGCGCCGGCCAGGAACACGGTGGCGGCGATCAGCAGCAGCGGGGTCAGCGCCAGCAGCAGCGCATGGCGCAGCGAGAAATCCAGCGCCACGGTGTACACGCGCAGCATGCCGGCGTGTACGCGCTCCAGCCAGGCGCCGAAGCGGCTCGGCCGTTCCGGTTCGGCATGCGCGGACAGGAAGCGGCTGCACAGCGCCGGGGTCAGGGTCAGCGAGACCACCGCCGAGACGCAGATCGCCGCGACCAGGGTCACGGTGAACTCGCGGAAGAACGTGCCGATCATGCCGCTGGCGAACAGGATCGGGATGAACACCGCCACCAGCGAGGCGGTGATCGAGACGATGGTGAAGCCGATCTCGCGCGCGCCGGCCAGCGCCGCGTCCAGCCGCGACATGCCTTCGTCGAGGTGGCGCATGATGTTCTCGATCACCACGATCGCATCGTCCACGACGAAGCCGATCGCGATCACCAGCGCCAGCAGGCTCAGGTTGTTCAGGGTGAAGCCCATGACGTACATCGCCAGCGCCGCGCCGGCCAGCGACAGCGGCACCGTGGCCGCGGCGATCAGCGTCGGCGCCAGCCGGCGCAGGAACAGCGCCATGGTCAGCACCACCATCGCCAGGCTGATCAGCAGCGTGGCCTGGACCTCGTTCAACGAGGCGCGGATGGTCGGCGTGCGGTCGAAGTAGGCGGACATCTTGGTGCCCGGCTGCAGGTAGCCGCGCAGCATCGGGATCTGCGCCTTGACCCGGTCCACCGTCTCCACGATGTTGGCGCCGGCGCGGGTGAACACGTACATCACCACCGCCGGCTTGCCGCCGAACCAGGCCGCCTGGTAGGCGTCCTGCTGGCCGTCGTAGACGTTGGCGATGTCGCGCAGGCGTACGGTGCGGCCGTCCTGCTGCGAGATCACCAGCTGGGCGAAGTCGGCGGCCTTGGCCACCGAATCGTTGGCCACGATCGCGGTGGTGGAGCTGCCGTCGCTGAGGAAGCCGGTGGGCGAGGTCACGTTGGCCGCGCGCACCGCATTGCGCAGGTCGTCCGGGGTCAACCCCATCGCGTTGAGCGCGCGCAGGTTCACGTCCACCCGCACCGCCGGGGTCGAGGCGCCGCCGATGTCGACCGAGGCCACGCCGCTGATCTGGCGCAGGCGCTGCGCCAGCAGCGAGTCGGCGACGTTGTACAGCTCGTCGGCCGATTGGGTGTCGGAGGTCAGCGCGATGGCGATGACCGGATCGTCGTTGGGATTGGCCTTCTGGTAGCGCGGCGTGGACAGGCCCGAGGGCAGGTCCGCCTGCGCGGAATTGATCGCGGTCTGCACGTCCTGCGCCGCCGAATCGATGTTGCGGTCGCTCTGGAACATCATGAACACCTGGCTGTTCCCCTCCGAACTAGAGGAACGCATGGTGTCGATGCCGGGGATCTGGCCCAGGTGCCGTTCCAGCGGCGCGGTGACCGTGGACGCCATCGTCGAGGCATCGGCGCCGGCCTGGCTGGCCTGCACGAAGATCACCGGAATCGAGATGTTCGGCAGCGCCGCCACGCCCAGGCGCAGGTAGCACATCATGCCGATCACGAACAGGCCGATGGCCAGCAGCGTGGTGCCGATCGGGCGGCGGATGAAGGGGCCGGAGATGTTCATGGAGCCGGGATTGGGGATTGGGGATTGGGGATTCGGAAAGCGGCGCGCTTGCACGCTCCTTGCTCGCGCAAGTCGTCAGGCGTTCGTGGGGACCGCAAGCCGCAGACGCCGTGCGATTCCCGATTCCCGATTCCCCATTCCCGGCAACTCATACCGTCCGCCCCGCCGCCGCCACTGCCGCGTCGCGCCGCGCCGCGCGGCGTTCGCGGTAGGCGCGCATCCGCTCGGAGGCGCGTTCCATGTACAGGTAGATCACCGGCGTGGTGTACAGGGTGACCAGCTGCGACAGCAGCAGGCCGCCGACGATGGCGATGCCCAGCGGGCGCCGCAGCTCCGAGCCGATGCCGTCGCCCAGCGCCAGCGGCAGCGCGCCGAGCATCGCCGCGGCGGTGGTCATCATGATCGGGCGGAAGCGCAGCAGGCAGGCGCGGCGGATCGCATCGTGCGCATTGGCGCCCTCGCGGCGCGCGTCGATCGCGAAGTCGATCATCATGATCGCGTTCTTCTTGACGATGCCGATCAGCAGCACGATGCCGACGATGCCGTCCACCGACAGGCTCAGCCCGCACAGCATCAGCGCCAGCAGCGCGCCGACGCCGGCCGGCGGCAGCGTGGAGATGATCGTCAGCGGATGGATGTAGCTCTCGTAGAGTACGCCGAGCACGATGTAGATCAGCACCACCGAGGCCAGCAGCAGCCACACGATGTCGGTCTGGCTGCCGGTGTATTCGGCGGCCTTGCCGATGAATTCGGCATGCAGCTGCGGCGGCAGCTGCAGTTGCTCGTTGGTCTCCTCGATCGCCGCCACCGCCTGCGACAGCGAGTAGCCCGGCGCCAGGTTGAACGAGACGGTGATCGCCGGCAGCTGCTGCTGGTGGCTGACCACCAGCGGCGTGGTCGCGATCCTGGCCTCGGCCACCGCGGCCAGCGGCACGGTGCCGCCGCTGCCGACCGAGATGCCGGTGTTCTGGTTGCCGATGCCGGTGGCGGTGGACGAGTTGCTGGAGGTGGTCTGGCCGAAGTTGGTGGCGTTGCTGGCGGTCAGCGCGCCGCTGCCGTTGCTGGACACCGCCAGCTGGTGCAGCAGCGCGGTGCTGTTGCGGAACTGCGGCGCCACTTCCAGCACCACGCGATACTGGTTGAGCTGGGTGAAGATGGTGGAGATCTGGCGCTGGCCGAAGGCGTCGTACAGGGTGTCGTCGATGGTCTGCATCGGCACGCCCAGCGCGCTGGCCTTGTCGCGGTCGACGGTCAGCTCCAGCGCGCGGCCCTGGTTGGCCAGGTTGTTGTCCACGTCGGCCAGTTCCGGGCGCTTGCGCAGCGCCTCGGTCAGGCGCGCGGCCTGCGTCGCCAGTTCGGCGCTGTCCACGTCCGACAGCGAGTACTGGTATTCGGTGGCCGCCACGCGCGTGTCCAGGGTCACGTCCTGCACCGGCTTCAGATACAGCGCCACGCCGGGCAGGCCGGCCACCGCCTTCTGCAGCCGCGGCAGCACCTCCTCCAGGCTGTCGCGGTCGCCGCGGGTCTTCAGCACGATGCTCAGCTGGCCCTGGTTGAGGGTGGGATTCATCGAGCCGGCGCCGATGAACGCGGCCACGCCGGTCACCGCCGGATCCCGGCGCAGCGCCTCGGCCACCGCCTGGGTGCGCTGCTGCATCTGCGGGAACGCCACGTTCTGGTCGGCCTGGACCACGCCGGTGATCAGCCCGGTGTCCTGCTCGGGTAGCAGGCCCTTGGGGATCACCACGTACAGCACCACGGTCAGCACCATCGTCGCCAGCGCGATCGCCAGGGTCAGCGGCTGGTGCCCGAGCACCCAGTCCAGCGAGCGCTCGTACAGCGCCACGGTGCGCGTCCACACGGTGGTCTTGCCGGCCGCGGCCGCCCGTTCGTGCGCGTCCTCGCCTTCGGGCAGCGCGTCGGGCTTGAGCAGATAGGCGCACATCATCGGGGTCAGCGTCAGCGACACCAGCATCGAGATCGTCACCGCGATCGACAGCACCCAGGCGAACTCGTGGAACAGGCGCCCGGTGACGCCCGGCATCAGCAGCAGCGGCAGGAACACCGCCACCAGCGACACGGTCAGCGACAGCACGGTGAAACCGATCTGCTTGGCGCCGATCTCCGCCGCCTCCGGTCCGCTCTTGCCCTGTTCGATGTAGCGCACGATGTTCTCGATCATCACGATCGCATCGTCGACCACGAAGCCGGTGGCCACCACCAGCGCCATCAGCGACAGGTTGTCCAGCGACATGCCGGCGAAGGCCATCACCGCGAAGGTGCCGGCCAGCGACAGCGGCACCGCCACCGACGGGATGATCGTGGCCCACAGGCGGCGCAGGAACACGAAGATCACCGCGACCACCAGGCCGATGGTCAGGATCAGGGTGAACTTGACCTCGTGCACCGAGGCGCGGATGGTCTCGGTGCGGTCGGAGAACACGTCCAGGTGCACGCCGCTGGGCAGCACCGCCTGCAGTTGCGGCAGGATCGTGCGGATCTGTTCCACCGTCTGCACGATGTTGGCGCCGGGCTGGCGACGGATCTCCAGCAGCACCGCCGGCTTGCCGTCGGCCCAGGCCGCGAGCTGGTCGTTCTCCACCCCGTCCACCACCTGCGCCACGTCCGACAGCCGTACCGGCGCGCCGTTCTTGTAGCTGATGACGGTGTCGCGGTAGTCGGCGGCGCTGGACAACTGATCGTTGGTGCCGATGCTGTAGGACTGGGTCTTGCCGTTGAGCGAGCCTTTCGGCGCGTTGACGTTGGTCTCGGTCAGCGCGCTGCGCAGCGCCTCCATGGTCAGGCCCATGTTCGACAGCTGCGCCGGATTGACCTGGATGCGCACGGCCGGGCGCACGTTGCCGGCGATCGACACCAGGCCCACGCCGGGCACCTGCGACAGGCGCTGCGCCAGGATCGAGTCGGCGTAGTTGTTGACGTCGCGCAGCGGCAGCGTCTCGGAGCTGAGCTTGAGGGTGATGATCGCCGCGTCGGCCGGGTTCACCCGGTTGTAGACCGGCTGGTAGGGCAGCGACGAGGGCAGGGTGGACTGGCGGATCGCCGCCTGCACGTCCTGCGCGGCGATGTCGATGTCGCGATCCATCGCGAACTGCAGGATGATCGTGGACAAGCCCGCCGACGAATCGGAGGTCATCATCTGCAGCCCGGAGATCTGCCCCAGCTGCCGCTCCAGCGGCGTGGTCACCAGCGAGGCCATGGTGCTGGCGTTGGCGCCGGGGTACTGGGTGGTCACCACCAGGCTCGGCGAGTCGATCTCCGGCAGCGCCGACACCGGCAGCTGCCGGTAGCCGAGGATGCCGAGCAACAGCACGCCTGCCATCAGCAAGGTGGTGGCGATCGGGCGGCGGATGAAGATCGTCGAAAAGCCCACAGGAATATCCTTGCTGGTGAGGTCCCGGACCCGGACGGACCGGGGCCGGGGAAAGCCGTTGCGTCAGTCGTCGAGTGACATCTGGTCGAACAGGTTGGTCAGATCGCTGTTCGGGGCGACCGTGACGAAGTTGCCCTGGAACGCGTATCCGTGCGGCCCCCATTGCCCGTAGACGTCGGTGGTCGAGGCGATGACGGTGCGGCTCAACGCGTTGGCGATCCGCTCGGCGGGCGTCAGCAGGTCGCTGCCGAAGTTCAGGCTGCCGGCGCTGCACACGATCAGCACCACCTCGAACGCGACGTCCATCGGAAAGTCGGTGTGCTGCAGCAGCGCCTGCAGGAACGCGCTGCCGTCGCCCAGTTCGTTGTCGTGGGCGACGATCCACAGCTGGTTGCCGTTCTGCAGCGCGTCGAGCGGCGGACCGGCGACGAAGCCCTGCTGGTTGATCAGAAACGTCTGCAGACTCTGCGCAAGCGGGTCTTGGGAGGCGATGACGACATTGGTCATGATGGGATTCCTCTTGAGGGTGACGGGCGAGGAGCGAGTGCTCTGCCCGTCATCCAGACGCGCCGCCACCGCGGGTGTGAACCGCATGCCGCGCGTGCCGATGCCGGCCTGCTCAGCGCGGTCCGCCGCCGCGACGGCCGCCGCCGCCGTCCTTGCGCTGCTGCTTGCTCTCGGCCGCCTTCAGCTCGGCCTCGCTCGGCTGCGGCGGCGCCTCGCCCGGCTTCAGCGGGGCGACCTTGCTGCCCGGCTTGAGCCGGAACTGGCCTTCGGTCACCACCCGTTCGCCGGCCTTCAGGCCCTGCGCCAGCTGCACCTGGCTGTCGCCGACTTCCGCGCCCTGCTTGACCGTCTGCATCTTGACCGTGTTGTCGCCCTGCACCACGTACACGTAGTCGCCGTCGGGGCCGCGCTGCACCGCCTGGGTCGGCACCACCACGCCGCTGTCCAGCGTGCGCAGGGTCAGCCGCACGTTGACGAACTGGCCCGGCCACAGCGCGTTGCCGGGGTTGGGGAACACCGCGCGCACCTTGAAGGTGCCGGTGTCGCTGCTGATCTGGTTGTCGACCACGTCGACCTTGCCGTCGCCGGCGATCACGTGCGCATCGGTGCGGTCCAGCGCCGCCACCGTCAGCGGGCCGGCCGCCTGCGCCTCGCGCAGCCCCTGCAGCTCGCGCTCGGCCAGGTTGAAGACCACGTAGATCGGATGGATCTGGGTGATGGTGACGATGCTGCTGCTGGTGCTGACGATGTTGCCCACGTCCACGCCGCGCAGGCCGGTGATGCCGTCGATCGGGGCGAGGATACGGGTGTACTGCAGTTGCACCTGCGCCGCGCGCATCGACGCGTCGTTGGCGGCCACCGCGGCCTCGTACTGCGCCACCTGGTTGCGCTGCGTGTCCAGGTCGGTCTTGGCCACGTACTGGCGGTAGGCCGGCGAATCGGAGCGCTGGAAGGTGGAGCGGGCGGTGGCCAGCAACGCCTGGTTCTGGCGCTTGCTCGCCGCCGCCTCGTCGTAGCTGGCCTGCAGCGAGCGCGGGTCGATCTGCGCCAGCACGTCGCCCTTCTTCACTTCCTGGCCTTCACGGAAGTTCAGGCTCATCAGCTGCCCGCCGACCTGCGGATTGACCGTGACCGTGGCCAGCGCGGTCACCGTGCCGGTGGAGGTGGCGTAGATCGGCACCGCCTGGCTGCTGGCGGCGACCACCGTCACCGGGATCGGCGTGCTGTCGTCGCCATCGCCGCCCGCCTCCGCGCCGCCGCGGCCATGGCCGTGACCGCTGCGCAGGAAGTGCGCGCCCACCAGCACCACGACCACCGCTGCGACGATCAGCAGCGCAATCTTCCAGAAACGCGACATCCGGGGGGAACTCCTGTGGCGAGGCGGGGTAGGGGACCCTCCCGCAATGGCTGGTGCGACAAGCGGTGAAGCATATCGCCGGCGCGTTGCGATTGGACCATGACTTAAGGGAGGGGGGAGGTGCGCCTGCGGCAATGGGCGCTGATAGCGGCAACGCACCGGCGGTGGATCGGTTGACACGGATTCCTAAGGGTTTTTTCGCCGTGGCGACGCGCCGGCCGGTGCCGGCGCGCCGCGAATGCAATACATTGACTGAACGCCATGCAAAGAACCGATCGGAGATTGCCCATGCCGCGCCTGTCCCGCCTGCTGTCCGCCCTGCTGCTCGCCGTCCCCGCGCTGGCCTGCGCCCAGTCCGCCGAACGCCCGGAAGTGGCGGCCGCCGCGGCCAAGCTGCAGGCCAAGGTGGTCGACTGGCGGCGCGATTTCCACCAGCACCCGGAGCTGTCCAACCGCGAGGAGCGCACCGCGGCCAAGGTCGCCGAGCGGCTGCGCGCGCTGGGCCTGAAGCCGCAGATCGGGATCGCCCACCACGGCGTGGTGGCGATCATCAAGGGCGCGCTGCCGGGGCCGAAGATCGCCCTGCGCGCGGACATGGACGCGCTGCCGGTGACCGAGCAGACCGGCCTGGCGTTCGCGTCCAAGGCCACCGGCGAGTACCGCGGCGAAACCGTCGGGGTCATGCACGCCTGCGGCCACGACGCCCACACCAGCATCCTGCTGGGCGTGGCCGAAGCGCTGGTGGCGATGCGCGCGCAGCTGCCGGGCGAGGTGATGCTGGTGTTCCAGCCTTCCGAGGAGGGCGCGCCGGGCAACGAGGAGGGCGGCGCCTCGCTGATGCTGAAGGAAGGCCTGTTCCGCGACTTCAAGCCCGACGCGATGTTCGGCCTGCACGTGTTCTCCAGCGTGCAGGCGGGCAAGATCGCCGTGCGCGGCGGCCCGCTGATGGCCGCCTCGGACCGCTTCAGCATCAAGGTGATCGGCCGCCAGACCCACGGCTCGGCGCCGTGGAACGGGATCGACCCGATCGTGGCCAGCGCCGACCTGATCGGTGCGGCGCAGACCGTGGTCAGCCGCCGCGCCAACATTTCCAGGCAGCCGGCGGTGCTCAGCTTCGGCGCGATCAAGGGCGGCATCCGCTACAACATCATTCCCGACGACGTGGAGATGGTCGGCACCATCCGCACCTTCGACGAAGGCATGCGCCAGCAGATCTTCGCCGACCTGAAGACCGTCGCCGAGCACACCGCCGCCGCGCACGGCGCCAAGGCCGAGGCGCACGTGCCCGACCAGGACGGCAACCCGGCCACGGTCAACGACCCGGCGCTGACCGCGAAGATGCTGCCCAGCCTGCAGGCGGTGGTCGGTGCCGACAACGTCTACGAGCCGCCGCTGCAGATGGGCGCGGAGGACTTCTCGTTCTACGCGCAGCAGGTGCCGTCGATGTTCTTCTTCGTCGGCGCCACCGGCCCCGGCATCGACCCGGCGACCGCGCCGAGCAACCACTCGCCGCAGTTCCTGCTCGACGAATCGGCGCTGGACGTGGGCCTGCGCGCGCTGCTGCAGGTCTCGCTGGACTATCTGGGGATGAAGCGGTGATTGGGGAGTCGGGATTGGGGATTCGTAGAAGCGGTTGCCCGGGGCGGAGATAGCGCCGCACACCCTGGCACTTTCTGGATCCGGATGGATTGGCCAAGCCGCAGCTCGCGCGGTGCGCTTTTACCAATCCCGACTCCCGACTCCCCAATCCCGGCCTCCCATACACCTTCCAGCCAGACCGCCAACGCTAGACTGGCCGGCATGAACACCCCCCAGGATTCCAGTCTCGGCCGCGAGGTCGCGTATCCCTCGCAGTACGACCCCGCGCTGCTGTTCCCGATCCCCCGCGCCGGGGGCCGCGCCGAGATCGGCCTGGACGCCGCGCCGCTGCCGTTCTTCGGCCTCGACCGCTGGCATGCCTACGAACTGGGCTGGCTGGACGCGCAGGGCAAGCCCTGCGTGGCCACCGCCACCTTGCAGGTGCCGTGCACCTCGCCGCAGCTGATCGAATCCAAGTCGCTCAAGCTCTATCTCAACTCGCTCAACGCGATGCGCTTCAACAGCGCCGAAGCGGTGCGCGCCTGCATCGTCACCGACCTGTCGGCGCGCGCCGGCGCCGACGTGACCATGGAGTTCGGCCTGCCGCCGGTGGATCCGCTGGGCGACGGCGAGTCGCTGGATGTGCTGGACATCGCCATCGACTGCTATGGCCCGCCACGTCCGCAGTTCCTGCTCGCCGCGGCCGAGGACATCGTCGAGGAGACGCTGAGTAGCGAACTGCTCAAGTCCAACTGCCCGGTCACCGGCCAGCCGGACTGGGCCACACTGTGCGTGCGCTATCGCGGCGGCCGCATCGACCGCGAAGGCCTGTTGCGCTACCTGATCAGCTTCCGCGAGCATGCCGGCTTCCACGAACAGTGCGTCGAGCAGATCTTCCACGACCTGCTGACGCGTTGCCGCCCGCAGTCGCTGCAGGTCGAGGCGCGCTACACGCGCCGCGGCGGCCTGGACATCAATCCCTGGCGCGCCACGCCCGACGTGGCCGAGCCGATCGCCTTCCACCGCGACCCGCGCCAGTAGCGCGGGGGCTGAATCGGGCCAACGCCGTTCACGGCTGCGCGATCCGCTTTTAACAAATCCTGTGCAACCGTGGTGGCATCCCATCCACGCACGGAGCCACATGCGATGAACAGCGACAAGCGCGCCGATTTTTCGGCAGTCACCGCCAAGGTGGACACCACCGCCGACGTCACGCCGAAGGCGGATTTCTCCGCAGTGCAGGCGCAGGTGGACACCACCGCCGAACAGGTGCAGCAGGTCTACGTGGTCAAGTCGGGCGATTCGTTGTCCAAGATCGCCAAGCTGCACTACGGCGACGGCAACGCCTGGACCCGCATCTTCGAAGCCAACCGCGACGTGCTCGACGATCCGGACAAGATCTATCCCGGGCAGACCTTGAAGCTGCCTGCCCGCGCCTGACGCGCCGAACCACGCGCGCGATCCGTCATTCCATCCAAGGAGCACCACCTCATGAAGATCCATTCGAAGACATTCACCTCTCCGCTGCTGCTGGCGCTGGTCGGCACGCTGGCCCTGGCCGGTTGCAAGAAGCAGGAGCAGAGCCAGACCGCCACGCCGGATCCGACCTCGTCGGCTCCGACCGAGGCGATGCCGGGTCCGGCAGAGACGGCGCCCGCCGCGGCCAACGCCGGCGCGGTCACGGTCGCGTCGGTGACCGTGGGCAACACCGCCGGCGCCGACAAGACGGTGGCGCCGCTGACCACGCTGAGCAGCAAGGACACCATCATCGTCTCGGTGAAGACCGAGGGGTCCTCCACCAACACCGCGATCGGCGCCAAGCTGCTGTTCCAGGATGGCCAGACCGCCGGCGAGCAGAGCGCGACGCTGACCACGGCCGGTGCGGAAACCACCAATGTCTCGTTCACCAACGCCAAGGGTTGGCCGGCGGGCAAGTACAAGGCCGAGGTCACCGTGAACGGCCAGCCGGCCGGGACGGCGCAGGAATTCGAAGTCAAGTGATGCGCATCGCGTCCCGCTAGGGACACCGCAGTCACGGATCGCGCCAGCCGACTCTCTCCCGGCCGGCGCGGCACGCTGGGCGCAGTCGCGAGACTGCGCCCTTTTTTATGGGCGAACGTGCGTGCCGGGACACGCAAGGCGCCTATCGCCGATGCCTGCATCGCGCGTGGCGCCGCGCACGCCGCACCGCATGCCCCGCTGCGACCATGCGCCGGCGCATGGCGTGCCCGCGTCGCTGCGCCACCGATGGCATCGGCATGCGCTGCAGCGTGTTCCATACGCATGCGCAGGGAAGGCGCGTCGCCTTGTGCCGCAAGCGATGGCGGAATTTGTCCTGCGAGCCAACGCAAGCCATCGCCGCTGCGCCATGCCGCACGCAGTGCAAGCGCATGCGCCGTTACGGTGCCGGCGATCTCCACCGTTCCATGCAAGCGCTTTCTCCGGCCCGCAGAAAACGCGACAATCGGCGGCCGTCATGCCATCGCCGTCGCAGGGTTTCCCTGCGTCGCAAGCGCTGCACTCCGCACGCCGTCCGCGCCGTGCCACCCGCAGTCTTGTTCGCGGCAACGTGTCCTTCCCGAATCGCAAGAGAGCCTACGTCACTCATGTCGAATACGCCCAAGATCCTGTACACGCTCACCGACGAAGCCCCGTACCTGGCGACGCAGTCGCTGTTGCCGATCGTCGCCGCCTTCGCCGGCACCGCCGGCATCGCCGTGGAAACCCGCGACATCTCGCTGGCCGGCCGCTTGATCTCGCAGTTCCCCGAATACCTGCGCGAGGATCAGCGTATCGCCGACGACCTGGCCGAGCTGGGCCAGCTGGCGACCACGCCGGAAGCCAACATCATCAAGCTGCCCAACATCAGCGCCTCGGTGCCGCAGCTCAAGGCCGCGATCAAGGAACTGCAGCAGCAGGGCTACGCGCTGCCGGACTATCTGGACGAGCCGCAGGACGACAAGCAGAAAGAGGCCAAGGCGCGCTACGACCGGGTCAAGGGCAGCGCGGTCAATCCGGTGCTGCGCGAAGGCAATTCCGATCGCCGCGCGCCGCTGTCGGTGAAGAACTATGCGCGCAAGCACCCGCACCGCATGGGCGCGTGGAGCGCCGACTCCAAGTCGCATGTGGCGCACATGGACGCCGGCGATTTCTACGGCAGCGAGCGCTCGGTGCTGATCGAGCAGGCCGGCAACGTCAAAATCGAACTGGTCGGCAAGGACGGCGCGGTGACCGTGCTGAAGGAAAAGACCGCCGTGCAGGCCGGCGAGATCATCGACGCGGCAGTGATGAGCAAGCGCGCGCTGGCCAGCTTCGTGCAGGCGCAGATCGCCGATGCCAAGCAGCAGGGCGTGCTGTTCTCGCTGCACCTGAAGGCGACGATGATGAAGGTCTCCGACCCGATCATGTTCGGCGTGGTGGTCGGCGCGTTCTACCAGGACGTGCTGGACAAGCACGCCGAGGCGCTGAAGCAGGTCGGCTTCGATCCGAACAACGGCATCGGCGACCTGTATGCGCGCATCGCCACCCTGCCGGACGCGCAGCGCGCGCAGATCGAAGCCGATCTGCAGGCGGTGTACGCGCAGCGCCCGGCGCTGGCGATGGTCAATTCCGACAAGGGCATCACCAACCTGCACGTGCCCAGCGACGTGATCGTCGATGCGTCGATGCCGGCGATGATCCGCGACTCCGGCAAGATGTGGAACGCCGAGGGCAAGCTGCAGGACACCAAGGCGCTGATCCCGGACCGCTGCTACGCCGGCGTGTACCAGGCGGTGATCGAGGACTGCAAGCGGCATGGCGCGTTCGATCCGGCGACGATGGGCAGCGTGCCCAATGTCGGCCTGATGGCGCAGAAGGCCGAGGAGTACGGTTCGCACGACAAGACCTTCCAGATCGCCGCCGACGGCGTGGTGCGGGTCAGCGATGCCGGCGGCAAGCTGCTGCTCGAGCATGCGGTCGAAGCCGGCGACATCTGGCGCATGTGCCAGGTCAAGGACGCGCCGATCCAGGACTGGGTCAAGCTGGCGGTCAGCCGCGCACGGCTGAGCGAGACCCCGGCCGTGTTCTGGCTGGATCCGCAGCGCGCGCACGATGCGCTGATGATCCAGAAGGTGGAGCGCTACCTGCAGGACCACGACACCAAGGGCCTGGACATCCGCATCCTGTCGCCGGTGGAGGCGACCGCCTTCTCGCTGCAGCGCATCCGCAAGGGCGAGGACACCATCTCGGTCACCGGCAACGTGCTGCGCGACTACCTCACCGACCTGTTCCCGATCATGGAGCTGGGCACCAGCGCCAAGATGCTGTCGATCGTGCCGCTGATGGCCGGCGGCGGCCTGTTCGAGACCGGTGCCGGCGGTTCGGCGCCCAAGCACGTGCAGCAGTTCGTCGAAGAGAACTACCTGCGCTGGGATTCGCTGGGCGAGTTCCTGGCCCTGGCCGCGTCGCTGGAGCATCTGGGCCAGCGCGAAGGCAGCGCGAGCATCGGCGTGCTGGCGCGGACCCTGGACCAGGCCAACGGCCAGTTCCTGGACAACGACAAGTCGCCCTCGCGCAAGGTCGGCGAACTCGACAACCGCGGCAGCCATTTCTACCTGGCCCTGTACTGGGCGCAGGCGCTGGCCGCGCAGGAGGAGGACGCGGCGCTGAAGGCGCGCTTCGCACCGCTGGCCAAGCAGTTGGCCGAGCACGAGGCGGCCATCGTCGCCGAACTCAACGGCGTGCAGGGCAAGCCGGTCGACATCCAGGGCTACTACCGCCCGAACCTGGCCCTGGTCAGCGAAGCGATGCGGCCGAGCGCGACGTTCAACGCCGCGCTGGCGACGCTGACGGCGTAGTAGTCAGCTAGCGAGACCGTCAACCGAACCCGGCCGGCGCGCATGCGTCGGCCGGGTTTTTTTGTGCGCGTGCCGCCCGACTGCGCCATCGCCTCAGCGCAATGGCGACAGCGCAGCCATCGTGCGGTGCAGCAGCGCGCGCGATGGTTCTCGTCTGTCGCACGCGCGTGCGCCGCCGTGCACGCGGGTAGACTGCGGCCATGACCGACACGCCCGCGCCGCCGATGCCCGCCGAACCCCGCGCCGACCCCGTGGCGCGCAGCATCCGCGACGCCTTCGAGGACTACCACGCGCGCTTCGCGCAGATCAGCCGCCGTGCCCGCCGCCGCTTCGAGAGCCGCGACTGGAACGCCGCGCGCAACGACGCGGTCGAGCGCATCGCGCTGTACGACCAGTGCATCGACGAGTGCATGCTGCGCCTGCGCACGCTGTTGCTCGGCCAGACCCACGACCGCACGCTGTGGGCGCAGGTGCGCGACAGCTTCGCCGCGCAACTGCACGGGCTGATCGACCAGGAGCTGTACAAGACCTTCTACAACACCCTGACCCGGCGCTTCTTCCGTACCCAGGGCGTGGATGCGCGGATCGAGTTCGTGGCGTTGGACATCGAACCCACCGACGCGATCACCCATCCGGTGGCGCGGCACAACTACGTGGTCTCCGAGACGCGGCCGGTGGATGCGTTCGTGCGCGTGCTCGGCGACTACCCGTTCGACGTGCCGTACGCGCACCGCACGCGCTGCGCCGCGGCCATCGCGGTGCGCCTGCAGGACGACCTGGCGCACTGGGGCGAGCAACCGGTGCGCGGCATCGAACTGCTGGAGACGGTGTTCTACCGCGAGCGCCGCGCCTACCTGGTCGGCCGCGTGTTCGGCGAACACCGCTTCTCGCCGTGCGTGATCGCACTGGTCAACGACGCCGACGGCCTTCGTGCCGAGGCGGTGCTGACCAGGCGCAACGACGTGGCGCAGCTGTTCGGCATCTCGCGCAGCTATTTCCAGGCCGACCTGGCCACCGTCGGCGACGCGGTGGTGTTCCTGCGCAGCCTGCTGCCGCACAAACCGATCGACGAGCTGTACACCATGCTCGGCCGCGCCAAGCAGGGCAAAACCGAGCGCTTCCGTACCTTCTTCCGTCACTTCCAGGCCCAGCCCAACGAGCAGTTGGTGCACGCCGACGGCACGCCGGGCATGGTCATGGCGGTGTTCACCCTGCCCAGCTACCCGCTGGTGTTCAAGCTGATCCGCGACCGCTTCGCCTACCCGAAGACGATGAGCCGCGAGCAGGTCGAGGACAAGTACGCGCTGGTGTTCAACCTGGACCGGGTCGGCCGCCTGCTCGACGCGCAGCCCTACCGTTCGCTGCGCTTCCCGCGCGCGCGCTTCGCGCCGGCGCTGCTCGCCGAGCTGCTGCAAGGTTGCGCGCGCAGCCTGCGCGAGGATGGCGACGATCTGATCTTCGAGCTGTGCTACGTGCAGCGGCGGCTGCGCCCGCTGAACCTGTACCTGCGCGAGCAGACCGCCGAGGCGGCGCGCGAGGCGGCGCTGGACTACGCGCAGGCGATCAAGGACATGGCGCGCAACAACATCTTCCCCGGCGACATGCTGCTGAAGAATTTCGGCGTGTCGCGGCAAGGGCGCGCCGTGTTCTACGACTACGACGAACTGTGCCTGGTCACCGATTGCACCTTCCGCGACTGGCCGCAGCCGCGCAACGACGAGGAAGCCATGTCCGCCGAACCCTGGTTCCACGTCGCCGCGCGCGACGTGTTCCCGGAGCGCTTCGCGCTGTTCATGGGGTTGCCCGCCGCGTCGCTGGAGGCGGTCAAGCGCGCGCACGGCGAACTGTTCGACCCGCAATGGTGGCGCGAGCTGCAGGCGCGGCTGCGCGAGGACGACTATCCGGACGCGCCGCCGTATCCGGAATCGCTGCGCCTGGCCTGACCTGCCGGCCTGACTTGTCTGTGTCAGCCTGCTGCGTTGTAATCGGCGCCTCATCCATGCAAAGGACAGCGCGATGCACCGCAAGTCAGGAATCTCGATGTGGCGTTGGGGCGGCCTGCTGTTGGTGTTGTTCGCCGCCACCGCGTTCGCCGCCGGCGCCGGGCCGGGCGCGGTGCGCAAGCAGGTCGAAAACAGCCTGCTGGTGACCGGCAAGATCGACATCGAGCCCGACGGCGCGGTCTCGGCGCTGGCGATCGATCGGGAAGACAGGTTGCCCGAGGGCGTGATCCGCTTCGTGCGCGATTCGGTGAAACAGTGGAAATTCGAACCGGCGCTGCGCGACGGCAAGCCGGTGCCGGCGCGCGCGCCGATGACGCTGCGCATCGTGGCCAAGCGCCAGCAGGGCGACAGCTATCAGGTGGAGATCCGCCATGCCAGCTTCGCCGCCTACGATCCCAAGGATCCGCGCGCGGTGACGTCGCTGAAGATGGCGCCGCCGTCCTATCCGGAAGCGGCGTACCGGGTGGGCGCGTCGGGCTCGGCGTACCTGGTGCTCAAGGTGGCGCGCGACGGCACTGTCGCCGATGCCGCGGTCGAGCAGGTCAACCTGCGCATCGTCGGCTCGGAGGGCGAGATGAAGAAGCTGCGCGAGATCTTCGCCCAGAGCGCACTGGCGGCGGCGCGCAAGTGGACGTTCCGCCCGCCGACCGAAGGCGAGGACGTGTCGAAGCCGTACTGGGCGGTGCGCGTTCCGGTCAACTATTCGCTGCGCGACCAGCCCAACGAAGGCATGGACAGCAGCTACGGGCATTGGATCAGCTATGTCCCCGGTCCGCGCGCGCGGGCGCCCTGGGACACCGGCAAGGACGCGTCGGGTTTCTCGCCCGACACGCTGTCGGCCGGCGGCGTGTACATGGTCGACAACAACGGCCCGCGCCTGCTGACGCCGCTGCAGCAGGGCGGCTGAACGCGCCGGGCGGCGCTCCCGGCGCCGGTGTCCGGTTTCGATGGAACATGCCCCGCGTCGCGGGGCGTTTTCCTGCAGCGCCGAGAGCTACCTGGTGGTCGCAGCGATCGCGCGATGGCGAGTGCTGGCATACAGCACCGCGACCAGGATCCCAGCCAGCACCAGCGACGCGCCGACAGTGCCCAGATCCAGTCCGCCCTGCGCCGTCGGCTTGGTCAGCAGATCGCCGAGCGTAGCGCCGAACGGTCGGGTCAGCACGAAGGCGGCCCAGAACAGCGCCACGCGGTCGATGCGGGTGAACGCGCCGGCCAGCGCGATCGCAGCCAGCGTCGCCCCGATCAGCGATGCGCCGCCGAGGAAGCCCAGCCCCGAGTCGTCGGCGAGGTAATCGCCCAGCGCGGTGCCGAGGGTGTTGGAGAACAGGATCGCCACCCAATAGAAGACTTCCGCGCGGCCGCCATCGATCCGCTCGACCGACAGGCTGCGTTCGCTCAGCCACCACGCGCCGAGGGTCAATGCCAGGCCGCCGCTCAGGAGTAGCGCGCCCTGCGCATAGCCCAGCCCCAGGCTGCGATCCATGTAGTCCGACACGGTGGTGCCGGCGGTGCTGGTGGTCAGGATCACCCACCAGTACAGCCACGGGCGGAAACGGCGCGCGCGCAACTGCGCCCACAGCGACAGTGCGAACACGCCGAGCAGCACGGCGCTGCTGAGCGCATAGCCGACCTCCCAGGTCATCGACAGCAGGTCGCCAGCGGTCTCGCCGAGCGTGGTGGCGCAGATCTTCATCGCCCAGAACGCCAGGGTGACCGGTGCGACTTTGGCGACAGTGGACTGCATGGGGCGGCACGCCGGATCGGGACCGGGCCAGCATCGCCAGCGGCATGTCGAAAACCGGTCGGATCGCGCGATGCCGGAGCGCCGCGGCCGCGGCTCGCGCAGATGGCCCCGCACAAACGCAGACGCCCCGCCGAAGCGGGGCGTCCGGGTCGCGCCGGCGCTGGACTCAGCGCTTCATCGAACCGAAGAACTCGTCGTTGGACTTGGTGTTCTTCATCTTGTCCAGCAGGAATTCCATCGCCGCGATCTCGTCCATCGGATGCAGCAGCTTGCGCAGGATCCAGATCTTCTGCAGCAGCTCCGGCTCGATCAGCAGGTCTTCGCGACGGGTGCCGGAACGGTTGATGTCGATCGCCGGGTACACGCGCTTCTCGGCGATACGGCGGTTCAGGTGCACTTCGCTGTTGCCGGTGCCCTTGAACTCTTCGTAGATCACCTCGTCCATCTTGCTGCCGGTTTCCACCAGCGCCGTGGCGATGATGGTCAGCGAGCCGCCTTCCTCGACGTTGCGCGCCGCGCCGAAGAAACGCTTCGGGCGGTGCAGCGCATTGGCGTCCACGCCGCCGCTGAGCACCTTGCCGGAGGACGGCACCACGTTGTTGTAGGCGCGGGCCAGGCGGGTGATCGAGTCGAGCAGGATCACCACGTCCTTCTTGTGTTCGACCAGGCGCTTGGCGCGCTCGATCACCATCTCGGCGACCTGCACGTGGCGCGCGGCCGGTTCGTCGAAGGTGGAGGAGATGACCTCGCCGCGCACGGTGCGCTGCATTTCGGTCACTTCTTCCGGCCGCTCGTCGATCAGCAGCACGATCATGTGCACGTCGGGATGGTTGGTGGTGATCGCCGTGGCCACCTGCTGCATCAGCATGGTCTTGCCGGCCTTGGGCGGGGACACGATCAGCGCGCGCTGGCCCTTGCCCTGCGGCGCCATCAGATCGAGGATGCGCCCGGAAATGTCTTCCGAGGAACCGTTGCCGCGTTCCAGGGTGAAGCGCTTGCGCGGGAACAGCGCGGTCAGGTTCTCGAACAGGACCTTGTTCTTGCTCGCTTCCAGCGGCTCGCCGTTGATCGTGTCGACGATCGACAGCGCGAAGTAGCGTTCGCCGTCCTTCGGGAAGCGGATGCGGCCGGACAGGTGGTCGCCGGTGCGCAGGTTGAAGCGGCGGATCTGGCTGGGCGAGATGTAGGTGTCGTCCGGGCCGGCCAGGTAGCTGGCCTCGGCCGCGCGCAGGAAGCCGAAGCCGTCCGGCAGGATTTCCAGCACGCCGTCGGCGGCGACGCCTTCGCCGTGGCGGGTCAGCACCTTCAGCAGCGCGAAGATCACATCCTGCTTGCGCGCGCGGGCCACGCCGTCCTGGATGTTGAGCTGCTCGGCGATGTCCAGCAGCTTCTGCGCCGGCATCCGCTTCAGGTCGCTCAGCGAGTAGATCGGGAAGCCTTCCGGCACGTTGGCGTGCGGGCGCGGCACGAACACTTCGTTGGCGCCGTTGTCGTTGGGCAGGCCGTTGTCCGGAAAGCGACCGCCGCCACCACCACCGCCACCGCCACCACCGTTGCGATCGCGATCGCGGCGATTGCGGAAGCGGTCGCGGCGATTGCCCTGCTGGTTGTTCTGGTTGTTCTGGTTCTGCGGATTCTGGTTGTTGAAGCGCGGGTTGCCGCCTTCGCGCGGCTCGCCGCCGTCGTTCTGGTTGCCGCCGCCCTGGCCCTGGGCATCGCCGCCGGAGGCGGGAGCGGGCTGGGACTGGGGCTGGGACTGCTGCGACGGGGCCTGCGCGTGTTCCTGCGGCGCGGCGCGCTCCTGGCGTTCCTGCGGCGCCGGACGCGGCGCGTCGGCCTGGGCCGGCGCCGGGTTCAGCGGCAGATTCGGCTGCGCCGGCGCGCCGTGCTCGGCTCCGCCGTCAGCGCCGGCGACGGCCTTGCTGACACGCGGCTTGCGCGCGCGCTTCTCGGCGGGGGCGTCGACGCTCCCGGGTTCGGTGGTGGTGTTATCGGACAAGTGGTGATTCCTCGCTATGAGTGCGAGCGCCCAGCGTGGGGGCAAACGGGTTGGGAAGGGGTCTAGAAGAGAATCTTCCAGAGGGGGTGCGGTGCGCGAATGCCACCGGATGCGCCGACACTATCATCGCCACGCAACCACGGCAAGCAGGCGTTACCGGGCGATTCAGCCGGCCGGCAGCGTCGCTGCAGGCCGGTATCACAGCGGCCGCTCCGATCCGGAACGGCCGGCGACAGACTCAGGCCGCGGCGCCGCCCAGGGTCTTGTCGATCATCTGGGTCAGCTGGCCCTTGCCGACCGCGCCGATCTGGGTGGCCTGGACCTTGCCGTCCTTGAACAGCAGCAGCATCGGGATCGAGCGCACGTGGTACTTGATCGCGGTGGCGCGGTTCTCGTCCACGTTGACCTTGGCCACCTTGAGCTTGCCGTCGTAGGTGTCGGCCAGGTCGTCCAGCACCGGGGCGATCATCTTGCACGGGCCGCACCATTCCGCCCAGAAGTCCACCAGGACCGGCTCGCCGGATTGCAGCACGGCGGTATCGAAATCGGCGTCGCCGACGTGTAGGACCTTATCGCTCACTAGGGGTATCTCCTGGGCCAATGCGACCGGCCGGACCGGGTGGCCGCCGCATTGCGGTAAACTGGGGCATTGCGCGGCGAAATCAAGGGATTCCCCCTGTCGCGCGACCCGGCATGGAAGTAGCCAGTGTGCGACGCTGCCGGGGCCGATGCAAGCCGCGACCTTACGCTTCGGGCGGGGTGGCCTGACGAAGATGGAATGATGAGCGACAAACCGCTGACCGATGTGACTTTTTCCGCGTTCGAGCTGCAACCGGCGCTGCTGGCCGGCCTCGAAGGCGCCGGCTTCACCCGCTGCACGCCGATCCAGGCGCTGACCCTGCCGGTGGCCCTGCCGGGCCGCGACGTGGCCGGCCAGGCCCAGACCGGCACCGGCAAGACCCTGGCGTTCCTGGTGACGGTGATGAACCGCCTGCTCAGCCGCCCGGCGCTGGCCGACCGCAAGCCCGAGGATCCGCGCGCGCTGATCCTGGCCCCGACCCGCGAACTGGCGATCCAGATCCACAAGGACGCGGTCAAGTTCGGCGCCGACCTGGGCCTGCGCTTCGCGCTGGTTTACGGCGGCGTGGACTACGACAAGCAGCGCGAACTGCTGCAGCAGGGCGTGGACGTGATCATCGCCACCCCGGGCCGGCTGATCGACTACGTCAAGCAGCACAAAGTGGTGTCGCTGCACGCCTGCGAGATCTGCGTGCTCGACGAAGCCGACCGCATGTTCGACCTGGGCTTCATCAAGGACATCCGCTTCCTGCTGCGGCGCATGCCCGAGCGCGGCACCCGGCAGACCCTGCTGTTCTCGGCCACGCTCAGCCACCGCGTGCTGGAGCTGGCCTACGAGCACATGAACGAGCCGGAAAAGCTCGTGGTCGAGACCGAGAGCATCACCGCCGCGCGCGTGCGCCAGCGCATCTACTTCCCCTCCGACGAGGAGAAGCTGACCCTGCTGCTGGGCCTGCTGTCGCGCAGCGAGGGCGCGCGCACCATGGTGTTCGTCAACACCAAGGCCTTCGTCGAACGCGTGGCGCGTTCGCTGGAGCGCAACGGCTACCGGGTCGGCGTGCTGTCCGGCGACGTGCCGCAGAAGAAGCGCGAGACCCTGCTCAACCGCTTCCAGAAGGGCCAGCTGGAGATCCTGGTCGCCACCGACGTGGCCGCGCGCGGCCTGCACATCGACGGCGTCAAGTACGTCTACAACTACGACCTGCCGTTCGACGCCGAAGACTACGTGCACCGCATCGGCCGCACCGCGCGGCTGGGCGAGGAAGGCGACGCGATCAGCTTCGCCTGCGAGCGCTATGCGATGAGCCTGCCGGACATCGAGGCCTACATCGAGCAGAAGATCCCGGTCGAGCCGGTCACCGCCGAACTGCTGGTGGCGCTGCCGCGCACTCCGCGCGCGGTGGTCGAAGGCGAAGCGGTCGAGGTCGACGCGGATGCCGACGAGAGCATCGGCGACATCTTCCGCGAGGCGCGCGCGCAGCGCGAGGCCGACGAGCAGCGGCGCGGCGGCAGCAGCCGCGGCAAGCCCGGCGGCGGCCGCAGCGGTCCTGGCGGTGCCGGCGGCCGCGGCGAAGCGCGCGGTGCCGACGGCAAGCCGCGGCGCCCGCGTACCCCGCGCCCGGCCGACGCCGCGGCAGCGCCCCCCGCC
>NZ_JACSQX010000005.1:47940-82656 GCF_014836395.1 Xanthomonas bonasiae
GTTGCGCAAGGGCCGGGTGGGGGCGCCACCGAGGCGGCCGCAGTGGTCGCGGCGCCCACGCCCAAGCCGGCGGCCCGCCCCGCCGTCGACGGCGCGCCTGCGGCGGACGGCGAGCGCGCCCCGCGCAAGCGCCGGCGTCGTCGCGGCGGCCGTCCGCTGGAAGGCGCCGAGGGTGCGGCGCCTGCCACCGTCGCCACCAGCGACGCGCCGGCCAAGCCGGTGCAGGTCAGGGCCGCGCGCCAGGGCGAGCGCGCCGCCGCGCCGGCCGCCGCGGCGAACGATTCGTTCCTGACCCGCCTCGGCCGCAAGCTGCGTTCGCTGGTCTCCAGCTCCTGATGAACCGGTCCTCCACCGTTCGCGGCGCGCGCACGGTGGACGAAAACCCGGGCCGCTCCGGCATAATCGCCGGATGAGCGTTCTGCGGTTCGACAATGTCAGCAAACAGTACGCCGGTGGCCACGAGGCGCTGGTGGACGTCAGCTTCCAGGTGGAGGAGGGCGAGATGCTGTTCGTCACCGGCCATTCCGGGGCGGGCAAGAGCACCTTGCTCAAGTTGATCCACCTCAGCGAGCGCCCGTCGCGCGGTGCGGTGCTGTTCGGCGAGCGCAACCTGCTGAAGGTGCGCGGGCGGCGCGTGCCGCTGCACCGACGCGAGGTCGGCGTCGTGTACCAGGACCACCGCCTGCTGATGGACCGCAGCATCGCCGAGAACGTGGCGTTGCCGCTGATCCTGCGCGGCACCCGCCGCGCCGAGATCGGCAAGCGCGTGCGTTCGGTGCTGGAGCGGATGGGCCTGGGCCATCGCGAGAAGGCGCTGCCGTCGCAGCTGTCGGCCGGCGAGCAGCAGCGCGTCGGCATCGCCCGGGCGATGGTCGCCGAACCGCGCCTGCTGGTCGCCGACGAGCCCACCGGCAACCTCGACCCGACCCTGGCCGCCGAGATCATGCAACTGTTCGCCGAATTGCCGGCGCGCGGCACCAGCGTGCTGGTGGTCAGCCACGACCTGGCGCTGCTCAAGCAGATGCGCAAGCGCGTGCTGATCCTCGACCACGGCCGCCTGGCCGACGACATCTCCCCGCAGGACCTGGCCGAATGAGCGCACGCAACGCCGGCGGCGCCGCCGCGCCCTCGCGCCTGGGCGTGTGGTGGGACCACCACCTGCACAGCATCGTCTACAGCCTCGGCCGCGCCATGCGCAAGCCGTGGGCGACGCTGCTGACGATGGCGGTGATGGCCCTGGCCCTGGCGTTGCCGCTGGGGCTGTCGATCGCGCTGGACAACCTCAAGCAGTTCGCCGGCAGCGTGCAGCAGTCGCGCGACATCAACGTGTTCCTGAAGACCGACATCGATGCCGCCGCGGCCAACGCGCTGGCCGCGACCCTGCGCGGCCGTGCCGACGTCGCCGCGGTGGCGCTGCGCACGCCCGAGCAGGGCATGGCCGAGCTGCGCGACAGCGCCGGGCTCGGCGAGGCGCTGGACGCGCTCGACGACAACCCGCTGCCGACGTTGCTGATCGTCACCCCGGCCGCGGCCGACGACGCGCAGCTGGCCGCCTCGCTGAGCGCGCTGCCGCAGGCCGACCTGGTCCAGCACGACGCGTTGTGGCGCAAGCGCCTGGACGGCTGGCTGCGCTTCGGCGAGCGCCTGGTGCAAGTGCTGTCGGTGCTGCTCGGCGCCGGCGCGGCCTTGGTGGTCGGCAACACCGTGCGCCTGGACATCCAGTCGCGACGCGAGGAAATCGGCGTGCTGCAGTTGCTCGGCGCCAGCGACGGTTTCATCCGCCGCCCGTTCCTGTACCTGGGCGCCTGGTACGGCTTCGGCGCCGGGGTACTGGCGCTGGGTCTGATCGCCGCTTCCGGGCTGGCGCTGGGGCCGCCGCTGGCGGAACTGGCCGACAGCTACGGCAGCCATTTCGCGCTGCACGGGCTGGACGCCTTGCACTCGGCGTTCGTGCTGCTCGGCACCCTGCTGCTGGGCTGGCTCGGCGCTTGGCTGGTGACCGGCCACTTCCTGCGCCAGACGCGTCCCACCGATACCTGAGGCGCGCATGTCCCGGCACGAGCTCAAGCACCTGATCAGCGACGCCCCGCGGGTGATGGTCGTGGACGGCTCCAAGCTGGTGCGCAAGCTGATCGCCGACGTGCTGCACCGCGAGCTGCCGGATGTGGAAGTGGTCGGCTGCGCCAGCATCGCCGAGGCGCGCGCCGCGCTGGAGGCCGGCCCGGTGAACCTGGTCACCACCTCGCTGGCGCTGCCCGACGGCGACGGCCTGGCCCTGGCGCGCAGCGTGCGCGAGGCCGCCGGCCAGGCCTACGTGCCGGTGATCGTGGTCTCCGGCGATGCGCAGCAGCACCTGGTCGAACGCCGCTTCACCGAATACGTCACCGACTACTTCGACAAGGCGCTGGGCCACGAGGCGCTGGCGACCTTCATCCGCGGCTACGTGCAACCGCAGCCGGTGGTCGGCGCCACCATCCTCTATGTCGAGGACAGCCGCGTGGTGGCCGAGGCGACCAAGCGCATGCTCGAGCGGCAGGAGTTGCACGTGGTGCACGTGCTGACCGCCGAGGACGCGTTCGCGCTGCTCACCGCCGAATCGCTGGGCCGCACCACCCGCCGCATCGACCTGGTGCTGACCGACGTCACCCTGAAGGGCGAACTCAACGGCCGCGACGTGGTGCAGCGCATCCGCATCGACTTCGCCTACGGCAAGCGGCGCATGCCGGTGCTGGTGATGACCGGCGACAGCAATCCGCACAACCAGTCCGAACTGCTGCGCGCCGGCGCCAACGATCTGGTGCAGAAGCCGATCGAGGAGCGCCTGCTGGTCACCAAGGTGCTGTTCCAGCTGCGCCTGGCCAAGCTCAACGACACTGCCGTGACCTTCTGACCGATCTGCCGAACCTGCATGAGTAGCGAAGACGACACCCGGATCCAACTGGAACCCTCGTGGAAGGCGCGGGTCGGCGACTGGCTGCTGCGCCCGGAGATGCGCGAACTGGCCGCGTTCCTGCGCCAGCGCAAGGCCGCCGGCGCACGCGTGTTCCCGCCCGGGCGGCAGATCTTCGCCGCGTTCGACGCGACCCCGTTCGACCAGGTCGAGGTGGTGATCCTCGGCCAGGATCCGTACCACGGCTACGGCCAGGCGCATGGGCTGTGCTTCTCGGTGCTGCCCGGGGTGCCGGTGCCGCCGTCGCTGCTGAACATCTACAAGGAGATCGAGGACGACCTGGGCATCCGCCGTCCCGATCACGGCTGCCTGTTGCCGTGGGCGCAGCGCGGCGTGCTGCTGCTCAACGCGGTGCTGACGGTCGAGGAAGGCCGCGCCGGCGCGCACCAGGGCAAGGGCTGGGAGGGCTTCACCGACCACGTCGTGGAGACCTTGAACCGCGAGCGCGAAGGCCTGGTGTTCCTGCTGTGGGGCAGCTATGCCCAGGCCAAGGGCAAGGTCATCGACACCCGCCGCCATCGCGTGCTGAAGGCGCCGCATCCCTCGCCGCTGTCGGCGCACCGCGGCTTCCTGGGCTGCAAGCATTTCTCCGCGGCCAACGAGTACCTGCGGCGCCGCGGCGCCACGCCGATCGACTGGAGCCTGCCGCCGCGCGCGGCGCTGGACCCGGCCTTGGCCGGCGGCTGAACCGTGGTTCGACGGCGTCGCCCGGAGCGCGCCGCGTGTACGCAAATTTCGCAGCCCGGGTGCTAGTTTTGGTGCTCGTAACCGGTTACGCCTGTCTTTCCAGCGTTCCAGTGGCTTCTGTCACAGTCCGTTTCCTGATTCGAATGTTCCATAAACGGAACGCAGGAACTTTTTACTGTACCCAGCAGTCTAGTTAGTTGACTGCTAAGATGAGCCCTATGAGCCAGACCATACCTGCCACCGCGCTGGTGGCCAACAACCTCCCGATCCCCAGTCCGCTCGGTTCGCTGGATGCCTATATCGGCGCCGTGCACCAGATCCCGGTGCTGACGTCCGAAGAGGAACGCGCGCTGGCGGTGCGCTACCGCGACCAGGAAGACCTGGATGCGGCGCGCGAACTGGTGCACTCCCATCTGCGCTTCGTGGTCCACGTCGCCCGCGGCTACAACGGCTACGGCCTGCCGCTGGGCGACCTGATCCAGGAAGGCAACATCGGCCTGATGAAGGCGGTCAAGCGCTTCGACCCGGAAATGGGCGTGCGCCTGGTCAGCTTCGCGGTGCACTGGATCCGTGCCGAGATGCACGAGTACATCCTGAAGAACTGGCGCATCGTCAAGGTCGCCACGACCAAGGCGCAGCGCAAGCTGTTCTTCAACCTGCGCAAGTCCAAGACCCGCCTGGGCTGGATGAACGCGGCGGAAGTGACCGCGGTCGCCAAGGACCTCAACGTGTCCGAGCGCGAGGTGCTGGAGATGGAGTCGCGCCTGTCCGGCCGCGACATCGGGTTCGATGCGCCGTCCGACGACGACGACGACCATGCGCCGCCGTCGCCGGCCGCCTACCTGATGGCCGCCGAGGAAGATCCCTCGCAGGCCTACGAGCGCGCCGACAGTGAGGACAACCAGCTGCAGCTGCTGCGCGAAGGCCTGGCCGAACTGGATGCGCGTTCGCGCGACATCATCAAGCGCCGCTGGCTGGATGCCGACAGCAAGATCACGCTGCAGGAGCTGGCCGACGAGTACGGCGTGTCGGCCGAGCGCATCCGCCAGATCGAAGCCAACGCGCTGAAGAAGATGAAGGCGTTGTTCGTGGCGTGAGTGTGCGCCCAACTGCGGATGATCGATCCGCCAAGCAAGAAGGCCTGGTTTTCCGGGCCTTTTTCGTTGTGCCAATTCGAGCGAAGACCGGCGCTGCCGAGCCGCATTGCGGCCGCCCGGGTTGCGGGTTACGGCTCCGGCGGCGGCCGCGCCACCGGCAGATGCCAGCCGTAGCGGATCGCCATGAAGCGCAGGCCGAAGCACAGCGTGGCGCCGATCGCCAATCCCCACGGCTGCGGCAGGTGCAGCGCGTGCGCCGCGGCGACCACGCCGCCGCCGAGCAAGGCCGCCACCGCGTACAGCTCGGCCTGCAGCACCACCGGCGTGCGCGCCACCAGCAGGTCGCGGACGATGCCGCCACCGATGCCGCTGAGCATGCCGAGCAGGGTCGCGCTGAGCGGACCCAGGCCGAACGCCAGCGCCTTGCTGGTGCCGTACACCGCGAACAGCGCCAGGCCGAGCGCGTCGAAGATCTGCACCGGGTTGCGCAGGCGCTCGACCGTGTTGTGGCTGTAGAAGGTCAGCAGCCCGGCCAGGCAGGCGACGCCGAGGTAGCGCGCGTCGCCGAGCGCAGCCGGCGGGGTGGCGCCGATCAGCACGTCGCGGGCGATGCCGCCGGAGACCGCGGCCGCGCACGACAGCACCAGCACGCCGAACAGGTCCAGGCGGTGGCGCACGCCGACGGTGGCGCCGCTGATCGCGAACACGAAGGTGCCGAGCAGGTCGAGCAGGAACAGGAAGGTCGCCAAGACGGCACTGCGCAGCGGCAAGGGGCGGCTAGGATCGCAGCCCCGCCGCGGGGTGTCACGCGGCCGCTGGCGGTTCCGCTGGCGCGGGCGCAGGCTCGGCCGGGCGTTCGTCGTCGCCGAGGATGATGCGCGCCGCGCGCTGGTAGCTCCAGTACGCCCAGGCCCAGTTGAGCAGCACCACCAGGCGGTTGCGGAAGCCGATCAGGAAGAACACGTGCGCCGCCAGCCAGAACCACCAGGCCAGCAGGCCGGACAGCTGCAGGCGGCCCAGATGCACGATCGCGGCCATGCGCCCGATGGTGGCCAGGTTGCCGTAGTCGGCATAGCGGAACGGTGCGTCGCCGGGTTCGCCGCGCAGCCGTTTCGACAGATTTTCGGCGACGTGCCGGCCCATCTGCTTGGCCGCCGGCGCCACCCCGGGCACCGGCTTGCCGTCGGCCTGCTGCAGGGCGGCCAGGTCGCCGGCCACGAACACTTCCGGATGCCCGGGGATGCTCAGGTCCGGCTGCACCTGCACGCGGCCGCTGCGGTCCAGCGGCACGTCCAGGGTCCGCGCCAGCGGCGAGGCGGCCACGCCGGCGGCCCAGACCACGGTGCGTGCGGGCACGAAGGTACTGCCCAGTCGATAGCCACTGGCGTCGATGTCGGCCACCGGCACGCCGGTCAGCACTTCCACGCCGAGCTTTTCCAGCTGCCGTTGCGCCTTGGCCGACAGCCGCTCCGGGAACGAGGCGAGCACGCGCGGGCCGGCTTCGATCAGCCGCACCCTGGCCTCGGCCGGATCGATGCGGCGGAATTCGTGCTTGAGCGTATGCCGTGCGATCTCGGCCAGGGTGCCGGCCAGTTCCACCCCGGTCGGGCCGCCGCCGACGATGGCGAAGCTGAGCCAGGCCGCGCGTGCGGCAGGGTCGCTCTCGGCTTCGGCGCGTTCGAACGCCAGCAGCAGGTGGCGGCGCAGGTGCAGCGCATCGTCCAGGGTCTTCAGGCCGGGCGCGTGCCGGGCCCACTCGTCGTGGCCGAAGTAGGCATGGGTGGCGCCGGTGGCGACCAGCAGGTAGTCGTAGTCCAGCGTCTCGCCGTCGGCCAGCTGCACCTGCCGCGCCTGCTTGTCCAGGCGCACCACTTCGCCCAGGCGCACTTCCACGTTGTCCTGCTTGCGCAGGATCTGGCGCAGCGGCGCGGCGATGTCCGGCGACGACAGGCCGGCGGTGGCGACCTGGTACAGCAGCGGCTGGAACAGGTGGTGGTTGCGGCGATCGATCAGGGTGATGCGCAGCGGCGCCTTGGCCAGCGCGCGCGTGGCCCACAGCCCGGCGAAACCGCCGCCGACCACGATCAGGTGCGGCACGGGCGGGCTAGCCATGCAGGACTCCAGGAGGACGCGAAGACGAGGCGCAAGCGGCTGTCGGCACGCTGGCGACGGCTGCGGACGCTGCATGCACGCGGTGCGGCGCGGCGCCGTGATGCACGCAGCGGTCGCGGCGCCGTGCAGGAACTGGGGGCTGGAACGGCATGGCCCTATAGTAGCGCGATGGCAGGCGCAGGCAGGGATGCGGAGGGCGCGTGGGAATGCGAGCGACAGCAACGGATCGGCCTCTGGTTTCGCCCGCGGCGACGCCGTCGCGGGTGGGCGGCCTGCTGTTCGCGCTGAAGACCTGGGTGCTGCAACTGCGCCGTGCACTGCGCGATCTGCGCGGCGGACCGCGCCGGCATCGCCGCGATGCGGGACTGCCGATCGCCTCTGCGGCGGTATCCGAATCGGTCACCGCGCTATGGCCGGAGTCGGAGGAGACCTCGCCGCTGCTGGTCGCCGGCAAGATCCACAACCTGCGCGTGGCCGCGCGTGCGCTGCACGGGATCGAAGTGCCGGCCGGCGCCACCTTCAGTTTCTGGCGGCAGCTGGGCCGGGCCACGCGCCGGCGCGGCTTCGCCGCCGGGCGCGAACTGCGTGAAGGCTGCCTGGTGCCGTCGATCGGCGGCGGCCTGTGCCAGCTGTCCAATGCGATCTACGACGCGGCGTTGCGCCAGGGCCTGCAGATCGTCGAGCGCCATCGGCATACCCAGGTGATCGCCGGCTCGCTGGCCGAGCGCGATCGCGACGCGGTGGTGTTCTGGAACTACGTGGATCTGCGCCTGCGCGCGGAGTCGGCATGGCGCCTGGAAGTGTGGCTGGATGGCGATGACCTGCACGTGCGCATCCTCGGCGGCGCGCCGGCCGTCGCCGCGTTGCCGTTGCTGCCGCTGCGGCGCGCGCCGGCAGCGACGGCGGCGAACGACTGCACGCGTTGCGGCCGCGAGGCATGCCACCGGCATGTGCCGGCGAGCGCGCAGGGCCTCCGCCGCACCTGGCTGGTGGACGAGGACTGGCCGGAATTCGCCGACGACCGCCGGCGCCGCATGCAGCCGGGCGATCGGGTGCTGGCGCTGCGCCGGAGCAGCGTCGCCGCGGTGCGGGCGGCGTTGCTGCAACGCTGGTGGCTGCGCCGCGGGCTGCCGTTGCCGCAGGTGCGGCAGCGCGCGCAGCGCATCCGCCTGCGCGCGCTGCAGCGCCTGCTCGGCGCGCAGGATGTCGAACTGGTGGTGCCGCAGAGCCTGCTGCCGGGCCTGTGGCTGGCCGGCGAACTGCAGGGCCGGCGCTGGGACGTGTGCATGACCGCGCTGCCGATGCACCTGCTGCAGGCGCGCCTGGACGTGGCGGCGCAGCGCCATCCCGACAGCGCCACGCTGCGCGATTTCCGCGCCGATCCGCGGCTGGTCGAGGCCGAGCGCGCGGCGCTGGCGCAGGCGCGGCACTGGATCACCCCGCATCGCGAGCTATTGGCGTTGGCCGGCAGCCGCGGCATCGCCTTGCAATGGCGGCAGCCGTTGCCGCCCGCAGCGCCATCGCCCAGCGGCGATGGCGCTGCCGCGCAGGTGCTGCTGGCGGCGTCGGCGCTGGCGCGCAAGGGGGCGTTCGAACTGCGCGAGGCGTTGCGCGGTTTGCCGGTGCAGTTGCTGTTGCCGCCAGGCGCGCAGGAGACGCCGCAGTTCTGGAGCGGTTTCGATGTGCGCCGGGTCGCGTCGATGGCCGCGGGCGTGCAGGCGGCCGCGGTGGTGGTGCTGCCGGCCTGGATCGAGCAACAGCCGCGTGGCGTGCTGCTGGCCTTGGCGCTGGGCAAGCCGGTGATCGCCACCGCCGCCTGCGGTCTGGGCGCGGACGACGGCGCGTGGCGCTGCGTGGAAGCCGGCGACAGCGCCGCGCTGCGCGCGCAGCTGGTCGACGTGCTGGGTTTGCCGGGCTGAGAAAGCGGGACGCGAACGACGCGCTCGGCTCAGTACAGATCCTGCGGATCCACATCCAGCGACCAGCGCACCCGCCGCGCCTGCGGCAGCGCATGGATCGCCGGCACCGCCGCGTCCAGCACCGCATGCAGCGCGCGCCGCGTCGGCGCCGACAACAGCAACTGGGTGCGCTGGAAACCGGCACGGCGCGGCATCGGCGCCGGCATCGGCCCGAAACGCTGCACCTCGGCCTGCTCCGGCAGCAGCGCGCGCACCGCGCCGAGGAAGGCGTTGGCGTGTTCGACCTGCTTGGCTTCGGCGCGCAGCAGCGCCAGGTACGCGAACGGCGGGAAGCCGGCCGCCTCGCGCTGCGCCAGTTCGGCCTCGGCGAAGGCGTGGTAGCCGCCGTGCACCAGGGTCTCCAGCAGCGCATGGCCGGGATGGTGGGTCTGCAGCCACACCTCGCCCGGGCGCGCGGCGCGGCCGGCGCGTCCGGCGACCTGGATCAGCTGCTGCGCCAGTTTCTCGCTGGCGCGGAAGTCGGCCGAAAACAGGCCTTCGTCGATGCCGACCACCACCACCCGGGTCAGCTGCGGCAGGTCGTGGCCCTTGGCCAGGATCTGCGTGCCAACCAGGATGCCGGGCTGCGTGCCGAGCGTGGCCAGTTGCGTCTCCAGCGCATCGCGGCGCTGGGTGGTGCCGCGGTCGATGCGCAGCACCGGCACGTCGGGGAAGGCCTGCAGCAGGCGTTCCTCCAGGCGCTCGGTGCCGATGCCCTGCGGCTGCAGCGCCAGGCTGCCGCAATCCGGGCAGGCCAGCGGCGCCGGCTGCCGCGCGCCGCAGTGGTGGCATTGCAGGCGCCGGCCGCCGGCATGCACGGTCATCGGCGTGGCGTGCAGCGGGGTGCTGCAGCGCTGGCACGGCGCGGTCCAGCCGCAGTCGTGGCACAGCAGCACCGGCGCGTAGCCGCGGCGGTTCTTGAACACCAGCACCTGGCCGCCGTCGGCCAGCGCGCTGCCGATGCCGGCCAAGACCTCCGGCGACAGGCCGTCCTGCAGCGGCCGCTTGCGCACGTCGAGCACGCGTACCGTCGGCGGCCGCGCATCGCCGGCGCGGCGGGTCAGGCGCAGGTGCGCGTAGCGGCCGCTGGCGGCGTTGTGCAGGCTTTCCAGCGACGGCGTGGCGCTGCCGAGCAGCACCGGCACGTCCAGCGCCTTGCCGCGGACCAGGGCGAAATCGCGGGCGTGGTAACGGATGCCGTCCTGCTGCTTGTAGCTGCCGTCGTGTTCCTCGTCGATCACGATCAGGCCGGCCTGCGGCAGCGGCACGAACACCGCCGAACGGGTGCCGACCACCACCCGCGCCTCGCCGCGCCAGGCCGCGGCCCAGACCCGCGCGCGCTCGTTGTCGGTGAGTCCGGAATGCAGCGCGTGCACCGGCACGCCCAGGCGCGCGCGGAACCGCGCCAGGGTCTGCGGGGTCAGGCCGATCTCCGGCACCAGCACCAGCGCCTGGCGGCCCCGCGCCAGGCAGGCGGCGATGGCCTGCAGGTAGACCTCGGTCTTGCCGCTGCCGGTGACCCCGTCGAGCAGGAACGGGGCGAAGCCCGGGGCGGCGACGATGGCGTCGATCGCGGCCTGCTGTTCGTCGTTCGGGGTGGGGCCGGGCTGCGGCTGCGGCGCCGCGGTGCTGGCCGGCACCGCGATGCGTTCGGCGAAGTCGCGCTTGGCCAGGCTGCGCGCGGCGCTGCGCCAGTCGTCCATGGCCTGGTCCAGGCGGTCCTCGTCCAGCGGCGCGGCCCGCAGCAATTCGGCGAAGCGGTGCGGGCGGGTGCCGGGGCGGGCGCGGTGGCTGGCGCCGGCCTCGGTCAGGCGCCAGGCCCAGGCGTGGGTGTCGGGCAGCGCCTCGCCGCGGCGCAGGGTCACCGGCAGCGCCGTCGCCAGCACCTCGCCCAGCGGCGCATGGCTGTAGCGGGCCAGCCAGTGCAGCGAGTCGGCCAGCTCGCCATGCAGCAGCGGCACCGGGTCCAGCCAGGCCAGCGCCGCGCGCAGGCCCTCGCTGTCCTCGACCTGGCCGAGCGCGGCGACCACCCCGCTCAGTTCGCGATTGCCGAACGGCACCCGCAGGCGCCGACCGATCGCGTCGGCGGCGTCGTCGCCAGGCGGCGGCAGGTAGTCGAACAGCTGCGGCAGCGGCAGCGGCAGGGCGACGCGGAGGGTGGCGGCAGGGGACGGCATCGGCGCTAGTTTAGCGGTCGGGGACGGGGGCCAATGCCCCCTCGGCGGTGGTCGGCAGGGAGCGCCAGTTGCACGCGATAGCTGCTCGCAAAGTGATAAACAAGTCGTAAATAGCTGCCCCGCTTGGAGAATCGATTTTATCCACACCCGCTGTGGATAAAGCTGTGCATGAAAGGGATGCTCCACGCCGTGAAGACGGATTCACAAGCCTCTGCCACAAGTTGGACAAAAAAGCGCCAATCGGATAAATCCAATAAATAACAACAACTTGGCCGTGAAACATGGCTGCAACATGATTTCGCGGGGGCTTGACAGGAGGCGCCGCCCGCGCCTCCGGGGCGCTGTGCACAACCCGTCGCCGCGATCCGCCCGGCTGGCGCCTGAAGCAGCCGATCGGCGCGCCGTTGTCAAGCGCGCGGCGCGGCGGCGGCCTCGCTATCATCGCGCCGATGATGGAGTTCCGATGACCGCCGCGCCCCCCTCCGACGGCGCGGTCGCACCGCCCGCCCTGGCCGCCTTCCTGCGCGGCATCGAACGCCGCGCCGCGGTGCTGGCCGAGTTGCAGAGCGGCAGCGTCGAGCGTGGCGCGCCGGCGTTGGCGGCGGCGATGCGCGCGTTCCGCAGCCATGCCGCGACCCTGCCGATGGCCGACTGGCCGCTGCGCTTCTGGAAGCTGCTCGCCGCGGTGCCGTCGCTGCGCCAGGTCGCGACCGCCGCCGGCAGCGGCTGGCCCGCGCCGCTGGCGCACCTGGGGGAATTGGGCGCCGCCGACCGCCTGGCGCTGCTGCTGCGGATCGTGGCCGGGCTGGACGAGCCGACCGCGGCGCAGGTCCTGAACCAATCCACCCAGGACTACCAGCAGGCGCTGGCGCGGGCCTGTCCGCGCGATGCCGGCGGGCGTCCGGACGCCGCCGGCTGGCGCGCGTTGGCCGACGCCGCCCAGCAGCACCTGCGCGAACTGCCGCCGCAGCGGCTGCAGGCGCTGGCGCACCTGCGCGATGCGGCCATCGCCGGCGCGGCGCCCACACCCGCGGCGACGCCGGCGGCGCCTGCTGCGGTCCGTCCGCGCCGTCGCGGCGGCGGGCGCGGGCTGACCCGGCCACGGCTGGCGGCCGCGGTCGTCGTGCTGGTGGCCCTGGCGCTGCTGGGGACGCTGTGGTGGGGGCGGGCGCCGTCGCGGCCTGCGGCGACGGACGCCGGTTCGAGCCTGGCGCTGGGCGATACCGGGCCGGTGCAGGTGGAGGAACTGCCGGCCGAGTCGGATGCGCCCACCGCGCCGCCGTTGCCGGCCGCCGCGCCGGCGCCGCTGCCGGAACCGGCGGTCTACGACCTGGACTTCTTCGCCTGGTACGCGGCGGGCGCGCCGCCGGCACGGATCGAGCGCAGCGCGCCGAGCGCGGAGGACCTCGCCGAAGCCGCCGCCGCCCAGGCCGCCACCGGCAGCGCCGCAGCGGCGCCAGCCGCGGCCGCCGACCCGCCGCCGGCGCTGACCCCGGCGCAGTTGCGCGAGCGCCAGGCCGCCTGGGAGGCGCTGGACGCCACGGTGCAGGCGCGCCTGCGCCAGGTGGCCAGCGCCTTCGCCGGCTTGCCGGTGGAGCAGCAGCACACGCTGCGCGCGCAATTCGCCGCACTGGATGCGCTGGAACGCCACGGCTGGTTGCTGGGCCCGGAACTGGGCAGCGAGTACTGGGCGTTGCAGCCGCTGTTCGGCTATGTGCCCGACGCGCAGCGTGCGGCGCTGCTGGGCCTGCTGCGCACATTGCCGGCCGAGCAGCGCGAGCACCTGGCGCTGTTGTCGCAGCGCACCCCGCCGCAGGAGCGCGCGGCGCTGCGCCGCGAGTTGCTGGCGCAAGGCGCGGACGCGCGCGCGGCCTGGCTGCGCCAACGCGCCGCGCGCTGAGCGCAGCATCCGCCGCTCTCCGCTCTCCGCTCTCCGCTCTCCGAGTCCCGAGTCCCGAGTCCCGAGTCCCGAGTCCCGAGTCCCGAAGCCTGCGTCAACCAGCCGCGCAGGTTAAACTGCCGCCCCTCCGCCACCCGGCGCCGGCGCTTTCCTGCGCGGCCGCAGTCGGCGGGATCGCCAGAGTCTTGCAATGTCTTCGTCCTCCACCCCGGCGTCGGTCCGGGGCCGCGAATTGCGCACCACCGCGCAGCTCGCCCTGCCGCTGGTCCTGGGGCACATCTCCGCCGGCCTGATCAGCTTCGTCGACAACGTGATCGCCGGCCACCACGGCACCCGCACGCTGGCCTCGGTCACGGTCGGCACCGCGTTGCTGTGGCTGCCGATGATGATTCCGATCGGCACCCTGATCGCGTTGACCGCGTCGGTGTCGCAACTCGACGGCGGCAAGCGCCATGCGCAGATCGGGCCGATGTTCCGCCAGGCGCTGTGGCTGTCGCTGGGCCTGGGCGTGCTGATGTTCGCGTTCCTGAGCGTGATGCCGATGGCGCTGCCGCAGCTGGGCATCGCTCCGGAGATCGTGCCCGGCGCGCGCGATTTCCTGCATGCGATCCGCTGGGGCGTGCCGGCGATGGTGCTGTACTTCTGCATGCGCTATCTCAGCGAGGGCATGCACTGGACGCTGCCGACGATGCTGCTCGGCTTCGGCGGGCTGCTGGTGCTGGCGCCGCTGGGCTACGTGCTGACCTTCGGCCTGTTCGGGCTGCGCGAACGCGGCGCCGGCGGGTTGGGCATGGCCTCGGCGATCATGATGTGGCTGCAGGCGCTGTGTTTCGCCATCTACCTGGCGCGCTCCAGGCGCTTCGCGCCGCTGCGTCTGTTCGCGACCTTCGAGGCGCCGGACCTGCGCGCGATCGGCGGGCTGCTGAAGACCGGGCTGCCGATCGGCATCACCATCCTGATGGAAGGCGGGCTGTTCATCGTCACCGCGCTGCTGATCGCGCGGCTGGGCGAAGTGCCGGCGGCCGCGCACCAGATCGCGATCAACGTGGCGCAGCTGTGCTTCATGGTGCCGATGGGCGTGGCCGAGGCGACCACGGTGCGGGTCGGGCGCGCCGCCGGCGGCGGCGACGCGGTCGGCGTGCGCGGCGCGGCCTGGGCCGGCTATACGATCGTGCTCGGCACCCAGGCGCTGTCGGCGCTGGTGCTGCTGTTCGGCCACGACGCCATCGTCGGCGTCTACACCCGCGACATCGCGGTGGCCGGGCTGGCGTCCACGCTGCTGCTGTACGCGGCCGCGTTCCAGTTCCCCGACGGGGTGCAGGTGCTGTCGGCCGGCGCGCTGCGCGGGCTCAAGGACACCCGCGTGCCGATGCTGCTCGCGCTGTGTTCCTACTGGGGCCTGGGCATGCCGCTGGGCGCCGGGCTCGGCCTGTGGCTGGGCTGGGGACCGCAGGGCATGTGGATCGGGCTGATCCTGGGCCTGACCGCTGCCGCGGTGATGATGGCCGCGCGCTTCCGGCTCAGCAGCGGGCGCCTGCTCGCCGCCGCGGCTGCCTGACCCCTGACTTCAGGCGCATGTGCGGCGCCGGCACAGCCGGTATGCTGCACGCGCGCAAGACGCCTTCCTTCCGGAGTTTTCCATGAACCAACCCGTGCGTCGCAGCCCCATCGCCAGCTTCTTCGTTGGCCTGTGGGATGTGATGAACTTTACCCGCCGGCTGATCCTGAACCTGGTGTTCTTCGGCTTCCTGCTGCTGCTCCTGCTGGCGATCGTGTTCGCGATGGCGCGTGGCGATGGCGCCAAGACGCTGCGCGACCGCACCACGCTGTTGATCGCGCCGGAAGGCACCCTGGTCGAGCAGTTCAGCGCCGATCCGGTCAGCCGCGCGCTGACCAAGGCGATGGGCGACAAGGGCGCCGAGGAGATCCAGCTGCGCGATCTGATCCGCGTGCTGGAAGCGGCCAAGACCGATCCGAAGATCGAGCGCGTGGCGCTGCGCCTGGACAAGCTGCAGCCGAGCGGGTTCGCCTCGATGCGCGAAGTGTCCGCGGCGCTGCAGGACCTGCGCGCTTCCGGCAAGCAGGTCGTGGCCTACAGCGACAGCCTGAGCCAGGCGCAGTACCTGCTGGCCGCGCAGGCCAACGAGGTCTACCTGGACCCGATGGGCTCGGTGGTGCTGGAAGGCCTGGGCCGCTACCGCCAGTACTTCCGCGAAGGCCTGCAGGACAAGCTCGGCGTGGACGTGCACCTGTTCAAGGTCGGCGAGTTCAAGTCCGCGGCCGAGCCGTACGTGCTCGACGCGGCCTCGCCGGCGTCCAAGGAAGCCGACCTGTTCTGGATGAACGACGTGTGGCAGCGCTACGTGGCCGACATCGCCAAGGCGCGCAAGCTGGCGCCCGAGCAGATCTCCGCCGGCATCGACACGATGCCCGAAGGCATCGCCGCGGCCGGCGGCGACATGGCCAAGTTCGCGCTGCAGCAGAAGCTGGTCGACGGCCTGAAGACCCGCGAGGAGGTCGAGGAACTGCTGACCAAGCGCGGCGTCGCCGACGACGATGCCGATACCGGCTTCCGCAACGTCAATCTGGATGCCTACCTGCAGCAGCTGGACCTGCGCCGTTCGCCGGTGGATTCGCGGCCGCAGGTGGCGGTGGTGGTCGCCGCGGGCGAGATCAGCGGCGGCGAGCAGCCGGCCGGGCGCATCGGCGGCGAGTCGACCGCGGCGTTGCTGCGCGACGCGCGCGACGACGAGGCGGTCAAGGCGGTGGTGCTGCGCGTGGATTCGCCCGGCGGCGAAGTGTTCGCCTCCGAGCAGATCCGCCGCGAGGTGGTGGCGCTGAAGGCGGCCGGCAAGCCGGTGGTGGTGTCGATGGGCGATCTGGCCGCGTCCGGCGGCTACTGGATCAGCATGAACGCCGATCGCATCTACGCCGACCCGTCGACGATCACCGGCTCAATCGGCATCTTCGGCATGATCCCCAACCTGACCCGCAGCCTGGACAAGATCGGCGTGCATACCGACGGCGTCGGCACCACCCGGTTCGCCGGTGCGTTCGACGTCACCCGGCCGATGGATCCGGTGGTCGGGCAGGTGATCCAGTCGGTGATCAACAAGGGCTATGCCGACTTCACCGGCAAGGTCGCGCAGGCGCGTAACAAGCCGGTCGAGGCCATCGACCAGGTCGCGCGCGGCCGCGTGTGGAGCGGTGCGCAGGCCAAGGAACGCGGCCTGGTGGACGCGTTCGGCGGCTTCAAGGACGCGGTGGCCGATGCCGCCGCGCGGGCCAAGCTGGGCGATCGCGACAAGTACCGCGTGCGCTACATCGAGAAGCCGGCCACGCCGTTCGCGCAGTTCGTCAGCGGTTTCGCCGGCAGCCGCATGGGCGCGTGGATGCTGGGCGACTCGGCCCTGGCCCACGCCGTGCTGGCGCGCAGCATGCCGGAGCTGGATACGCAGCTGCGCTTCGTGCAGGACGCGACCGACAAGCGCGACGGGACGCCGGTCAAGGCGCTGGCCTACTGCTTCTGCGGTTTCTGATGCAGGCCTGATGCAGGCGCGTCCGCCACTGGCGGGCGCGCTGCGAGCAACGACGAACGCCGGCCGATGCCGGCGTTTTTCATTGCCCGGTGGCGGCGTCGATCGCCGCGTTCTGCGCGGCGGCGGACTGCTCGGTGCCGGCGGCCGCCTGCTTGGCGCGGTCCAGCGGCTGCGCGATCGCCGCGCGCAGCGCGCCGGCCTGCGGCTCGGGCGGCTTGTCCGGCGGTTTCGGCGGCGCCGGCTTGCAGGCGGCCAGCGCGGCCAGCAGCGACAGTGCCAACGTCATCAAGCGCAGTGAACCGGTCATGGCAGCGACCTCGTTGAGCGTGGGCGTTATCCTACGCCCACCCCGGTGCAGACAGGCAAGGCGATGCAGCAACGTTGGCGGCTGGACGGACAGACCGCATTGATCACCGGCGCCAGCGCGGGCATCGGCCTGGCGATCGCGCGCGAGTTGCTCGGCTTCGGCGCCGAGCTGATGCTGGTGGCGCGCGACATCGATGCGCTGGAAGCGGCGCGCGACGAACTGGCCGATGCCTTTCCGGAGCGGCGCATCCTGGCGCTGGCCGCGGACGTGGCCGACGACGAGGACCGGCGCGAGATCCTGGACTGGGTCGAGGACCATGCCGACGGCCTGCACCTGCTGATCAACAACGCCGGCGGCAACCTGAGCAAGGCCGCGGTGGACTACACCGAAGACGAGTGGCGCGGCATCTTCGAGACCAACCTGTTTTCGGCGTTCGAGCTGTCGCGCTATGCGCATCCGCTGCTGGCGCAGCACGCGTCCGCGGCGATCGTCAACGTCGGCAGTGTGTCCGGGTTGACCCACGTGCGCAGCGGCGCGCCCTACGGCATGACCAAGGCCGCGCTGCACCAGCTGACCCGCAACCTGGCCGCCGAATGGGCCGAGGACGGGATCCGGGTCAATGCGGTGGCGCCGTGGTACATCCGCACCCGCCGCACCTCCGGGCCGCTGTCGGATCCGGACTACTACGAGCAGGTGATCGAGCGCACGCCGATGCGCCGGATCGGCGAGCCGGAGGAGGTGGCGGCCGCGGTCGGCTTCCTGTGCCTGCCCGCGGCCAGCTACATCACCGGCGAATGCATCGCGGTGGACGGTGGATTTCTGCGCTACGGGTTCTAGGGCGCCGGTAGACCGGCGAGTGCCGGCCACGCCCTGTAGGAGCGGCTTCGGCCGCGACGCTTTGCTGACAATGCCTGTCGCGGCTGAAGCCGCTCCTACAGGGGCAGTGTCGGGTGCAGGGGCAGTGTCGGATCGAACATCCGCGGGGGCACCCTAGTCCGGCGCGCCGCAGTTGCTCGCCTGCAGCAGGTGCTGGCGACGCAGGAATTCCTGCCGCAGCTGCTCGGCGTGCTCGGATGTGGCGAAACGCCAGTGCGTCTCGGCTTCGGCCACGTAGGTTGCCCAGGCTTCGCAGGCGCCGGCCTCCGGCAGCGCCTCGCAGCGGTCGCGCAGCACTTCGCAGGCGCTGCCGCCGGTCCTGTCGGGGCTGCCGTCCAGGCCCATGGTGCGCAACGGCACGCAGCGCGGCGTCGGCTCGGCGGTTTCGCCGACGTAGCGTTGCTGCTCGTAGGTGGTACAGGCATACAGCGTGGGCGGCGGCAGGCGCGGCGCGGTCTCTGCCGGCGCTGGCGACGGTGGATCGGGCGTGGCGGCGGCAGCGGCCGGTGCGGGGGCCGGCGGTATCGGCGCGGCTGGTGCCGCTGGCGCCAGTGTGGGGGCGCGGCCGACGCCCTGCATGAGTTTCTTTTCCTGGCGCATGCCCTTGGGGCACGGCTGGTTCTGCACGGTCAGGTTGTCGTGCGCATCGGTGCAGCGATAGAACACCACTTGCTCGGCCTGCGCGGCGCCGGCGCAGGCCAGGAGCGCGGCGAGGCAGGCGCCGCCCCGCATCTCAGCCGCTGCCGCAGTCGCGGTCGAGCCGCGCGTCGATGCCGCGCTGTTCGGTTTCCAGCGCGCGGCGCTCGCTCTGCAGCGCACTGTTGTAGCGGCGTATCAGTTCCCAGCGGCGGTCAGTCAGGCGTGCGCACACTTCCTGCGGCGGCAGCACGTTGCAGGTGTCGCGGATCAGGGTGCTGCCGGCCGGGACCACCACGCCGACGCCGGGATACACCGGCCGCGGCGGGCGCGGGTGGCCGCCTTCGCCGCCACCATTGCCGCCACCGCCACCGCCACGACGATGGCCGTAGCCATAGCTGCCGGCATAGCCGACGGTCCACAGCGGCACCCAGCGCGGATTGCCTTCGTTGTCGTCGCTGGTATAGCGCTGGCCCTCGCTGGTGACGCATTCGTACATCGGCTGCGGCGGTTGCACGGTGACGATGCGGATCTCGCGCTGCGGCAGCGGCGCCGGCGCCGCGGCGTCGCGCGCCGGGTCGGTACTGAGCGTGGTGGTCGGGCGCGGCGGCGGATCGCGCGGGCGCTGCATGTCCAGCACCTGCTGCTGGCGCGCGTTCTCGCAGGGCGCGTTCTGCAGGCTGACCGCGCCGGAACTGCCGATGCAGCGGTAGATGCGCACCGACCCTTGCGCGCCATCGCTGCTGGTGGTCCGTGTGCTTTGCGCCCAGGCGGCGCCGGCCAACGGCAACAGCGCGGTCAGGAGCAAGGCAGGGCGGGTGGGGCTGGGCATGCGCGCATCTTGCGCGCCTTCGCCGGCCAGGGAAAGTGAAGGTGGGTAGGGAGTCGCCCTGCGCTCAGGCGCGCAGGATCTCGCCGCTGACCGCGTCGCGGATCGGAGTGGGCTGGGCCAGGCCGCCGGTTTCGCCCCCGACCACGCCGTCGAGTGCGGCCAGCAGGTGCGGATCCAGTTCGGCGCGCTGCCGCGCCGGCGGCTCGCCGCCGCGGTTGGCGCTGGTCGAGACCAGGGCGCCGCCCCAGGCGCGGCACAGCGCGGCCACCTGCGGGTGCGCGCTGATCCGCACTGCGATGCTGCGGTGCGCGCCGGTGATCCAGGGCGGCGCCTGCGCCGCGGCCGGCAGCACCCAGGTATGCGCCCCGGGCCAGCTGGCCAGTACCGCGGCCAGGCGCTCCGGCGGCAGCGCCGGCAGATCCAGCAGCGGCCGCAGCGGCTCCAGTTCGGCGGCAACCACGATCAGGCCTTTCTCCACCGGGCGCTGCTTGATCTGCAGCAGGCGCGTCACCGCCGTCTGGTCGTACGGATCGCAACCCAGGCCCCAGACCGCCTCGGTCGGGTAGGCGACGACACCGCCCTGGCGCAGGGCGGCGACGGCTTGGCTGAGCGACAGATCGGTCATGCGCGCATGATGCGGCAGGCTGTTTTGTGGGGCAATGCCGGAGGGCCGGGATGACCAGCCATTCGGCTGTGGAGAGCGGGGATTGGGGATTTGGGATTGGCAAGAGCGAAGCGCGCTTTGCTGCCGGTTCCGGGTTCGATTGCTGTCGGGCGGCGTGGGCGGTGCGCAGGCGGTGGGGCTGATGCGCAGGCTGTGGCGGCTGCGGTTGTTCCGGTCTGCGCGGCGCCGCTTCCGAATGCACCGGTGGAGCTCGATTGCGGCAAGCGCGAACGGATCGCTTGGCGCGATGGATGGCGATTGCGGCCATCCGGCGCCGCTCCTGCGGATGTGGCATCCGCAGGAGCGGGGTGGTGGATCAGGCGGGCTTGGCCGCGGCCTTCTTGACCACTTTCTTTGCGGCTTTCTTCGCGGTCTTCTTTGCCGCCTTCTTGACCGCCTTCTTCGCCGCGGGCTTGGCCGGGGCGTCGGCCGCGGCCTTCTTGGTTGCGCTCTTCTTTGGCGCCGCTTCCTTCTTCGCCGCGGCCTTCTTCGCGCCGAAGCCGCGCCGCGCCGGCTTGCCGGTCTCTTCCAGCAGCTTCTGCACTTCTTCCAGGGTCAGCGTTGCAGGCTCGCGATCCTTGGGGATCTTGCCGTTGAGCTTGCCGTCGCTGATGTACGGGCCGAAGCGGCCGTTCAGCACCTGGATGTCGCTGCCGTCGTATTCCTTGATGATGCGGTTGCGCGCGATCTCTTCCTTCTCCTCGATCAGGAACACCGCGCGCGCCAGGTCGATGGTGTACGGGTCATCTTCCTTCTTCAGCGAGGCATAGACGCTGCCGCGCTTGGCGAACGGCCCGAAGCGGCCGATGCCGACGCTGACGTCCTCGCCCTTGTCCTCGCCCAGCGCGCGCGGCATCAGGAACAGCTCCAGCGCGTCTTCCAGGGTGATGGTGTGCATGCTCTGGCCCGGCCGCAGCGAGGCGAACTTGGGCTTGTCCTCGGCGTCCTCGGCGGTGCTGCCGATCGCCGCATACGGCCCGAACCGGCCCAGCCGCACGCTGACCGGCTTGCCGGTCTTGGGGTCGGTGCCGAGTTCGCGCGCGCCGGTGGCCTCGGAGCGGTCCACCGATTCCTTCTTCTCCTCGACCAGTTCCTTGAACGGGCCCCAGAACTTCTCCATCAGCGGCCGCCATTCCTCTTCGCCGCGCGACACCGCGTCCAGCTCGTCCTCGAGCTTGGCGGTGAAGTCGTAGTCGACGTAGCGGGTGAAGTGGCCGGACAGGAACTTGCTGACCGCGCGGCCCACGTCCGAGGGGCGGAAACGGCGCGCGTCCAGCTCCACGTACTTGCGGAACAGCAGGGTCTGGATGATCGAGGCATAGGTCGAAGGGCGGCCGATGCCGTATTCCTCGAGCGTCTTGACCAGCGAGGCTTCCGAGTAGCGCGGCGGCGGCTCGGTGAAATGCTGGTCGGCATGGATGCGGTCGAGCGGGATGCGGTCGCCGGGCTTCATCGGCGGTAGCTTGCGGCCCTCGTCCTCGTCCTCGGCGGCCTTCTGGTCCTTGCCTTCCTCGTACACGGCCAGGAAGCCCGGGTCGATCACCGTGGTGCCGCTGGCGCGGAAGCTGTGCTCGTTGCCCGCAGCCAGTTCCACGGTGACGGTGTTCATCGTCGCCGGCACCATCTGGCAGGCCACCGCGCGCTTCCAGATCAGCTCGTACAGGCGGCGGCCATCGTCGTCCAGGTACTTGGCCATCTGCGCCGGGGTGCGCAGCGCGCTGGTCGGGCGGATCGCCTCGTGCGCTTCCTGCGCGTTCTTGGACTTGGTCTGGTACATGTTCGGCTTGTCCGGCAGCGCGCCGGTGCCGAAGTCGCGCGCGATCACGTCGCGGATCTCGGCCAGCGCGTCCTGCGACAGGTTCACCGAGTCGGTACGCATGTAGCTGATCAGGCCGACCGTGCCTTCGTCGCCCAGGGTCACGCCTTCGTACAGCTTCTGCGCCACGCGCATGGTGCGGCTGGTGGTGAAGCCGAGCTTGCGCGAGGCTTCCTGCTGCAGCGTGGAAGTGGTGAACGGCGGCGCCGGGCGGCGCTTGCGCTCCTTGCTGGCCACGTCGGTGACGTGCAGCGCGCCCTGCGCGGCCTTCTGCAGGCGCATCCGCGCGTCTTCGGCGGTGTCGCCGTCGGTGATGGTGAACTGCTCGAACTTCTGCCCGTCGAGCTTGACCAGCTTGGCCGCGAACGGCTGCGAGGGGTGCAGGCAGTCGGCGCCGATGCTCCAGTATTCGCGGGCGACGAAGGCTTCGATCTCTTCCTCGCGCTCGACGATCATGCGCAGCGCCGGCGACTGCACGCGGCCGGCGGACAGGCCGCGCTGCACCTTGCGCCACAGCACCGGCGACAGGTTGAAACCGACCAGGTAGTCCAGCGCGCGCCGCGCCTGCTGCGCATCGACCAGGTCCACGGCGATCTGCCGCGGGTTGGCCATCGCCTCCTTGATCGCGCGCGGGGTGATTTCGGTGAACACCACCCGGTGCAGCGGCTTGTCCTTGAGCAGCCCGCGCTCCTTCAGGATCTCCGCGATGTGCCAGCTGATCGCCTCGCCCTCGCGATCCGGGTCGGTCGCCAGATAGATGTCGTCGGCGACCTTGGCGGCCTTGGCGATGGCCTCGACGTGCTTCTCGTTCTTCTCGATCAGCGCGTAGCGCATCGCGAAGCCGTCGTCCGGATCCACCGCGCCCTCTTTCGGGATCAGGTCGCGCACGTGCCCATACGAGGCCAGGACGTGGAAGTCCTTGCCGAGGTATTTGTTGATCGTCTTGGCCTTGGCGGGCGATTCGACGATGAGCAGGTGCTTGGACATGATGAGGTGGGCTTCGAATGGGCGGGGCGGGCGCCCTGGGGGCGGTAGGGTGGCGCAATTGCTCCGGTTAGTGAAGCGTTGCGGTGTTCAGAGAGGCCGACGCCCGGGGCTGGTACCCCGGGCGTTCAGCTGCGTCTCTTTTTATTAGTGGACATGTCCGGCGGCGGCTGTCAAGCGCGACCGCCCGATCAAGTCTCCGGCATGGGGGCTTCGCCGACTTCCGTCCGCCGGGTCTCCCCGGTCCCGAGTCCCGGCCGTCAGTGCCAGCCGCCCTTGGCGGCCAGGCCGATGGCCAGGATGACCAGCAGCAGGATCCCGACCATCAGCACGCCGAACAGCGACAGGATCACCACGGTGACCGTGCCCAGCTTGTGCTGCTGCCACTCCGGGTGGTCGGTGTAGGCCCACTTGTCCACCACCAGGGTGTCGCAGAGCATGTCGTGCAGGGCCTGCTTGCGCTCGGTGAAGGCGGCCATCAGGAAGCCGATGAAGATGGTCAGGCTGCTCAGCAGGAAGCCGAAATAGCGGCCGATGCCGCGGCCGACGCTGATCCGGCTGCCGTCGGTGCGCACCACCTTGATGCCGACCGCCATCTTGCCCAGCGTGGCCTGCTTGGACGAGGCGTGGAACAGGCCGAAGTACAGCGCCGACATGCCCAGCGGCACCAGGTACACCAGCACCAGCATGACGATGCCGCCGGCGGTGGCGAAATCCGGGGTGCTGCCGCCGCCGAGGCCGCTGAAGCCGAAGAAGCCGAGCATGATCACGAACTGGATCACCTGCGCGACCATGCCCACCAGCATGCCGTCGATCAGATAGGCAGCGGTGCGCTTCCAGAAGCCGGCCTGCACCACCTCGCCGCCGGCGACGAAGCGTGGCTCCTCGCCGAGCGTGGCGGCAGGCGCGGCATAGGGCGAATGCGCTGCGGCGTCGGATTCCGGCGCGGCCCAGGCCGCGGGCAACGCCTGCGCGGGCGGCGTCGGCGCCGCCTCGACGGCGTCGCTCGGCGCGATCGCCGCCGGCGCCTGGGTCAGGCCCAGTTCGTCGACGAAGTCGGCCAGCGGATGCCATTCGCTGAGGCCGTCGCGCCACACCAGCGTGGTCAGGCCGACGTCGCCGCGCTGGAAGCGCTGCTGCAGGTCGTCGGCGGGCATCGGTCCGTGACGCTGCTGCGCGGCGTCGGCGTAGTACCACTCACTCATTCCTGTTCCCCGGGGTTGCGATCGAAAAATCCGTTTCCGCTCAACCGCCGCGGCAATGCGCGGGCAGGTAGCGGTCGTCCAGCTCGGAACTGCATTTCCAGGCCGAAGCCCGCTCATCGTAGTCCAGCCACAGCGCCTTGCCATCCAGCTTGGCGTTGCCGGGCGCGTGCAGGGTGGCTTCCAGGCCGCAATGGCCGTTGTCGAAACGGCCGATCCGCACCTGTGCGACGAATTCGCTGGCGTAGCTCTCGGCGGTGCCGAAGCCGGGATCGCCGTTGACCGGGCAGCGCCCCTGCTGCATGGCGAAGCCGGAGATCCGGGACTTCAGCGGGGTGACGCTGCCGATCGCCAGTGTGGCCTTGGTGCGCAGCGTGTAGTCCTGATACGCGGGCAAGGCGATGGCGGCGAGAATCCCGATCATCGCCAGCAGCACCGCGCCGACCACGACCGCGATGATCGCGCCGATGCCGCAGCCGGACAGGCCGTTGCGTGGAGCCGCGGCGGGGATGGTCGGAGTGGCGCTCGCCGCTGGTGGCAGCGGTGGCGGGGGCGGCGGTGCTGTCGCTGACAGGCCGAGTTCGTCGGCAAGCGCGTGCAGCGGCCGCCATTCCGGCATGCCTTCGCGCCAGACCAGGGTACTGCGCTCCAGCAGCCCGTCGCGCAGGCGTTCCAGCAACGTGGCGGTGCTCAGCGGGCCGTGCCGCTGGCGCGCCGCGTCGGCGTAGTACCAGGCGCTCAGGACCGGTTCCTCGTGCATCCGTGCATGGCCCGTCAGTGCCTCAGTGCACCGGCTCCGGCTCGTCGACGAACATCTGCGTTTCCATCCACGCGTAGGCCGCCTCGGCGCCGGGCTGGTTGAACAGCACCATCAGCACCACCCATTTCAGGTCGTCCAGGTCCAGTTCGTCCTGGTCCAGCGCCATCGCACGGTCCAGCACCAGCTCGCGCTGGTCGCTGTCGAGGATGCCGTGCTGTTCCAAGAACAGCAGGAAGCCGCGGCATTCCACGTCGAGCTTGTCCAGCTCCGGGCCATGGTAGATGCGGATCGGGCCGTCGATGCGCGGCTGCGGCACGGCCGGCCGCTGGTCGGCCAGGGCATCGAGCCAGTCGAACGCCTTGCTGATTTCGGTGGGGCTGAAGCCAGCCTGGATCAGGCCATTCTGGAGGGAGTCGCGATCGCGGACCGGGTCCGCATCCTCGCTGAAATAATGTTCGAACAGGTACAGCAGGACATCCAGAATGCTCTCTTTCATTGCCCCTCGGCCTGCGTCGCTAGACGCTGTGGAGGTGAAGAAACTAGGGTTTGCGGGTGTAACGACCTCGTTCGACCGCCACGTAGCCATCCAGTTCCATGGCCAGCAGCATGGAGGAGGCCGCCGCGGCCGTCAATCCGGTGCGTGCGATCACTGAATCCATACAGGTAGGGTCGTGGCCCAGCGCCTGCCACAAGCGCTGGTAGTTCGGATCGGGGAAGGACGGCATGGCGCCGGGGTGGTCGGCGATCCTCTCAGTGGGGGCGCGCAGGCGCCCGCGCAAGGCGTCGGCCAGTTCCGCGGCCAGCGGCGCGACCCCGGCCAGCACCTCCTCGGCGTTCTCCACCAGCCCGGCGCCGTCGCGGATCAGCCGATGGCAGCCGCGCGCCAGCGGGTTGTGGATCGAGCCGGGCAGCGCGAACACCTCGCGCCCGGCCTCGGCCGCCAGGCGCGCGGTGATCAGCGCGCCGGAGCGGGTGGCGGCCTCGATCACCAGGGTGGCCAGGGTCAGTCCGGCGATGATCCGGTTGCGGGCGGGGAAGTGGCTGGGCCGCGCCGGGGTGCCGGGCGGATGCTCGCTGACCACCGCGCCGCGCGCGGCGATGCGCTCGCGCAGGGCGGCATGCTGGCGCGGGTAGGCCAGGTCCGCGCCGTCGCCGACCACCGCCACGGTCAGTCCGTCCTGGCGCGACAGCGCCGCCGCGTGCGCGGCGGCATCGACTCCGGCGGCCATGCCGCTGGTCACCGCCAGCCCGGACGTGGCCAGCGCCAGGGCGAAGCGATACGCATTGTCGCGGCCGCCGGCGCTGGGCGCGCGGCTGCCGACCACCGCCACCGCCGGATGCCACAGCGCCGCCGGGTCGCCTTCCAGGTACAGCGCCAGCGGCGGGTTGGGGCTGCGCAGCAGCAGCGCCGGATAGTCGGGGTCGTGGCAGCCGAGCAGGTGCCGGCGCGGCTGCGCCAGCCAGGCCAGCGCGGCGTCCATCGCGGCGCGGTCGGGCTGCCGCAGTGCCGCGCTCTGCGCCGGATCCAGCCCCGCCGCCTGCCAGGCCGCCGCGCCGGCGGCCAGCGCGGCGGCAGGGCTGCCGTGTCGCTCAAGCAGGCGCCTGCGCGGGGCGCTGGCGCCGCCGGCCAGCGACAGCGCCAGCAATGCGGGGTCGGGACTGGAGTGTGCGTGGTCGGTGGGCAGGGCGGACATGGGCCCCAGGCTAGGCCGCAAACGCAGACGGCGCCCTCGGGCGCCGTCTGTTGCGGATGTAGGACTTGCCCGCGTGCGCGGGTCAGCGCGCGTCCGGGTGCTTCACGTCGTAGCCGATCCGGGTCGGCTTGACGCCGTCCATCACCAGCGCGTAGCTGACCTTGTCGAAGGTGCGGAACACCATCGCGTGCGCGGCGTATTCGTCGGGCAAGGCCACCGAGCCGCGGCCGCCGGTGAAGCCGTCGTCGGCGCGCGAGGTGTTCGGGCGCTGCACGCGGTCGTTGACCCGGGTGCCATGCCGCCACAGCGACACCACCGTGCCGTTGTCGATGCCCTCGCGGCTGCCGCCGGAGATCGCGATCACGTCGCGCGGACCGGCGGCGCTGAACGCGTCGGCCACCGCCAGCACCCGCAGCCCGGCCTCGAGCGCCTGCGCCGAGGGCGGATGCGGCACGAACTGCAGGTCGTAGGGCTGCGCCTGGACCGCGATCAGGCGGTCGCCGGCGCGCACTTCGCGGGCGCTGTCCTGCAGCAGCAGGGTGGTGGCCTGGCTATCGTCGGCGGAAACGCGGGTGACGGTACCGATATTGACCTGGGCCAGCTCGTAGCCCAGCGTCTCGCGGCGCTTGTTGTCCGGCGCCACGAAGGTCTGCCACAGGTTGCCGGTGCCCGGGGTGCTGCGTCCCTCGTTGTTCAGGTCGTCGCTGAGCCTGGGCAGTTCGTAGCGCAGGGTCGGCCGTACCACCGCGTAGCGCTGCCCGACCTGCGCGTCGCCGAGCCCGGTCGCGTAGACCACCTGGCCGATGGTGGCGCGCAGCCGGTTGTCCTCGAAGCCCACCACGTAGGGCAGCTCGTCGATGCTGTCGGCCACGCGCAGGTTCTTCAGGAACGGCTCGACGTCGGACAGCGGGATCGCGTCGATCGGCGCGTCCTGGCGCGGGCCCGGCTTGACCGTGGCGCGCGCCACCCGGTCCAGGTAGGCCAGGCTGAGCACGTCGCCGGGGTAGATCAGATGCGGGTTCTGCACCTGCGGGTTGGCCTGCCAGATTTCCGGCCACAGCCACGGCTTGCCGAGGAAGCGCCCGGCGATGTCCCACAGCGTGTCGCCCTTGCGCACCACGTAGGTGTCAGGGTGTTCGGCAGCCATGCTCGCGGAAGCGGCATAGGTCGCTACGGTAAGCATCGCCACGGCGACGACCGTACGGAGTCGTTTGAACATGAGTGCGGAGCCTGATTCCCCAACAGGTCCGCGCACTATAGTCCAGAACCCTGGGCGCGGCGCAAGCGTTCGCGCCAGAACGGGGTAGAATTGCCACGTCTTGCCGAATTTTCCGGCGCCCCCATCTGGGTACCGCTATGGCCCTGCTTCCCATCCTCGAATTCCCCGATCCCCGCCTGCGCACCAAGGCGGTGCCGGTCGACCCTGCCGACGTGACCGCGCCGGCGTTCCAGCGCCTGCTCGACGACATGTTCGAGACCATGTACGAGGCCCCCGGCATCGGCCTGGCCGCGAGCCAGGTGGACGTGCACCAGCGCTTCATGGTCATCGACGTCAGCGAGGAGAAGAACACCCCGCAGGTGTTCATCAACCCGCAGATCGTGCAGCGCGACGGCGAGCAGGTGTACCAGGAAGGCTGCCTGTCGGTGCCCGGCATCTATGCCGACGTGACCCGTGCCGACAGCATCGTCGTGCGCTACCTGGACCGCCACGGCCAGCCGCAGGAACTGTCCGCCGACGGCGTGCTGGCGGTGTGCGTGCAGCACGAGATGGACCACCTGGACGGCAAGCTGTTCGTCGACTACCTCTCCCCGCTCAAGCGCGAGATGGTGCGCAAGAAGCTGGCCAAGGCGCGCAAGCACGTGGCCTGAAGGCCGGGATTCGGGATTGGAGATTGGGGATTCGTAAGCGCGAGTCGGATTCCCTTCCGGTCGCCGAACCCTGCCGTTGCGAATCCCTAATTCCCAATCCCGAATCCCCGCCCAATGAAAATCGTCTTCGCCGGTACGCCGGACTTCGCCGTGCCGTCGTTGCGCGCGGCCGCGCAGCGCCATGAAGTGGTCGCGGTCTATACCCAGCCGGACCGGCCCGCCGGGCGCGGCCGCGGGCTGACGCCGTCGCCGGTGAAGCTGGAGGCGGTCGCGCGCGGCATTCCGGTGCTGCAGCCGGAGACCTTGCGCTCGCCGGAGGCGCTGCAGACTCTGCGCGCGCTGCAGCCGGACCTGATGGTGGTAGTGGCCTACGGCCTGATCCTGCCCAAGGCGGTGCTGGCGATCCCGACCCATGGCTGCTGGAACGTGCACGCCTCGCTGCTGCCGCGCTGGCGCGGCGCCGCGCCGATCCAGCGCGCGATCGAGGCCGGCGACAGCGAAACCGGGGTGTGCCTGATGCAGATGGAAGCGGGCCTGGACACCGGCCCGGTGCTGATGTCGCAGCGCACCCCGATCGGCGACAGCGAGACCGGCGGGCAGCTGCACGACCGGCTGGCCGCGCTCGGCGCGCAGGTGCTGGCCGACGGCCTGGGCCTGCTGCGCGCCGGCATCCGCCCGGTGCCGCAGCCGCAGCCGGACGCCGGCGTCACCTACGCGCACAAGCTGGACAAGGCGCAGGCGCGGCTGGACTGGCAGCAGCCGGCGGCGCAGCTGGCGCTGCGGGTGCGTGCGTTCAATCCGTGGCCGGTCACCGAAGCGGTGCTGGCCGGCGAGCGCGTGCGCATCCACGGCGCGGTGGCGCTGGAGCTGGCGCATGCGCAGCCGCCGGGCACGGTGCTGGCCGCCTCCAGGCAAGGCATCGACATCGCCTGCGGCCAGGGCGCGTTGCGCCTGCGCGTGCTGCAGCGCGAAGGCGGCAAGGCGATCACCGCGGCCGACTACCTCAATGCCCGGCGCGACCTGCCGGTGCTGGCCTGAACCAGCGCGACCGCCCATGACGCAGACGCCTGCCGCGCCGCCTGCCGCCGCGCCGCCGCCGCCGCCGCCGGGCGTTGCGCCCCGCGTCGTCGCCGCCCGCGTACTGAGCGCGGTGATCGACCGCGGCCGTTCGCTGAAGGCCGAGCTGGCCACCGCGCTGCCGGCGCTGCCCGATCCGCGCGACCGTGCCCTGGTCGAGGCGATCTGCTTCGCCGTGCTGCGCCGGCGCCCGGCCTACGAGGCCGCGCTGCGGCTGTGGCTGCAGAAGCAGCTGCCGCAGCGCGACGCCGAACTGCGCACGCTGCTGATGGCCGGCTTCGCCCAGCTCGACGTGCTGGGGTTGGCGCCGCACGCGGCGCTGTCGGCGACGGTGGAGGCGGCACGGGCGCTGGACCGGCCGCGCCAGGCCGGCATGGTCAACGCCTTGCTGCGCCGCGCGCTGCGCGATGGGCTGCCGGCGGTGGCCGCCGACGCCGGCTGGCCGCTGTGGCTGCGCGATGCGCTGCACGCCGACTGGCCGGAACAGGCCGAAGCGATCTTCGCCGCCAGCCAGCAGGCGGCGCCGCTGTGGCTGCGGGTGAACCGCCAGCGCAGCACGCGCGACGCCTATCTGCAGCAGCTGGCCGACGCCGGCATCGCCGCGCAGGCGGCACCGGACCTGGCCGATGCGATCCGCCTGGCCGAATCGGTGGCGATGAGCGCCTTGCCCGGCTTCGCCGAGGGCTGGGTGTCGGTGCAGGACGGCTCGGCGCAGCAGGTCGCCGACGTGCTGGCGCCGGCGCCGGGCGCGCGGGTGCTCGATGCGTGCGCCGCGCCAGGCGGCAAGTCCGCGCATCTGCTCGAGCGCGACCCGACGCTGCGCCTGACCGCGCTGGACGTGGACCCGCGGCGCCTGGCGCGGGTGCGCGAGACCTTCGACCGCACCGGTGCCGGCGCGCAGGCGCTGCTGCAGGCGGCCGATGCGGCGCAGCCGGACAGCTGGTGGGATGGCGAGGCGTTCGATGCGGTGCTGCTCGACGCGCCGTGCTCGGCCACCGGCATCGTGCGCCGCCAGCCCGACGTGCTGCTGCACCGGCGGCGCGAGGACGTGGTCGCGCTGCAGGCGCTGCAGGCGCGGTTGCTGGATGCCGGCTGGCAGGTGCTGCGGCCGGGCGGGGCGCTGGTCTATGCCACCTGTTCGCTGCTGAAGGACGAGAACGCGCGCCAGCTGCAGGCGTTCCTGGCGCGGACCGCCGACGCCATGGCCGAGGATCCCGGCGCCGCCTGCGGCCACGCGTCCGGCGGCGGCCGCCAGCGCCTGCCCGGCGAGCAGGACCGCGACGGGTTCTTCTATGCGCGGCTGCGCAAGACGGCGTGAACCGGCCCCGGTATCATCCCGTCCCATGCTGAAGACCCGCGCGTCCCGAGAATTCTGGTTGCTGGCCCTGCTTGCGCTGCTGGTGCTCGGCGCGGGCCTCGGCCTGCGCGATCCGCACCCGGCCGACGAGCCGCGCTTCGCGCTGGTCGCCAAGCAGATGGTGGACAGCGGCAACTGGCTGTTCCCGCACCGCGGCACCGAGCTGTACTCGGACAAGCCGCCGATGCTGATGTGGCTGCAGGCGTCGTTCTACACGTTGTTCGGCAACTGGCGGGTGGCGTTCCTGCTGCCGTCGCTGCTGGCCGGGCTGGGCACGCTGGCCTGCGTCTACGACCTGGGCCGGCGCCTGTGGACGCGCCGGGTCGGCATGTATGCGGCGTATGCGCTGCTGTTCGCATTCCACTTCACCTACCAGGCGAAGAAGGCGCAGATCGATCCGCTGGTGGTGTTCTACATCACCCTGGCCAACTACGGCCTGTTGCGCCACGTGCTGCGCGGACCCGACTGGCGGATGTGGGCGCTGGGCTGGTTCGCCGCCGGCCTGGGCACGATCACCAAGGGCGTGGGCGCGCTGGCGCTGCTGATGCTGCTGCCGGCCGCGGCGGCATCGCTGGCGCAGTGGCGCGGGGTCAGGATCGGCGCGCGCAATCCGCGCTTCTGGCTGGGGCCGCTGGCGTTCCTGGGCGCGGTGTCGATCTGGCTGGTGCCGATGGTGACCACGGCGCTGTCGGCGCACCAGCCCGAATACCGCGCCTACCTCGACGACATCCTGTTCCGGCAGACCGCCGGGCGCTACGCCAGGTCCTGGGATCACCCGCACGGGCCGTTCTACTTCTTCGGGGTGATGCCGAGCATGTGGCTGCCGCTGCTGCTGGCCTTGCCGTGGGCGATCCCGGCCTGGGCGCGGCGCCTGCGCCGGCGCGATCCGCGCTACCTGCTGCCGCTGGCGTGGTGGGCGCTGATCGTACTGTTCTTCTCCATTCCCACCGGCAAGCGCGACGTCTACATCCTGCCGGCGCTGCCGATGCTGTGCCTGGCGATGGCGCCGCTGATCCCGGGGCTGCTGCGCAAGACCGGGGTCAAGCGCCTGCTGTTGGCGTTCACCGTGGTGCTGACCGTGGCGCTGGGCGGCGTCGGCGCGGCGATCCTGGCCGGGCACGGGTTCCGCGCGCAGATGATGGAGCAGCGCGGCGTCGATCTGCAGACCGTGCAGGCGCTGGCCTGGATCCTGTTGGCGCTCGGCCTGTGGGGCGTGGCCAGCCTGGCGGTGTTCGCGCGGCGGCGTCCGGAGCTGGCGATGGTGTCCACGCTGAGCATGCTGTGGGTGCTGGTGGGGCTGCTGGTGTATCCGCTGATCAATACGTCCAGCTCCGCGCGCGGGGTGATGGAGGCGGCCGGCCGCCGCATCGGGCCGGACGCGGAACTGGGCCTGGTGGCCTGGAAGGAACAGAACCTGCTGATGGCCGACCGCGCCGCGACCACCTTCGGTTTCGTGGTGCCGTGGGACGAGCAGTTGCGCCGCGGCGTGGCCTGGCAGGCGCAGGCGCCGCAGCGGCGCTGGCTGCTGGTGCAGGAGGCGGCGATGCTCGGCTGCGTCGATCGCCGCGCCAGCACCCTGGCCGGCGTATCCAACCGCCGCAACTGGTGGCTGGTGCCGGCCGCCGCCGTGCACGGCCGTTGCACGGTCACCACCGGCGACCGCGACCGCTTGCGCGAGCAGGACAAGGACCGCTTCGAGTGAGCCGCGGCCGCGCCTGCTTCGGTCTCGATCTGGGCGCCGCGCGGGCGGGAGGCGTGGCATGCCGCTGCGCCTGATCCGGGTCATCAGCCGCGACAACGGCGGCGGCCTGAGCCGCGACCTGCAGGTGGTCGCCGAGGCGCTGCGCAGCAGCGGCCGCTATCGGGTGGAGGTGCTCGGCTTCGGCACCGTGCGTTTGGCCAACCACCTGCGCGAACTGCGCCTGGCCCTGCGCAGCCTGTTGCGCGGCCGCGCCGACCTGCAGATTTTCCTGGAGCGGGTCTATCCGCGCTGCCTGGGCGCCGGCAGGCGCAATGTGCTGGTTCCCAATCCGGAGTGGTTCCGTCGCAAGTGGCTGCGCTGGCTGCCGCGTTTCCAACGGGTCTTGTGCAAGACCTGGCAGGCAGAGCAGCTTTTTTCCGCACAGGGTCCGGCGACCACCTTCATCGGTTTCTGCAGCGACGACTGCTACCGCCCGGAGGTACCGCGCGAGCGCGCCTGCCTGCATGTGGCCGGGCGCAGTTCGGCCAAGGGCACCGCGGTGCTGCTGCAGACCTGGGCGCGGCACCCGGAATGGCCGCGGCTGACGGTGGTGCAGAGCGCGAAGAAATCGCGCCCGATCGATGCCGAGAACATCGACTACCTGACCGGCTACCTGGACCAGCATGAACTGCGCCGGCTGCAGAACGCGCATCGCTTCCACCTGTGCCCGTCCGAGGTCGAGGGCTTCGGCCACTACATCATGGAAGCGCTGAGCGTCGGTGCGGTGGTGATCACCACCAACGGCGCGCCGATGAACGAACTGGTGACCGCCGAGCGCGGCGTGCTGATCGAGCCGGTCGGCGAGCGCGAGGACAATTTCGGCGTGCGCTACCGCATCGACGCGGCCGGCATCGAGCGGGCCATGGCGCAGGCTCTGGCCCTGGCGCCGATGCAATGCGATGCGCTGGGCACTGCCGCGCGCACGTTCTTCGAGTCGCGCCAGCAGGAGTTCGGCGAGCGCCTGCAGGCGGTGGTGGCCGATCTGCTCGGCGATGCGCCGCCGCCGGCCACGTCGGCGCCGGCGGGGACCGGCCGCGTGCAGGTCAGGTCGGGTTAGGGGTCGTACTTGGATCATCGCCCCCCACCGTCCCCCCGTCCGTTCTCGCCTAGATGACCGAAGAAGCCCCGTCGCACCATGCTGCGCGGCCGCCGGCCGCATCCCATCGCCACCGGTTGGCCGAGTGGGGCGCCGCGCTGGGCCTGCTGTGCCTGCCGGCCCTGGTGGTCAGCATGCCGGGCGGGCTGCTGCCGTTCGGCCTGCTGTTGCTGGCGAGCAGCCTGCTGGTGCTGGGCCGCATGCGCCGCGCCGCGTCCGGCCTGCAGCCCTCGCTGCGCTGGCTGACCGTGCTGGCGCTGCTGGTGATCGTGCTGTCGGTGTTCTCCCTGCTGTACTTCGGCCAGGCGCTGAAGGACATCGACAACCGCACCCGCTTCCTGGTGCTGCCCTGGACCGCGCTGTGGGTCTACGCGCTGCGCCCACCGCGGCAGGGGCTGTGGTGGGGCGCGCTGCTGGGCATCTTCGCCACCCTGGTGCTGGCGATCGTGCAGGTGCTGCAGGGCCAGCCGCGTGCCGAGGGCTGGACCAACGCGATCGTGCTCGCCGACGTGGTGCTGGTGCTGCTGGTGGTGGCGGTGTTTTGCCGCCCGCCCGGGCGCTGGCCATGGACGCTGGTGGCGCTCGCCGCCGGCTGCGCCACCATCCTGCTCACGGGTAGCCGCGGCGTGTGGTTGGGCATGTTGCTGCTGCTGGTCGCCACCGCGCTGTGCGTGCGCTGGCGCAGCGGCGTCATGCGCCTGGCGATCCTGGGCGCGATCGCGGCGCTGGCGGCGACCCTGGTGCTGAGCGTGCCGGCGCTGACCCGGCAGACCCGCCTGGCCGAACTGCACCACGACGTGCAGCGCTACGAGCGCGGCGACAGCGATTCCTCGGCCGGGGCGCGCATCGAACGGCTGCAGGTGGCGGCGGCGACCTTCGTCGAGCATCCGCTGGTCGGGGTCGGCGTGGGCCGTTTCGACAACGCGATGCTGCGCCTGCCCGATTGCCGCAGCAAGACCTGGGTGGAGCGCTGCCATCTGGGCCATGCGCACAACGACCTGGCCGAATGGAGCGCGACCCAGGGCCTGCCCGGCACCGTGCTGATCCTGCTGGTCTACGGCGTGCCGCTGTGGCTGCTGCTGCGCCTGTACCGGCGACGGCCGCGACGCGAGTTCCATGGCCCGGCCGCGACCGGGATCATGGTGGTGGCCGCCTACATCCTGTGCGGCATGACCCAGTCGATGTTCGCGCATCAGGTCACCACCGGCTTCTACGTGTCCCTGGTCGGCGTGCTGATCGGGCTGGCCGCCTGCGATGCGCAGGCGCCGCGCGTGCGTGCCGGCGCCGCTGAAGGCGCTGCCGGAAGCCGGTAGACTGCCGATCCCGCACCGCCGACCGGCGCGGCGCCGTCCGCGCCGCCGCCGCTGAAGTCGGCGCATATCTGG
>NZ_JACSQX010000005.1:82666-266290 GCF_014836395.1 Xanthomonas bonasiae
CCGCCCCCCCCGCGACCGCAGGGTGCACCGCTGCCCCGGATACCGAGCGCCATGGCCGACGCCGCCGCGACCACCTTGCCGCTCAGCCTGGTGGTGATGACCTACAACGAAGCCGCCAACATCGCGCGCTGCCTGGACAGCGTGCCGTTCGCCGCCGACAAGCTGGTGGTGGACTGCGGCAGCAGCGACGACACGGCGGCGATCGCCCGCGCGCACGGCGCGCGCGTGGTCGAGCAGGCCTGGCTGGGCTTCGGCGCGCAGCGCAACTTCGCCTCCACCCAGGCCGCGCACGACTGGATCCTGGTGCTGGACGCCGACGAATTCCTGTCCGACGCGCTGCGCGCCGAATGCCTGGCGCGGCTGCCGCAACTCCTGGCCGAAGACCGCCTGGACGCGGTGTGGTTGCGGCGTAGTACCTGGTACATGGGTGCGCCGATGCGCTGGTACCGGCCGATGGTCGGCGAACGCCTGGCGCGGCTGTACCACCGCGGCCGCGCGCGCTGGAGCGATGCGCGGGTGCACGAATCGCTGCGCTTCGACGGCGCCAGCGCCGAGTTCGCGCCGCCGTTCAACCACCTGCACAACCCGACCCTGGTGCACAAGCAGCTCAAGGTGCTGCGCTACGCCGAACTGAAGGCGCTCGGCTGGCGCGACAAGCGCAAGCCGGTGAGAATGTGGCAGAGCCCGTTCGTGTTCGCCGGCGCCTTCCTCAAGGATTACCTGCTGCGCCTGGCGGTGCTCGATGGCTGGCGCGGCTTCGTGGTGGCGCAGACCGCGGCCAGCTACGCGCTGTACAAGCGCATGCGCTACTACGAGATGCAGGTCAACCCGGCCTCGGTGGAGCAGGCGCGGGCGCAGCTGCAACGGCACGATCTGGAGCACTGATGAGCAAGCATTACCTGCTGTACGGATCCGAACGCTATGCGCTGGCGATCCTGCGCCCGCTGCAGGCCGCGATCCGCGCGCGCGGCGACCAGGCGGCGTGGTTCTTCGACGGTCCCGGCGCCGCCGATCTGAGCGCCGACGAGCGCCACCTGGCGACCGTGGAGGAAGTGCTGGCGTGGAATCCGTACGCGGTGATCACCTCCAGCAACGCGGTGCCGCACTTCTTTCCCGGGGTGAAGGTCGAGACCTTCCACGGCTTCGACGCCGGCAAGCCGCGGCACATCTATGTCCGCGGTTTCTTCGACCTGTACTGCACCACCGGCCCGCGCGACACCGCCGCGTTCGGCGCGCTGGCGCGCAGGCTCGGCCACTTCGCGGTCAAGGAAACCGGCTTCCCCAAGATCGACCCGTTCATGCGCGAGATCGGCGCCGAGCTGGCACCGGTGCGGCAGCCGCCGGTGATCCTGTACCACTCCACGTTCTCGCCGTCGTGGAGCGCGGCCGGCATCCTCCACGACGAGGTCGCGCGGCTGTCGCGCACGGGCGAATGGCGCTGGATCGTGACCTTCCATCCGAAGATGGACCCGCAGATGGTGGCGCGCTATCGCGCGCTGGAGAACGACTACCTGCGCTTCGCCGACAACGACAACATCCTGGAGCTGTTCCCGCAGGTGGACCTGATGTGCTCGGACACCTCCTCGGCGCTCAACGAGTTCCTGCTCACCTACAAGCCGGTGGTGACGTTCAAGAACCGGCGCCCGGGCCCGCAGCTGATCGACATCGACGACCCCGCGCAGTTCGAGCCGGCGATCCGCCGCGCGCTGGCGCGGCCGCCGGAACTGATGGCGGCGATCCGCGACTTCGCGGACGGCCTGCATCCCTACCGCGACGGGCAGTCCAGCGAGCGCGTGCTGCGCGCGATCGACGACTTCGTCGCCGAGGGTGGACGCAATCCCAGGCGCAAGCCGTGGAATTTCTGGCGCAAGCTGAAGATCCGCCGGCGCATCGGCTACTGGGGCCGCGGCGCGCGTTGATCCGGCGCGCGGCCGGGTACCGCGCTCGCCGCTACCAGCGCAGCCGGCGCCGTGCCAGCGCGCGGCTCAGTTGCAGGTACAGCGCCTGCGCTTGGGCCTCGGGCAGCAGGCGCACCCGCAACGGCGGCTCGCCATGGCGGGCGCCGGCGGTATCCAGCCACAGCGTGGCGGTGCCGCAGTAGCGGTCCAGCGGCGAGCGGGTCAGCTGCAGCGCCTGCAGCTTGTCGATCTCGGCCAGTCGCCACCAGCGCGTCCACCAGCCGCCGCGCACCGCCACGTAGCGCGCGTCCACGGCATATCCCATGCGTTGCGCCTGGCGCCAGGCCTTGAACGCCGACCACGGCAGCCACAGCAGCGCCAGCGCGGCCCAGGCGCCGAACGGCCGCCACAGGCCGGCGCACAGCAGCGGCACCAGGCATAGCGCCGGCAGGCATAGCCGCCACCAGCAGCGCGTGGCGATCCCCTGCCAGTGCGGCGGCGGCCACGCGATCTGCGGCAGCAGCCGGTGCAGCAGCGCGTCGCACGCGGCCGGCGTCGCCAGCGGCGCCAATTCCTTCAGCGCGCGGCCCTCCTCGCCGTGCCCATCCATCACCGCGGTGTCGATGTGCAGGCTGCGCCGCCGCAGCAGGCGTTGCAGCACGCCTTCGTGCAGCGTCCAGGCCTGGATCCGGCGCCGCGCCACGCTGCTGCGCAGCCGCGTCAGCAGGCCGCGCTCCACGGTCAGCCGGCGCTCGCTCTCGCTGAGCCGGAAGCCGTGGTACTGCAGCAGCGCCAGCGCCATCGACAGCACGCGCATGACCAGCAGCAGCGTCGCCAGCATCAGCGCCACGCTGACCGCGCCGGCCATCCAGCCCAGCTGCAGGTGGCTGGCGTAGCCGAACAACTGCCGCCCGTAGTGCTCGATCGCATTGGAGACCATGCGCTCGGGGAACAGGTGATAGGTGGCGCCGAACGCGGTGATCACCACCACCATGCCGCGGTTGGAGATCAGCCCCTGGCGCAGCACTTCCGAGGTGGGCAGCGCCAACAGCACGTCGCTGGCCGGCGCTGCGTCCGCCGACGCGGGCGCGGTCTCGGTGGCATGCGCGCGATGGCGGATCTGCCGCTCCAGCGCCAGCGCCTGGTCCAGCCGCAGCACCCGCATCTGCGCTTCCGGCTTGGTCCCGCCGGCCGATTCCAGCCGCACTTCGGCCACGCCGAACAGCCGATGCAGCAGCGACTGGTGCACGACCACGTTGTGGATGCGCGCGAACGGGATCTCGCGCAGGCTGCGTTCCAGCCAGCCGCTGCGGATGCTCAGGCTGTCGCGGCCGATGCGGTACTGGTAGGTGAGGTAGCGCAGCAGCGACACCGCGATCAGCGCGCTGCCCACCAGCAGCATCATCAGCTGGTCGACATGGTCGTTGCGGCCGTCGCGCCCGCCGAACACCAGCAGCGCCAGCAGCGGCAGCAGGAAATGCCGGAGGTGCTGCAGCAGCACGAACAGCCACGACCACGGATGCAGGCGCCGGACCGCGGTGTCCTCGGCGTCCAGGGCGGCGCTCACAGCGCGTCGTCGTCGTGGTCGAGCTGGTGCGCCAGGCGTTCGCGCAGGCGCTCGGCGTCGGCCTGGTCCAGGCCGGGCACGGCGACCGCGTTGTGCCGGGTACCCGCGGTGTGCACCACCAGGGTGGCCAGGCGCGCCAGGCGCTCCAGCGGGCCGCGGCGCAGGTCCAGATGCTGCACGCGCGAGATCGGAACGTGCACTTCGCTCTGCCACAGCCGCCCGCGGCGCAGGTCCAGGCCCTGCGCGTTCAGCCGCCAGCGGATCCGGCGATGGCGCACGAAGCCGATGCAGGCGCCGAACAGCGCGCCGAGCGCCGCGGCGCCGGCACCGATGAGCAAGGCCTGGCGGCTGTGCAGCGAGAAACCGAAGATCGCCGCGCCGATCAGCACGCACAGGCCCAGCATGCAGCCGCCGCCGAGCGCGGCCAGCCAGGCACCGCGCAGCGGCAGCGGCAGCCAGGCGTCCGCAGGCGCGAACGCGATGGCGGCCTGAGGGTCGGCGCCAAGCGCGGCGGCGGAAGGGTCCAGGGACGGCGGTGCGGTCACGGCGGGCTCTCGAAGCGATGGGCGGGCACTGCGCACGCGCGCCGCGTAGGTCCCGATCGTAACGCGGGCGGCGCCCGGCGTGCTTCGTGCGCGGGCGCGCGGCGTGGAAACCCCTGTCCGCAGCACGCCCGGTCGTTCGGCGTGCGCCGCTGCCGTCGTCGCCGGTGCTGCGCCGTCGCGGCTCAGCGCGCGGCGTGGATCAGCGCGTCCACATCCAGCGCATGGCCGGCACGGGCGGCCTTGGTGCGCAGATAGCCCTCGTTCTCGGCGGTGATCGCGCCGGTGATCGGGATGCGTTCGACCACCTCGATGCCGGCCGCGCGCAGGCGCTCGGCCTTGGAGGGATTGTTGGTCAGCAGGCGCACGCGCTGGATGCCGAGCCCGCGCAGCATCGCCACCGCGCCGCCGTAGCGGCGCTCGTCGGCGCCGAACCCCAGCTGCGCATCGGCGTCGATGGTGTCCAGCCCGTCGTGCTGGTAGCCATAGGCGCGCATCTTGGTGGCGATGCCGGTGCCGCGGCCTTCCTGGTCCAGGTACAGCAGCACGCCGCCGCCGAGCTCCTTGAGCTTGGCCAGGCCATGCCGCAGCTGGTCGCCGCAGTCGCACTTCAGCGAGCCGAACAGGTCGCCGGTGAGGCAGGAGGAGTGCACCCGCACCGGCACCGGCGCGGACAGGTCGGGCTGGCCGATCACGATCGCGACCTGGTCGCGCTGCGCCACGCCGCCGCGGAACACCACGAATTCGCTGCTGCCGAGATCGCGCAGCGGCACCTGGGTGCGGGTCACCAGTTCGTAGCTGCCGGCGGTGGTGGTCGCGCAGCCGTGTTCCAGGTCGTCCAGCTGCAGCGACTGGCAGCCCTGGAAGGCGCTGCTGTCCGCGCCCAGGTCCACCGCGATCATCGCCGGCAACAGCAGGCCCAGGCGTGCGATCTCCACCGCGCCGGCATCCAGCGCATCGCCCGGCAGCCAGTGCGCCGGCAGCGCGCCGTCGCGCAGGTAGGCCAGCGCCGCCAGCGCGTCGTAGGACTGGCCGGCCAGGGCGATGCGCGCGCCCTGCGGCGCGGCCAGGCCCAGCACCTGCGCGCGGGTCGGGGTCAGGAACAGGTAATGCCGTTGCGCCGCCGCCTGGGCGAAGCTGAGGTAGGACTGCGCGGTGCTGCTGTCCAGCGCCAGCACCGCGCGCGCCTGGCCATGGTGCTCGATGACCACCGGGCGGCCGGCACGCAGCTCCGAGGCCGCGCGCTCGCTGCGGATCGCGGCGGGATCGCCGAAGGGGTGCGCGGAGGTGGGGACGGGGCTGGTCATGCACGACTCCAAATGGGGATCTCCGGCGCCGCTTCAAGGCTGGTCGGCGACGGCGCACCGCGGTCGCGCCGCATGGGAGCGGGCGGGGCGGCGTGCCCGGGCGGTCATTGTCGCGTGGTTTGGCCGCGCCGCCAGCATCCGCAGGATGGAACGCACTGTGCGCCGTGCCGCCATGCGGCGCATGCAACCGCTGGCCGGCGCGCGGTCACTCACGCAATCGCGGCCGCAATCGCCCGGCAAGCGGGGTGGGCATGTTCAAGCGCGGTCGATTGATTTCTACTACACCGGACCCGTTCTCCAGGACCTGCGCATGCACCTCGTCGAATGCACCGAACAGCGCCATGCCGGCGCGATCCTGGAGATCTTCAACGAGGCCATCGTCCATTCCACCGCCCTGTACGACTACCGGCCGCGCCCGCCGGAGAGCATGGCCGGCTGGTTCGCGGCCAAGCGCGCCGGCGGTTTCCCGGTGATCGGGGTCGAGGATGCGGCCGGCAGCCTGCTCGGTTTCGCCAGTTACGGCACGTTCCGCGCCTGGCCGGCGTTCAAGTACAGCGTCGAGCATTCGGTCTACGTGCACCGCGACCATCGCGGCAAGGGCCTGGGGCGGCGCCTGCTGCTGGCCCTGGTCGAGGCGGCGCAGGCACGCGGCGTGCACGTGCTGGTGGGCGGCATCGACGCCAGCAACGCCGGCAGCATCGCGTTGCACGAGCAATTGGGGTTCGTGCATGCCGGCACCGTGCGCGAGGCCGGGTTCAAGTTCGGGCGCTGGCTGGATCTGGCCTTCTACCAGCGCATCCTCGCCACGCCGGCGGACCCGCACGACGACTAGCCGCTGCGCGTGAGGCGCGACACCGCTAGTGCGGGTGCCTGGCCGTGGCGTAGGGGTTGGCTTCGGCCGGATCCGGACGCAGCGTGTAGCGCTTGTAGGTCCACTGGTACTGCGCCGGGTCGCGGCGCGCGACCCGTTCCACGCCCTCGTTCAACGCGGTCGCGGCGCGCAGCGGGTCCGGGTCGGCGATCGCCTCCGGCGCCGGCTGCACCTGCAGCGCGAACTCCAGGTCGTTGCCGACCCGCTCGCACCACGCGAACAGCACGATCGCGCCGGTGCGTTCGGCCAGCCGGTTGACCAGGGTCATGGTCAGCGCCGGCACGCCGAAGAACGGCGCGAACACGCCGTCGCCGGCCTTGGGTTGCTGGTCGGGAAGAATGCCGACCGCGCCGCCGTCCTTGAGTACCTTGAACAGCTGCCGCACCGCAGGGCCTTCGGCGCGCACCTGGCGCACGTTGTCGCCGCTGCGCACCAGTTGCAGGAAGGCATCGCCGACGTCGGAGGCCGGCGCGCGGTAGACGATGGCGATGTCGCCGCGCGAGGCCAGCCACTGGTTGAGCAGTTCCCAGTTGCCGAAATGCGGCGCGGCCACGATCACCCCGCGCCCCGACGCCAGCGCGGCGTCGTACAGGTCCTGGCCGTGGCGCTGGCGCAGCCGCGCCAGGTTCTGCGCCGGCGGCCGGGTCCACAGCACCAGGGTCTCGAACGCCTGCCGCGCGGTGGAGCGCAGCACGTCGCGGTGCAGCGCGATGCGCTCGCTCGGCAGCAGCTCCGGGTAGGCCAGCTCCAGGTTGCGGCGGGTGACCCGGCTTTCGCGCGCGTCCAGGCGCAGCCACAGGCCGGCCAGGCCGTCGGCCAGGCGCCGCAGCCACGGCCAGGGCAGGCGCGCCACGGCGGCGGCGCAGCGGTACAGAACGGTGGCGAGCGTTGCGGGTTTCATCGCGCCAGTTTATCCGCTCGGCCGGCCGTGCCAGGTCGACTGCGCCCGGATGACCCGATCGGCATCACGGATCGGCCGGCTTGCGGGCCATCGCGGCTTCCGCCGAGCGCCGCGACTCGGCGATGATGCCGGCGGGATGACAGCGCCGCGCCGAACCCTGATGCTTCCGAATCCCGAATCCCGAATCCCGAATCCCGAATCCAGCCCATGCTCTCCCTGATCCAGCGCGTCAGCCAAGCCGAAGTCCGCGTCGACGAGGTGGCGGTCGGCCGTATCGGCCCCGGCCTGCTGGCGCTGGTCGCGGTGGAGCCGGGCGACGACGAGGCCAAGTTCCAGCGCATGGCCGAGCGCCTGCTCGGCTACCGCGTGTTCGCCGACGACAATGGGCGCATGAACCGCTCGCTGCGCGACACCGGCGGCGGCCTGCTGCTGGTCAGCCAGTTCACCCTGGCCGCGGACACGGGCTCAGGGATGCGCCCCAGCTTCACCACCGCCGCGCCGCCGGCCGAGGCTGAACGCGGCTTCAACCGATTGCTGGAAATCTGCCGGGAACGGCACGCCCCGGGGGTGGAAAGCGGGCGCTTCGGTGCCCATATGATCGTCAGCCTGGTCAACGACGGCCCGGTCACTTTCCTGCTCCGGCCCTAGGCCGGGGCGCTCCTGGCGGAGCGATTCAGCTCCTTGTCCGGCAAGCGGCGGTCCGGGCTGTTATAATGCTAGGTTCACTCATTCATCTACCTGCCGGTGGCGCGAGCACTCATGGCCAACGAACGTCCTGCCCAGCAATCCGACATCAAGCTACTGATCAGCAAGGGCCTGGAACAGGGCTATCTGACCTACGCCGAAGTCAATGACCATCTGCCCGACGACCTGGTCGATCCGGAGCAGATCGAAGACATCATCAGCATGATCAACGGCATGGGCATCGACGTCCATGAAGTCGCTCCCGACGCCGAGACCCTGCTGCTCAACGACGGCAACACCGGCAACCGCGAAGTCGACGACACCGCGGCCGAAGAAGCCGCCGCGGCGCTGACCGCGCTCGACACCGAAGGTGGTCGCACCACCGACCCGGTGCGCATGTACATGCGCGAGATGGGCACGGTCGAGCTGCTGACCCGCGAAGGCGAAATCGCCATCGCCAAGCGCATCGAGGAAGGCCTCAGCCAGGTCCAGGCCGCGCTCGGCGCGTTCCCGCTGGCGGTGGAGACCCTGCTCGAGGACTACGAACAGCACAAGGAAGGCAAGAAGCGCCTGGCCGAGATCGTGGTCGGCTTCAACGACCTGATCGAGGAAGAGCCGGCGCCGGTCGTGGTCGCCAGCGACGACGACAGCGCCGCCGATGCCAGCGACGATGACGACGACGAGGAAGTCGAAGCCGCCGAGGAAGAGGCCGGCCCGACCGGTCCGGACCCGGCCGAAGTCGCGCGGCGCATGGAGGTGCTGGCCACCGAATACGCCAAGTTCAAGAAGGCGCACGCCAAGAACGGCGCCGAGCACAAGCTGGTCACCAAGCTGCGCACCGACATCGCCGAGGTGTTCGTCACCTTGAAGCTGCCGCTGCCGCTGACCGACGTGCTGGTGCGCAAGCTGCGCGACACCATGGCCCAGGTCAAGGACCACGAGCGTCGCGTGCTGCACCTGGCCACGCACGTGGCGCGCATGCCGCGCAAGGACTTCATCCGTTCCTGGGAAGGCAACCAGACCAACGTGGCCTGGGTCGACGACGCACTGAAGCGCAAGCAGAAGTGGTCTTCGGCGCTGCGCGACGTCAAGGACCAGATCGTCGCCGAGCAGGAAGCCACCGTGGCGGTGGAGCAGGCGACCTACCTGAGCCTGACCGAGCTGAAGGAAATCAGCCGCGCGATGGCCTATGGCGAAGCCAAGGCGCGCAAGGCCAAGAAGGAAATGGTCGAGGCCAACCTGCGCCTGGTGATCTCGATCGCCAAGAAGTACACCAACCGCGGCCTGCAGTTCCTCGACCTGATCCAGGAAGGCAACATCGGCCTGATGAAGGCGGTGGACAAGTTCGAATACCGTCGCGGCTACAAGTTCTCCACCTATGCGACCTGGTGGATCCGCCAGGCCATCACCCGTTCGATCGCCGATCAGGCGCGCACCATCCGTATCCCGGTGCACATGATCGAGACGATCAACAAGTTGAACCGCATTTCCCGGCAGATGCTCCAGCAGTACGGCCGCGAGGCCACGCCGGAGGAGCTGGCCAAGGAAATGGACATGCCGGAGGACAAGATCCGCAAGGTGATGAAGATCGCCAAGGAGCCGATCTCGATGGAAACCCCGATCGGCGACGACGAGGATTCGCATCTGGGCGACTTCATCGAGGACACCAACGTGGAGTCCCCGATCGAGAACACCACCAACATCAACCTGTCCGAGACCGTGCGCGACGTGCTCGCCGGGCTGACCCCGCGCGAGGCCAAGGTGCTGCGCATGCGCTTCGGCATCGACATGAACACCGACCACACCCTTGAGGAAGTCGGCAAGCAGTTCGATGTCACCCGCGAGCGCATCCGCCAGATAGAGGCCAAGGCGTTGCGCAAGCTGCGTCACCCGAGCCGTTCCGAGCAGCTGCGCAGCTTCCTCGATATCGACTGATCGAGCGCGGTTCGCGGCAACGAAAAAGCCCCGCCATGTGCGGGGCTTTTTTGTGGATGGAGAGCTGCGCCGTTCGCCATATCGAACGGCTCCGCGTGCGCCCCCTGTAGGAGCGGCTTCAGCCGCGACCGGGCGTTACCGGTAAGACCCGGTCGCGGCTGATGCCCCCCCCCGCTCCTACAGGAGGCAGAGGCACCGGATCGCCGGAGCCCCGCGTGTACGCCTACGCGAACGCCCGGCTGCTGCGCATCACCGCCAGCACGTCGTGGCAGGCGCCCATGGTGTGGTAGTCGGTCTTGCCGGCAGGGCTCTTCTCGTCGCTGTAGCTGCGGTTGTCGCGGCTGAGGATGCGGAACCAGGCGCCGTAGCGGTGGTCGACCAGGTGCTCCCACGAATACGTCCACACCTTGTCGTAAGCGCTGCGGTAGGACGCATCGTCGCTGGCGGCCAGCAGCCGCGCGGCGGCGGCGATCGCTTCGGCCTGCACCCAGAAATACTTGTCGTCGTCGCAGAAGTAGGTCGGGTGTCGCGCCACGTCGGGCACGCCGACTTCCGGCGTGGCCTCGGTGCCGGAGGCGAAGCCATAGACGATGCCGCCGTGCTGCGCGTCCCAGCCGTGCGCCAGCGCGGTGTCGAACAGGTGGCGGGCGGTCGGCAGCAGCCAGTCCGGCGCGCTGCCCTCGGCGGCCTGCAGATGCCCGTGCAGCAGCACCAGCAGCTTCGACCATTCGACCTGGTGGCCGGGCTGGAAGCCCCACGGCCGGAACAGGTGCTTGGGATTGTCGCGGTTGTAGTCCCAGTCCACCTGCCAGTTGGCGTCGTAATGCTCCCACACCAGGCCGCCGGCCAGCGCGGCTTGCCGGCGGGTGATGTGGTCGGCGAGCAACAGCGCGCGCTGCAGGTAGCGCGGCTCGGCGCTGGCCTCGTAGGCGGCGATCAGCGCCTCGCACAGGTGCATGTTGGCGTTCTGCCCGCGGTAGCTGGAGAACTGCCAGTCGGGCGTGGCCTCGTCGCGGTACAGGCCGGCGGCGGCGTCCCAGTAGCGGGTTTCCAGCAACTGCCAGGTCTCGTCCATCCACGCGTCGGTGTCGAGGCCGGCCTTCTTCGCGGTGGAATAGGCCAGCAGCACGAAGGCCGCGCCGTAGGCGTGCTGGGTGCGGTCCTCGGCGACGCCGTCGCGCAGGGTCCACACGTAGCCGCCGCTGGCGGTATCGCGGTGCACCTCGCGCAGGTAGCGCAGGCCGTGGCGCGCGGCGTCCAGGTACTCGGCGGCCAGCGGCGAATCGGCGAATTCGTTCGCCGCCATCGCGTAGTTGAAGACGAAGCGGGTGCTGCTGACCAGGTGACGGTGACCGGCGTCGTACACGCTGCCGTCGTCGCGGAAATAGTGGAAGAAGCCGCCGGCCGGATCGATCGCGCGCGGATGGTAGAAGGCCATGGTGTCGGCGATATGCGCGCGCAGCACGGCGGCATCGGCGAAGTCGGGCAGGGGCGTGGCAGGCAGGTTCATGCGGTCGCTAGGAGCCATGTGAGTGGGGGAAGGGGAGGGACGGACACGCGCAGGGCGCGGCGGCAACGCGCCGCCGCGCCCGTCTCGCGCATCAATGCATCGCGCGCGCCACCGGCTTGGCGCCAGGCGCCTCGGCCGGCAGATTGGCCGACAGCCGCGAGCCGCGCAGGCCGTACCAGAGGATATAGGCGTAGCACAGCAGCGGGATCACGAAGGCGTGCTGGATGCCGACCACGTCGGCCAGTGCGCCCTGCGCCAGCGGCACCAGCGCGCCGCCGACGATGCCCATGATCAACAGGCTCGAGGCCTTGCTGGTCAGCGGGCCCAGGCGCTCGATGGCCACGGTGAAGATGGTCGGGAACATGATCGAGTTGAACAGGCCGATCGCGATCACGCTCCACATCGCCACGTGGCCGGTGCTGATCATGGTCACGATCAGCAGCAGCGAGGCGACGCCGGCGAACGCGGCCAGCAGCTTGCGCGCCGGGATCACCTGCAGCAGCGCGGCGCCGGCGAAGCGGCCGACCATCGCGCCGCCCCAGTAGAACGCCAGGTAGCGGCTGGCGGTGGCTTCGGTCAGGCCGCCGGTGGTCGGGCCGGAGATGTAGTTGATCAGGAAGCTGCCGATCGACACTTCCGCGCCGACGTACATGAAGATCGCCACCACGCCCCACAGCAGGTGCGACTGGCGCAGCGCATCGCCGAAGCTGTGATGCGACTCGGCGCTGCCGGCGTCGTCTTCGCGCAGCGAGGGAATGCGCATCACCAGCACGAACACCGCCAGCAGCAACAGGCCGCCGGCCAGCAACAGGTACGGCACCTGCACCGATTGCGCCTGCGCGCCGCGATAGGCCGCCTGTTCGAGCGCGCTCATCGCCGCGATCTTGTCGGCCGACAGCACCGCGGTGGCCAGGATCAGCGGACCGATCAGCAGCGGGAACACCGTGGTGCCCAGCGAATTCAGCGCCTGCGCGAAGTTGAGCCGGCTCGGCGCCTTGCTCGGTTCGCCGATCAGACTGATGTACGGATTGGCCGCCACCTGCAGCAGGGTGATGCCGCTGGCCAGCACGAACAGCGCGGTCAGGAACAGCGGATACGACGGCAGCCGCGCCGCCGGATAGAACATCGCCGCGCCGATCGCCGCGACCACCAGGCCGATGACGATGCTGGCCTTGTAGCCGGTTCGCGCCACCACCGCACCGGCCGGCAGCGACATCAGGAAGTACGCGCCGAAGAAGGTGAACTGGATCAGCATCGACTGCGCGTAGTTCATCTGGAACACGGCTTTCAGATGCGGGATCAGCACATCGTTGAGGCTGGTCAGGCCGCCCCAGGTGAAGAAGATCATGCTGACCACCGCGATGGCGGCAGTGTTGGACAGCGGACGACGGCTCATGCAGCGACTCCGGGAACGGGCGATAGGGCGACCCGGCTGCTGGCGCGCAGGCACAGCCGGGACGGGGCGATGGTAAGCGCAGGCAGTGACCGTTGCTGGCGCAGCGCGTCCAGCACCAGCTGCGCGGCCTGCATGCCGCGTTCGCGCGGGGCGACCGCGACGGTGGACAGCGGCGGGGTGGCGACGGCGGCTTCGGCGATGTCGTCGAAGCCGATCAGCGCGTAGTCGCGGCCGGCGTGGCGGCCGCGTTCGGCCAGGCCGCTGGCCAGGCCCAGCGCGACCACGTCGTTGTAGCAGACCAGCGCGGTCGGCAAGGGATCGCGCACGCAAAGCGCGCCGGCCTGGCGCGCGGCGTCCAGCCGGGTCGGCGCGCATTCGATCAGCCACGCCGGGTCGGCGGCGATGCCGGCGGCGGCCAGCGCGTCGCGGTAGCCGGCGCGGCGTTCGGCGCAGGAACTGGACTGGCGGTGGCCGCCGAAGAACGCGATCGCGCGGTGGCCCAGCGCCAGCAGGTGCTCGGTGGCCAGGCGTGCGCCGCGGCGGTTGTCCAGCGCCAGCAGCGGCCAGTCGCCATCCAGCGCGCGGTTGAACAGCAGCACCGGCAGCCGCGTGCCGAGCAACTGGCGCAGCCGCGCCGCGTCGGTGTTCTCGGTCGGCGACAGGATCAGCGCCGCCGGCTGGTGTTCGATCAGCGACGCCAGCACGCTGTGCTGGCGCTCCGGCGATTCGCCGGTGCTGCCCATCAGCATCACGTAGCCGGCCTCGGCCAGCGCCGCGTCCACGCCGCCGGCGAATTCGGCGAAGAACGGATTGGCCAGGTCGTTGACCACCAGCGCCACCGCATTGGAGGCGCGCCCGCGCAGGCTGGCTGCGCCGCGGTGGTACACGTAGCCCTGCCGCGCGATCTCCGCCGCCACCCGCGCGCGCGTGTCCGCATGCACCAGCGGGCTGTTGCGCAGCACCAGCGACACGGTCGCCCGCGACACGCCGCAGGCGGCGGCGATGTCGGACACGGTGACGCGTTTGTCGGCGGGGGACGACGGCACGGCGATTAGACCGGTTCAAAAGGCCGCCCATCCTGCGCCGTCGTGATCCGCTGCGCATTTTGCAGTGCAGCAAAATGCAGGACGGCTTTTGTGGTATCCGTTTCTTGGACCGATTCGACCGGGGAAAGACGCAATGCCCAACACCTGGACTCAGCGCGCGGCCGTCGCGCTGCTGCTCGCCGCCGTCTGGCCGGCGGCGCACGCCGCCACCAAGCAGGCCCTGGCCAGTGCCGCCAGCCCCGGCGAACGCGCCGTCGCCGCGGTGGACCCGTTCATCGGCACCGGCGGCGAGGGCCACACCTATCCCGGCGCCACGGTGCCGTTCGGCATGGTCCAGCTGAGCCCGGACACGCGCATCCAGCCGCGCAAGGACGCCTACGGCTGGGCCGCCGGCTACCGCTACGACGACCGCAGCCTGGTCGGCTTCTCGCACACGCACTTCTCCGGCACCGGCCATTCCGACCTGGGCGACGTGCTGCTGATGCCGATCAGCGGCGCGGTACGGCTGGAGCGCGGCGATCCGGACACACCCGGCAGCGGCTACAGCTCGCGCTTCCGCCACGACGACGAACGCGCCGAGCCCGGCTACTACGCGGTGACCCTGGACGACTACCAGGTGCGCGCCGAGCTCACCGCCAGCGCGCGTGCCGGCGTGCACCGCTACACCTTCCCCAAGGGCCAGCCGGCGCACGTGCTGCTGGACCTGCGCACCAGCATGTACGACTACCCCGGCAAGATCAGCTGGTCGCGGCTGCGCGTGCGTGCCGACGGCACCGTCACCGGCTTCCGCGAAACGCGCGGCTGGGCGCCGGGGCGGCAGCTGTACTTCGCGCTGCGCTTCTCGCAGCCGCTGCGCGGCCATGCCTTGCACAACACCGAGCAGGACATCCCGTACAAGGGCTTCCCGCCACCGGGCGACACCGACCCCACGCAGCGCGCGCAGATCGAAGGCCGCCAGCTGGTGGCCAGCTTCGACTTCGGCCAGGCCACGCGCGAACCATTGTTGGTGAAGGTGTCGATCTCGCCGGTCAGCGAGGACAATGCCATCGCCAACCTCGACGCCGAGGTGCCGGGCTGGGACTTCGACGGCGTGCGCCGCGCGGCGCGCGCGCAGTGGGCGCAGGCGCTGGGCGCAGTGGAAGTGGACGCGGCGCCGCAGCAGCGCACCCAGTTCTACACCGCGCTGTACCACAGCCTGCTCGGCCCCACGCTGTTCATGGATAGCGACGGCCGCTATCGCGGGCCGGACAACGCCGTGCACCAGGCGCAGGGCTACACCAATTACTCGACGTTCTCGCTGTGGGACACCTACCGTGCGCTGCATCCCTTGCTGACCCTGGTGCAGCCGCCGCAACGCACCAACGACATCGTCAACTCGCTGCTCGCGCATCGCAAAAACAGCCCGTACGGCGTGCTGCCGGTGTGGTCGTTCCAGGGCCTGGAAACCTGGTGCATGATCGGCTACCACGCCGTGCCGGTGATCGCCGACGCCTACATGAAGGGCATCCGCGGCTACGACACCAACGCCGCGCTGGAGGCAATGGTCGCCAGCGCCGACTACGGCCCGTACGACGGCATCGCCCAGTACCGCGAACTGGGCTACGTGCCGATCGACGAGGAAGGCGAGGCCGCGTCCAAGACCCTGGAATACGCGTTCGACGACTGGACCATCGCACGCATGGCGCAGGCGATGGGGCGCAGCGAGGTGGCCAGCGAATTCGGCAAGCGCGCCGGCAACTGGCAGCACGCCTTCGACGCCAGCACCGGCTTCATGCGCGCGCGCAAGCGCGACGGCAGCTTCCGCGAACCGTTCGATCCCAGCGCCAGCGGCTACGGCAGCGACTACACCGAAGGCAACGCCTGGCAGTATTCCTGGTACGTGCCGCAGGACGTGGCCGGCCTGGCCCGCGCGCATGGCGGCGAGGACAAGCTGCTGGCACGGCTGGACCAGGTGTTCGAGGCCAAGGTCGATCCCAAGGTGTTCGAACACATGGAAGACATCACCGGGCTGATCGGCTGGTACGCGCACGGCAACGAACCCAGCCACCACGTCGCCTATCTGTATGCGTACGCCGGGCAGCCGTGGCGCACCCAGGCGCGGCTGCAGCAGATCATGCGCAGCCAGTACGCGGCGCGTCCCGACGGCCTGGCCGGCAACGACGACCTGGGGCAGATGTCGGCGTGGTACGTGTTCACCGCGCTGGGCTTCTACCCGGTGGCGCCGGCCAGCAACCAATACATCATCGGCCGCCCGTTCCTGCCGCAGGCCACCCTGGCGCTGCCCAACGGCAAGCGCTTCAGCGTGGTCGCCGAGGGCCTGGACGACGCGCATCCGTACATCGGCAGCGTCACCCTCAACGGCCGCCCGCTGAACCGCGCCTTCCTGCGCCACGAGGAGATCATGGCCGGCGGCGAGCTGCGCTTCACCCTGCAGGCGGAGCCGAACAAGACCTGGGCTGCGGGCGCGGCCGAGCGCGCCTATTCGATGAGCGAATAGGCGAGCGCTGCATCGTCGCGGCAGCGGTCGCCGCGACGCCGAGCTGCCCGAAACATGGCGGCAACCAGCGTCACGCCCGCGTCTTCGCGCTTGGCGAAGATGCCCGCCCGCGTCTGCAAGCCGTCGTAAGCGCGTGAACGGACGATGACGTCAAGGCGTCGGCAACGCCGTGCCCGCAGTGACGATTCCTGCGCAAACCCCACGCCGCGGAGCCGCGCGCGCTGCGCACGGCCGCTTGGCGAGCGTCCGCGGCCAGCCGGCGTATGCGTTTATTTAATGCCATGAACACATTCCATTGGCATCCCCTGTGGTCTTGTGGGGCCAGTCGCATGGCATCGAGCGGCATTGGCGCCCCGGCGTCGAATCCGATTGCGGATGCGGCACATCGTGCAGGTGCATTCCGTCTCCGTCTTGTGCGACGGCCGATCCGTGCCGCCGATGGCGATCGCTGCGGTCTGGATCGTGCACTCCTCATTACGCCGAACGGGATATCCGAATGCATGTCTGCCTGCTGTCCCCCCTCACGCACGACGCGGCCACGCTGGAGACGGCCATGGCCGCCGCGCAGGCCAATGGTTGCGATCATGTCGTACTGCCCAATCCGTTTGCGCAGGACCCGCAAGGGCGGCTGACGGATCCGACCAGCGACGATGCCGCCGGCGCCGCGCAGCTGCAGCAGTGGCTGGCGCTGGCGCAGAAGCACGGCCTGAACCTGTTGGTCGATCTGCGCATCGACGAGATCGGCGGCGGCAGCGGCCTGCTGCAGCAACATCCGCACTGGTTCCGCGCGCGCACCTCGGCGCTGCCGGATCCGCGCACGCAGCGCGGTACGCCGGAGATTGCCCAGGGCCGCTTCGCCTACGCCGAAGAGGGCGCGGGACTGGCGCAGTGGTGGAGCGTGCGTGTGCGCGACTGGCTGCGCAGCGGCGTGGCCGGATTCCGCGTGCTGCAGCCGCAGCGCGTGCCGGCCACGCTGTGGCGCAGCTTGATCGCCGATGTGCAGGCGGACGTGCCCGACGCGAAATTCGTGGCCTGGACGCCTGGCCTGGGCCTGGAGTCCTTGCGCGGGCTGCAGGGCGCCGGCTTCGATGCTGCGTTCTCGTCGCTGGCCTGGTGGGACGGACGCGGCAGCTGGTTCTTCGACGAAGACGTGGCGCTGCGCAGCCTGGCGCGTCGCGTCGTCGCCACCATCGATCCCGATGCGCCGTCCGAAGCGCAGCCGCCGTTGCAGCGCGCGCAACGCGCCCGCCTGGCATCCGCGTTCGGCGATGCATGGGCGATCGCCGAACTCACCGCCTTGCCAGCGCCGGCCGACACCGATGCCTATGCCGATGCCGCGCCGGCCATCCCGGCCGCTGCCGGACAAGATCTACGCTTGCGTCCCTTGCTGCGCGATGGCGCGCTGACCGCAATCGCGGTGGAACCGCTCGGCGCCGCGCCGTGGCTGGTGCTGCTCAACAGCGATCGCGATCATCTGCTGCCGGTACCGGGATCGGCGCTGCTGCGCCTGCTCGGCGACAGCGAAAGCTTGCTCAGCGATCAGGGCGAGCCGATCCAGGGCGACCAGGGCGGCACCCTGGAAGCGGGCGAAGTGCGCGTCTATCGCAGCGTGCCGGCGCGTCCGGTGCTGGCCGCCGCTCGCGCCCGCACGCCGGCCGATGTCGCCGCCGCTGCGGCGCGGATCTGCATCGAAGCGGTGACGCCCTCGGTGGACGACGGCCGCTTCCCGGTCAAGCGCACCGTCGGCGACCGCATCTGCGTGGAAGCCGACGCGTTCTGCGACGGCCACGACCGCATCGCGGTGGCGTTGCTGTGGCGCGCCGCCGATGCACGCACCTGGTCCAGCGCGCCGATGCGCGCGCTGGGCAACGACCGCTGGCGCGGCGAGTTCCCGCTGGAGCGGCTGGGCCGCTACGAATTCCGCATCGAAGCCTGGCGCGACATCTTCGCCACCACCCACGCCGACCTGGAAAAGAAGCGCGCCGCCGGCACGCTGCTGCCGGTGGACGTGCAGGAAGCGCTGGCCCAGGTCGAGGCGGCGCGTGCGCGCAGCCGCGGCGCCTTGAACTCAAGGCTGAAGGCGATCCTCGCCCGAATCACCCGCAGCGAGGATCCCGCTGCGCGCGCGGAGATCCTGCTGGAACCCGGCACCGCCGAAGCGATGGCGCGCGCCGACGACAAGCCGTTCCGCACCGAATACCCGATGACCTTCCGCGTCGAGGCCGAGCGCCGTGGCGCGCATTTCTCCAGCTGGTACGAGCTGTTCCCGCGGTCGCAGAGCGGCGACCTCGCGCGCCACGGCACCTTCGACGACGTCATCAAGCGCCTGCCGCACATCCGTGCGATGGGCTTCGACGTGCTGTACATGCCGCCGATCCATCCGATCGGCGAGAAGAACCGCAAGGGCCGCAACAACGCGGTCACCGCGCAACCCGGCGAACCCGGCAGCCCGTATGCGATCGGCTCGGCCGAAGGCGGGCACACCGAGGTGCACGCCGAACTCGGCGGGTTGGAGGGCTTCCGCCGGCTGCGCGCCGCGGTCGCTGCGCAAGGCCTGGAACTGGCACTGGATTTCGCGATCCAATGCGCACCGGACCATCCGTGGCTGCGCGAGCATCCGGACTGGTTCACCTGGCGCGCCGACGGCTCGATCCCGTACGCGGAGAATCCGCCGAAGAAATACCAGGACATCGTCAACGTCGATTTCTACGCCAGCGGCGCGGTGCCCGAACTGTGGAACGCGTTGCGCGACGCGGTGCTGTTCTGGGTCAACGAAGGCGTCAACCTGTTCCGGGTCGACAACCCGCATACCAAACCGTTCCCGTTCTGGGAATGGCTGATCGCCGAAGTGCGCGGCCGCCATCCGCAAGTCGTGTTCCTGTCCGAAGCCTTCACCCGGCCCAAGCCGATGTACCGGCTGGCCAAGGTCGGCTTCTCGCAGTCCTACACCTACTTCACCTGGCGCCAGCACAAGGCCGAACTGCAGGCCTACATCGAAGAGCTCAACACCGGCACGCCGCGCGAGTGCTTCCGCCCGCATTTCTTCGTCAACACGCCGGACATCAACCCGGTGTTCTTGCAGCAGAGCGGCCGCGGCGGCCACCTGATCCGCGCCGCGCTGGCGACCACGCTGTCGGGCCTGTGGGGCATGTACCAGGGCTTCGAACTGTGCGAGGCCACGCCGCTGGCGCCGGGCAAGGAGGAATACCTGGATTCGGAGAAGTACCAGCTGCGCGTGTGGCCCGAGCGCGCGCCCGGCGACATCGTCGACGAGATCACCCGCCTCAATCTGTTGCGCCGCCAGCACCCGGAACTGCAGTCGCATCTGGGCACGCGTTTCTATCTCGCGCACAACGACCAGGTGCTGTACTTCGGCAAGTTCCTCGATGAAGCGCATCTGGCGCGCAGCCGCAGCCTGGTGCTGGTGGCGATCAGCCTCGACCCGCATGCCGCGCAGGAAGCACAGATCGAAGTGCCGCTGTGGGAGCTGGGCCTGCCCGATCACGCCAGCGTCGCCGTGCAGGACCTGTGGGATGGCCACGCCTTCGCCTGGCACGGCAAGCAGCAAACCATTCGCCTCGATCCCTCGCGGCCGTTTTCCCTATGGCGTATCCGCGCCGGAGCCACTTCATGAATGCTGCAGTTCCATTGTCCGCCGACAGCGAGGCAAGCCCGCTGGTGCGCGACGCGCTCTGGTACAAGGACGCGATCATCTACCAGGTGCACGTGAAGTCGTTCTTCGATTCCAACGACGACGGCATCGGCGATTTCCCCGGCCTGATCTCCAAGCTCGACTACATCGCCGATCTCGGCGTGGACACCATCTGGCTGCTGCCGTTCTATCCCAGTCCGCGCCGCGACGACGGCTACGACATCGCCGAATACATGGCGGTGCATCCGGACTACGGCAGCATCGCCGACTTCGAACGGCTGGTTGCGCAGGCGCACGCGCGCGGCATCCGCATCGTCACCGAGTTGGTGATCAACCACACCTCCGACCAGCATGCCTGGTTCCAGCGCGCGCGCAATGCGCCGGCCGGCTCGCCGGAGCGCGACTTCTACGTGTGGTCCGACAGCGACCAGGACTACGCCGGCACCCGCATCATCTTCTGCGATACCGAGAACTCCAACTGGACCTGGGACCCGGTCGCCGGGCAGTACTTCTGGCACCGCTTCTATTCGCACCAGCCCGACCTGAACTTCGACAACCCGGCCGTGCTGGAAGCGGTGCTGGAAGTGATGCGCTTCTGGCTGGACCTGGGCGTGGACGGCCTGCGCCTGGACGCGGTGCCGTACCTGATCGAGCGCGACGGCACCTCCAACGAGAACCTGCCCGAGACCCACGCGATCCTGCGCCGCATCCGCGCCACGCTGGACGCCGAATATCCCGACCGCATGCTGCTGGCCGAGGCCAACATGTGGCCGGAAGACACCCAGCAGTACTTCGGCGAGAACGCCGACGAATGCCACATGGCGTTCCACTTCCCGCTGATGCCGCGCATGTACATGGCCATCGCGCGTGAAGACCGCTTCCCGATCACCGACATCATGCGCCAGACCCCGGAAATTCCGGAAAGCTGCCAGTGGGCGATCTTCCTGCGCAACCACGACGAGCTGACCCTGGAAATGGTCACCGACTCCGAGCGCGACTACCTGTGGCAGACCTACGCCGCCGACCGCCGCGCGCGCATCAACCTGGGCATCCGCCGGCGCCTGGCGCCGCTGCTGGAGCGCGACCGCCGCCGCATCGAACTGATGACCTCCTTGCTGCTGAGCATGCCCGGCACACCGGTGCTGTACTACGGCGACGAGATCGGCATGGGCGACAACATCCACCTCGGCGACCGCGACGGCGTGCGCACACCGATGCAGTGGTCGATCGACCGCAACGGCGGCTTCTCGCGCGCCGACCCGGCCGCGCTGGTGCTGCCGCCGATCATGGACCCGCTGTACGGCTTCCAGGCGGTCAACGTCGAGGCGCAGCAGCGCGACCAGCATTCGTTGCTGACCTGGACGCGGCGCATCCTGTCGGTGCGCAAGCGCTATCGCGCCTTCGGCCGCGGCACGCTGCGCTTCCTGTATCCCGGCAATCGCCGCCTGCTCGCCTACCTGCGCTGCCACGAGGACGAGACCGTGCTGTGCGTGGCCAACCTCTCGCACACGCTGCAGGCGGTGGAACTGGACCTGTCCGAATTCGAAGGCCGGGTGCCGGTGGACATCATCGGCGGCGGCAGCTTCCCGCCGATCGGGCGCCTGACCTACCTGCTCACCGTGCCGGCGTTCGGCTTCTACGCGTTCCAGCTGGTCGGCAACGCCACGCTGCCGGACTGGCACGTGCCCGCGCCGATGCCGCTGCCCGACTACCAGACCCTGGTGCTGCGCGGCGCGGTCGATGCCGATGCGCTGCTGCCGCACCTGGGCACGCTGGAGCGCGACATCCTGCCTGCTTGGCTGTCCACGCGGCGCTGGTTCGCGGCCAAGGACCGCGCGCTGCGCAGCGTGCGCATCGCCCGCCGCACCCCGCTGCCCGGCACCGACGCGTTGACCATGCTGGAGATCGAAGCGGAGCTGGAGCATGGCGAATACGAGCGCTACATGCTGCCGCTGGGCATCGTCTGGGACCGCGAGCAGCCCAGCGTGCTGGCCGAACAGCTGGCGCTGGCGCGGGTGCGGCACGGCCGCGAAGTCGGCTATCTGACCGACGGCTTCGCGCTGAAATCGCTGACCCGCACCACGCTTGCCGCATTGCGCGAGGGCGCGGTGCTGTCGGTCCAGGGCGAGACCCATGCCGGTGCCGATGCCGCGCCCGAACAGATCCGCTTCTGCCCGACGCCGGCACTGGCCGCGGTCGAGATCGCCGACGACGCCGAGATCCGCTGGCTGTCGGCTGAGCAGAGCAACAGCTCGCTGATCGTCGGCGACAAGGCGGTGTTCAAACTGCTGCGCCGCGTTTCCGCCGGTGCCAACCCCGAGATCGAACTCGGCGCGCGCCTGACCGAGATCGGCTACGCCAACGCCGCGCCCTTGTTCGGCCACGTCACCCGCGTCGATGCGCAGGGCGTGGAAACCACCCTGGCCTTGCTGCAGGGCTTCGTGCGCAACCAGGGCGATGCCTGGCGCTGGACCCTGGATCACCTGGCGCGCGGCGCCGAGGAATACGCCGCCGCGCAGGACGATGCCGCGCGCGACGAGAGCGTGGCCGGCTACGACGCCTTCGCCGCCGTCGTCGGCCGGCGCCTGGCCGAGCTGCACGACGTGCTGGCCCAGCCGACCGATGCCGCCGCGTTCGCGCCGCAGCCGGTGGATGCCGCGGCCGCACGACAGGTGGTCGCGGGTGTGGAGCACGAAGTGCAGGCGATGTGGGACACGTTGTCCGCGCATCGCGACGGCAGCGAGGATGGCGCCGAGCGCGCCGCGATGGACGCGTTGCTGGCCGAACGTCCGCGCCTGGACGCCTGGTTGCAACAGGCGCCGGCCCTGCTCGACGGCGCGCTGCTGACCCGCGTGCATGGCGATTTCCACCTCGGCCAGATCCTGGTCGCGTTCGACGACGTGGTGCTGATCGACTTCGAAGGCGAACCGGCCAGGTCCCTGGACGAACGCCGCGCCAAGGCCAGCCCGCTGCACGACGTGGCCGGCTTCCTGCGCTCGCTCGACTACGCCAGCGAAGTGTCGGCACGGGGCGAAGAAGGCACCGCCGCACGCGCCGGCGTCGGCCTGGACACCGCGCTGGACGCCTTCCTGTCCGCGTTCCGCAGCCGCGCCAGCGCCACCTTCCTGGCCGCCTACCGCCAGGTACTCGACGCCAGCCCGCATCCGTGGGTGGCGCCGGCCGCCTTCGAGACCACCACCCTGTTGTTCCTGATCGAGAAGGCCAGTTATGAAATTCGCTACGAGGCCGCCAACCGCCCGGCCTGGATCATGGTGCCGATACAGGGACTGCTGCGCATACTCGACCGCTTTCCCGCGCCACAGGAGGCGATGCGATGAGTGATGTCGGCCACACCTGGGACGAGGCGACGCTGCGCGCGTTCGCCAATGCCCGCCACGGCGACCCGTTCGCCGTGCTCGGTGCGCACCGCATCGGCGACACGCGCGTGCTGCGCAGCTACCTGCCCGGCGCCGAAGCCGTGGCGGCAGTGCTCGAAGACGGCCGCGAGGTGCCGCTGCAGGAAGGCCCCAGCCCTGGTTTCTTCTCCGCGCCGCTGCCCGACGACGGCCGCTACCGCCTGCGCATCCGCTGGCCCGGCGGCGAGCAGGTCACCGAGGACGCCTACGCCTTCGGCCCGCAGCTCAGCGATTTCGACCTGCACCTGATCAGCGAAGGCCACCATCTGCAGCTGGCTGATGCGCTGGGCGCCAACGCGGTCGAGGTCGATGGCGTGCGCGGCACCCGTTTCGCGGTGTGGGCGCCGAACGCCACGCGCGCCGCGGTGATCGGCGATTTCAACAGCTGGGACGCGCGTCGCCACCCGATGCGGCTGCGTCACCAGGCCGGCGTGTGGGAACTGTTCGTGCCCGGCGTCGACGTGGGCGCGCACTACAAGTACGCGCTGCGCGGCCCGCGCGGCGAAGACCTGCCGGCCAAGGCCGACCCGGTCGCGCGCAGCGCCGAACTGGCGCCCGGCACCGCCTCGATCGTGGCCGATCCCACCCCGTACCAGTGGCGCGACGAGGCCTGGATGGCGTCGCGCGCGCGACGCCACAGCCCGAACGCGCCATTGAGCGTGTACGAGATCCACGCCGGCTCGTGGATGCATGCCGACGACGGCAGCATGCTCGACTGGGACGCGCTGGCCGACCGCCTGATTCCCTACGTCGCCGACATGGGCTTCACCCATATCGAACTGATGCCGGTCACCGAACATCCGTTCGGCGGCTCCTGGGGCTACCAGCCGCTGGGCCTGTTCGCGCCCACCGCGCGCTTCGGCTCGCCCGACGGCTTCGCCCGCTTCGTCGACCGCTGCCATCGCGAAGACATCGGCGTCATCGTCGACTGGGTGCCCGCGCATTTCCCCACCGACGCGCACGGCCTGGCCCATTTCGACGGCACCTCGCTGTACGAACACGCCGACCCGCGCGAAGGCTTCCACCGCGACTGGAACACGCTCATCTACAACCACGGCCGGCGCGAAGTCTCCGGCTTCCTGATCGCCAGCGCCCTGGAATTCCTGCAGCGCTACCACGTCGACGGCCTGCGCGTGGACGCGGTGGCCTCCATGCTCTACCGCGACTACAGCCGCAACGCCGGCGAGTGGGTGCCCAACATCCACGGCGGCCGCGAGAACTACGAGACCATCGCCTTCCTGCGCCGGCTCAACCAGGTGGTCGCCGAACACGCACCGGGCGCCATCACCATCGCCGAGGAATCCACCGCCTGGCCGGGCGTCACCGCCGACCTGGCGCACGGCGGCCTGGGCTTCAACTACAAATGGAACATGGGCTGGATGCACGACAGCCTGCACTACATCGAACTGGATCCCATCTACCGCCGCTACCACCACGGCGAACTGACCTTCAGCATGGTCTACGCGTACTCCGAGCGCTTCATGCTGCCGATCTCGCACGATGAAGTGGTGCACGGCAAGCGCTCCCTGCTCGGGCGCATGCCCGGCGACGACTGGCAGCGCTTCGCCAACCTGCGCGCCTACCTCGGCTACATGTACACCCACCCCGGGCGCAAACTGCTGTTCATGGGCTGCGAAATCGCCCAGCCCACCGAGTGGAACCACGACGCCGCGCTGCCCTGGCACCTGCTCGACGACCCGCGCCACCGCGGCATCCAGCGCCTGGTCCGCGACCTCAACCGCCTGTACGCCGAACACCCCGCGCTGCACGCGCGCGACGACACCCCCGACGGCTTCGCCTGGGTCATCGGCGACGACGCCGGCAACAGCCTGTTTGCCTACCTGCGCACCGCCCAGGGCAGCGACACCCCGCTGCTGGTGGTGGTCAACCTCACCCCGCTGGTGCACCACGGCTACCGCATCGGGGTTCCCCGCGGCCGCCGCTGGCGCGAACTGCTCAATTCCGACGCCGAGATCTACGGCGGCAGCAACACCGGCAACGGCGGCAGCGTGCACACCGAGAACATCGGCGCCCATGGGCATCCCGCCTCGCTGTCGCTGACCATCCCGCCGTTGGGGGTGTTGGTGCTGGGGTTGGAAGACTGAGGATGGATTGAGGGAGGGGAAGGGGAGCCAGTCCGGACGACAAGTGACGGCGCGGAGCCGTCCGACCCTCCGTCGCCGTCCATCAGCAAAGGCGTCGTCCGCCGCGTCTACCGCGGCGGGCAGACAGCGCGCCACCGCGGACGTTAAACTCACGCCCGCCTCGGCGCCTTCCTCTGCATGCACGCCAGAGGCGCCAAGCCGGCGGCCGACGCATCGCCCGCCCGCTCCGGACGCTTCCGGGCCTATAGCTCAACGGTTAGAGCAGAGGACTCATAATCCTTTGGTTCCAGGTTCGAATCCTGGTGGGCCCACCAATAAGCCGTGGCGCGCGCAACGCCATCCAGGGTGCTCGCGTCATGCGGAGGGGCCACTGGCGCAATGCGCTTGCTGTGCAGCGGCAGCCGGCAGCGTGATCGCATGAACGGCTACGCGTCGCTGCCGGCATGCGTTGCCCGTGCCGCGCCGCCGCTGCCGGGCGAACGGCGGCTCAAGCGGCTCGGGCTTGATCTAGATCAACGCATCGCCTGAGCCGGCAGCCTATAAAGATTCTCAGCAAGAGTCCGGCAGCGTCGGGCATGCGGATCCCCGCAACATGGCGAGGATCCGCCATCCGGACGCCGGCTCTTCCGAACTCCATTCCCAAGGAATCGCTCATGGGCATCGCGCTCGCTCCAGAACAATTGCTGTCTTCCCTCGAGAAGGTGATGGTGATCTCCACCACCGACCTGCAGGGCACCATCACCTATGCCAACGACCTGTTTTGCCAGCTGACCGGCTTCGCGCGCGAAGAGTTGATCGGGCAGCCGCACAGCATCGTGCGTCACCCGGACGTGCCCAAGGCGGTCTACAAGGACATGTGGGACACGATCAAGGCCGGCAAGGTCTGGACCGGCATCGTGCCGAATCTGGGCAAGGGCGGCGTGCTCTACGTGGTCGATACCACCGTGCAGCCGTTGTACGACGAGCAGGGAAATATCAACGCTTACATCAGCATCCGCCGCGTGGTCAACGATCTGATGACGAACTTCGAGGCGGTGGAAGCGGCGAAGGAATACTTCGACGACTACTACGCCGGCAAGTGAGCGCTGCGCCCCCCATCGCGCGCGTGCTGGTCGGCTACGGCTCCGAATCGGGCAATGCGCGCGCACTCGCGCAACGCCTGGGCACGCAAGCGTTCCTGCAGCCGCACGGTCCCGTGGTGTTGGCGCTGGACGAGATCGATCTCGCCAGCCTGGGGCCGCACGATGCCCTGCTGATCGTCTGCAGTTCGTTCGGCGACGGTGAGCCGCCGGGCAACGCCGAACGCTTCCTGGACGCGCTCAGGCAGACACGGACGTTGCCGGACCTGCGCTATGCGGTCTTCGGCCTGGGCGACACCGCCTATCCGCGCTTTTGCGGCTTCAGCAAGACGCTCGACGCGCTGCTCGCCGAGCGGCTGGCGACCGCCCTGGTCAACAGGGTCGATGCCGATGCCAACTACGCTGCCTTCTTCGAGCGCTGGCTGCCCGTGCTCGAGCGGGTGTTGCATGGCGACCTGCAGGCAGGCCGCGACCTGCACCTTCAGGTCAAGGCCTATGGCGAGGCCAACGCGTTCGCGGCCACGGTGATGGAGCGACGCAGGCTCAGCGCCAGCGATCCGGCGGCCTGGCATGTGCGCCTGGATATCGCCGGCAGCGGCATCGTCTACCGGGCCGGTGACACGTTGCATGTGGTGCCGGAGAACGACGAGGACCTGCTCGGACGTCTGGCGTCCTGGTACGGGCAACCCGAGGCAGTACCGACTCTGCGCGGCAAGGAGTTGCGCCAGATCGGCAAGCCGCTGTTGCGCGAGCTGGCGCGGCTGGGCGGGAGCGAGATCCTCAAGGGCCTGACCAAGATCAGCCAGCGCGCCGCGCTGGAAGCGTATCTGTACGGGGCGGACCTGCTCGACGTGCTCGAGGATCACTGCACGCCCGACACGGTTCCGCTGGCGAGCCTGGCCGACCTGTTGCCTGGATGCCTGCCGCGCGCCTATTCGATCGCGTCGCGGGCAGATCCGGACAGCCTGGACCTGTGCGTGCGCGAAGTGCGCTATACGCGCGGCGGCCGTGTTCGCAGTGGCGTCTGCACCGGCTGGCTGTTGAGCGATCGCGCCGAACGGGTACGTATCTTCAGCCGGGCCAATCCGGGCTTCCACCTGCCGCCCGATCCGGGTTGCCCGCTGATCCTGATCGGCACCGGGACCGGCGTCGCGCCGCTGATGGGTTTGATGCGCGAAGCCGCCGCCAGCGACGGGCGCCGCGAGATCTGCCTGATCTTCGGCGAGAAGCGCCGCGAGCAGGATTTCCTCTATCGCGACGAACTCGAGGCGCTGCGCGACGGCAAGGTGCTGGACCGTCTGATCACCGCCTTCTCGCGCGACACCGACGCGAAGTACTACGTGCAGGACGCCATGGCCGAACACGGCGACTATCTCGCCGGGCTGCTGCGGCGCGACGCGCACATCTATCTGTGCGGAAACAAGCGACACCTTGAGGGCGTGGTGGAGCAGGCCGTAGGTGGGCTGATAGATGCGGACGCATCGCAGCAGGCTCCCTGGCATGCGCTGTCAGGGCAAGGGCGGCTGCACCGCGAGCTGTATTAGTCTTCGCACGCGGCCGGCAGGGCGGCCGCCGCATGGCGCGGCGTCAGCCGAAGCGGACCGGCACGCCCTGGCGGTCGAATGCGGCGAAACGGTCGATGCGGCCTTCGTTGATCGCATTGACCATGAAGCGCAGCGGCTGCATGGCCTCGTCGGCCGAGGGCGTCACGCCTGCGCGTCCAGCCAGGCCGCCGACGAACAGCAGATCCCACGCGATGCCGGTCCGTTCCGATTCGGCGAGCAATGCCTGGAACGACGCGATCTCCGCAGGCAGTTTGTCCACGCACAGCACGGGTGCAAGAGTGCCGCCCTGCCCCGATCGGTGTTGCTGCCGCTGCACCTCGGTCGCCGAGGCAGGCAGGTCGGTGCGAACGAAGACCAACAACAGGCGTTGCGGCTCCTGCTGAGCGCCGGCGGCCCGCAACAGGTCGGAAAAACTGGTCAGCATGGTGTGCTCGTGGGTGATGGCGGTCGCCTACAGCATGCACGCGGCAACCACAGGGTTTCTTGATCAAGATCATGGTGCACGCCGGTCGCATGCCCAAAGCTATGCGCAGTGGGAACAGGGGCGGAAGGCGGAGGGATCTCGTCGCCGCGCGGCCAGCCAGTGAATCAGACGAGCGAGCACAGATGATGGGCAGCCTCACCGACGGCTACGGGCGCAGCTTTCCCTATCTGCGCCTGTCGCTGACCGAAGCCTGCAACTACCGCTGCAGCTACTGCCTGCCGGACGGCTACCGCGCCGACGGCGCATCCCGCTTTCTCGGGATCGCGGAAATCCGGCGGCTGGTAGGCGGTTTTGCCGCGCTGGGAATGCACAAGATCCGCCTGACCGGCGGCGAACCCAGCCTGCGCAAGGACCTGCCGGCGGTGATCGCTGCGGTGTCGGCGGTGCGCGGTGTCCGCAAGATCGCCTTGACCACGAATGGTTGCCTGCTGCCGCGGCACGTGCGCACATGGCGCGAGGCCGGGCTGACCGCGCTCAACGTCAGCATGGACAGCCTGGATGCTGGACGCTTCCACGCCATCACCGGCCACGATCGCTTTGCCGAGGTCTACGAAGGCATCGAACAGGCGCTGACGCTGGGATTGGAGTCGGTCAAGGTCAACGCGGTGCTGCTGCGCGGCTGCAACGACGATGAGCTGCCGTGTTGGCTGGATTATCTGCGCGAGCGCGCGCTGAGCGTGCGCTTCATCGAACTGATGCGCACCGGCGACAATCTGGCGTATTTCGAGCGTCACCATCTGCGTGCGGAGGAGCTCGAGCTGCGCTTGCAGGCGGCGGGGTGGCGCCTGCGCGTGCGCGCCGCCGACGCCGGGCCGGCGCGGGAGTACGCGCATCCCCAGTTCCGCGGCACCATCGGCGTGATCGCACCGTACTCGAGGGATTTCTGCACCGGTTGCAACCGCTTGCGGGTCACTGCGCGCGGCGATCTGCGGCTGTGCCTGTTCGGCGACTTCGGCATCGCGCTGCGGCCGTTGCTGCAGTCCGATGCGGACCACGATGCGCTGGTGATGCGTATCGCCACGCAGTTGGGGCTCAAGGCGGCCGGACACGGCCTGCACCAGGGACATACGGGCCTGACCCCGCACCTGGCATCGATCGGAGGTTGAAACCATGAACGGCGATTCCGCAGCGGCCTTCCACATGGCCGACATCCGCGACAAGCGTCCGACCGCGCGCCGGGCGGTGGCGGTCGGCGAGCTGGTGGCCGGGCCACTGGCGTACCCGATGATCGTCGCACGGCGCCTGCCCAAGGGCGACGCACTGGCGTTGGCGGAAGTCGCCGGCCTGCAGGGCGCCAAGTCGGCTTCGACGCTGATGCCGCTGTGCCATCCGTTGCCGCTGGAGCTGGTACGCACCTTGTGCGTGCCGGTACCGGAGCGGTATGCGATCCGCGTGTACTGCGAGTGCGCCAGCCAGGCGCGTACCGGCGTGGAAATGGAGGCGCTGGCCGGCGTCAGCGCGGCGTTGCTGACGCTGTACGACCTGAGCAAGCCGGTCGAACCGGCGCTGACCTTTGGCGGCGTCCGCCTGTTGTTCAAGGAGGGCGGCAAGCGCGGACTGTGGCGGCATCCGGAGGGCATGAGCGAATCCGAGCAGGCGCGCTTCCGGCCGCGCGCGCCGCTGGCGCTGGACGGCGTACCGTGCGCAGTGCTCACGCTCAGCGACCGTGCCGCCGGCGGCCTTTATGCGGATGCGTCCGGCCCGGTACTGGTGGATGGGCTGCGGCATCTGGGCGCGCAGGTGTCCGCGAGCGAGGTGCTGCCCGACGGCATCGAGCCGCTGGCCACGCGCCTGCGCGCATTGGCGGACGCAGGCGTGCGGCTGTGCCTTTGCACCGGCGGTACCGGGCTGGGTCCGCGCGATCTGACCCCGGAGGCCTTCGCATGCGTCGCCGACCGCCGTGTCGAGGCGCTGGCGCAGATGCTGCGCACGCTCGGCGCGCAACATACGCCGCTGGCCTGGCTCAGCCGTGCCGAGGTCGTGCAGGTAGGCCGGATGCTGGCGTTCGCGTTGCCCGGAAGCCCGCGCGCGGCGGCGCAATGCATGGACATCCTTGCGCCGGTGCTCGGTCACGCGCTGCGCATGCTCGATGGAGGGCGGCATCCATGATCGGCTATGCGCAGGCGCTGTCGATGGTGCGCGAGGCGGCTCCGTTGCTGGGCGTGGAGGCCGTGCCGGCGAATGCGGCCGAAGACCGGGTGCTGGCCGAGCCGCTGGTCAGCGCCGCCGCGCTGCCGCCGTTCGACAACTCGGCGATGGACGGATTCGGCGTGCATGCCGGTAGCGCGGGACTGGCCGCCGGTGTGGAACTCGCCGTGCGCGGCTGGCAGGCGGCCGGCGATACGCAATGCCGCGCCGGCGATGGCGCCTGGGAAGTGATGACCGGCGCGTCCCTGCCTGCCGGGCTGGATGCGGTGATTCCGGTGGAGCAGGTGGAGGTGCTGGCGCAGGCCGAGGGCCGGCCGCTGGCGATCCGCCTGCTGGCCGCGGTGCAGCCGGGCCAGCACGTGCGCCGCAGTGGCGAGGACGTCGGCGTGGGCGAACCGGTGCTGTCCGCCGGCGAGCGCCTGGGTGCGCCGCAGACCACCATGCTGGCAGCGCTGGGCGTGGCGCAGGTGCTGGTGCGGCGGCGTCCACGGGTGGCGGTGATCGCCACCGGGCGCGAACTGGTCGGCGATCCGGCACAGCCGTTGGCCTCGGGCCAGATCCGCGACAGCAACCGTCCGTTCCTGGCCGCGCAACTGCGCGCGGCGGGTGCCGAGGTGGTCTGGCAGGGCATCGTCGGCGACGAACCTGCGCAGTTCCATGCCGCCCTCGACGCTGCGCTGGCAGCGGGCGCCGATGCGGTACTCAGCAGCGGCGCGGTGTCGCAGGGACGCTACGACTTCGTGCCCGAGGCGCTGCGCCAGCGCGGCGCGCGGATCGGGTTCCACAAGGTGGCGATCCGCCCAGGGAAGCCGCTGCTGTTCGCCACCCTGGCGGAGGGGCCGCTGTACTTCGGCCTTCCCGGCAATCCGGTGTCCAGCGCGGTAGGCCTGCGCTTCTTCGTCGAACCGGCGCTGCGCGCAATGCTAGGCCTGGCTGCGGAAAAGCCGCTGTGGTTGCCGGCGGGCATGCCGATCGCCAAGCCGGCAGCGCTGCGCTTCCATGGCAGCGGCGTGGTGGCGTGCGATCGCAGCGGGCAATTGCGCGCTGCGATCCTGCCGCAGCAGCACTCGTTCCGGCTGCGGCCGCTGCTGGCGGCCAATGCGTGGCTGGTGGTGCCGGAAGGCGTGGCCGACGTGGCCGCGGACGAACCGGTGCAAGTGTATGGCCTGGGCCATTGGCAGCCCGTGCAACTATCCTGGGAGAAACAGTCATGAAGATTTCGGTGCGCCTGTTCGGCGCGCTTTCCGATTACGCCGCCGGCCAGCCGCTGGAATTCGAACTTGCGGCCGGGCAATGCATGGCCGATCTGCGCGCGGTGCTGCAAGAGCGCCTGGAGGCCACGGTTCCGGGCTTCCGCCCGGCGCTGCTGCGCTGTTCGGCGTTCGCCGACAGCCGGCAGATCCTGCACGAGCGCGATCCGCTGCCAGCCGATGGCGAAGTGGCGGTGCTGCCGCCGGTGAGCGGAGGTTGAGCGGGATGAACGCACATGCAGGCATCCTTCATGCGCAGGTCGTCGATCGCGCGCTGGCGGCGCTGGATCCGGCCGCAGCGATCGATTTCGTATCCGACCCCGGCTTCGGCGGGCTGGCCGTCTTCATCGGCCGCGTGCGCGACTTCAATCATGGCCGCGTCGTGACCGGCATCAGCTACGACATGTTCGATGCGCTGGCGCTCAATGGCTTCGAGCGCATCATGCAGCAGGCGCTGGCCGACATCGGGCCAAAGCTGAAACTGTACGTGGCGCACGCCAGGGGGCGGCTGGCCATCGGCGAACTGGCGGTGGTGGTGGCGGCCGGCTCGCCGCATCGCGACGAAGCGTTCCGCGCGTGCCGGCGGGTGATCGAGGCGGTCAAGCACACCAGCCCGATCTGGAAGCGGGAACACTACCAGGACGGCAGCAGCGAGTGGAGCGAAGGCTGCACCTTGTGCGAATCGGCGCTGGTTCCCGCCTCAACGGCGGACACCGAGCGCGAGTCCGTGCATGCGCATCGCCACGACCGGGATGTCGCCGCGGACGGCATGGCGTTGACCGATGTCTGACGGCGCCATGTGCTGCGGCGCGCGATGCAGTGAGCGTCGATTGTGGGGCCATCCCTTCGCAACCGCTGAGCCGATGCGCCCGGCTGCGCTATCACTGACGTGGAGAAGCGATCCATGAAGCTGCAACACCAGGCACAGACCTTGCGGTTCCGGGTGGACGAGGCGGAGCTGGCCGTGCTGCTGGGGGGCGGAGAAGTGGCGAACCGGTTGTGCATCCCCGGCGGGCCTTCGTTGTGCCAGACGCTGGTACTGGCCGAACTGGAAACGGCGGCGATGGGTGGCACGCCGACCCACTGGCGGGTGGCGCTGCCACGCGCGGCGGTGGAGGCCTACTGCGGGCGATTGCCGTGCCGCGACGGGCTCCAGTTCCAGGCGGCGGCGCAGCAAAACGGCCAAAGCGCGCTGCGGATGGTGTTCGAAGTGGATGTGCGCGACAGCGCGCGGACGCGGACCGGCACCGCACGCGGACGCAATGCCGAAGCGCAGGCCGTGACCGGCATCCAGATCGGCTTTTCCGGCGACGGCGCCGTTTGACATTTGTCATGGATATCCGATTGGAGGCGGCGGGATTGATTTCGATCAACGGCCTGGTGCCGCGGTGATGGCTCAATGGCCGTGGGGCGATGGGAGCTGTATCTCCGCATCTGCCGCAAGTCCAATTCATCAGGTGACGGCCATGACTGTTCAAGCAGATGTCGCAACTCACAATCCCGGCGGCGGCCGCGGCCGCATCATCCAGGACTGGCGTCCCGAGGACCCGGCCTATTGGGCAAGCACCGGCCGGCGCATCGCCACGCGCAACCTGGCGATCTCCATCCCTTCGCTGCTGCTGGCGTTCTCGATCTGGATGCTGTTCTCGGTGGTGAGCGTGAACCTGCCGCGCGCTGGCTTCGCCTTCGACACCAACCAGCTGTTCCTGCTGGTGGCGCTGCCGAGCCTGTCGGGGGCGACGCTGCGGATCTTCTATTCGTTCGTGATTCCGTTGTTCGGCGGGCGCCGCTGGACAGCGCTATCCACCGCCCTGTTGCTGATCCCCGCGCTGTGGCTGGGCTTCGCGGTGCAGGATCCGAACACGCCGTACTGGGTGTTCGTGGCCATCGCCATCTGCTGCGGCCTGGGTGGCGCGAACTTCTCGTCCTCGATGTCCAACATCTCGTTCTTCTATCCGAAGGCGCGACAGGGCTTCGCGCTGGGCATGAACGCCGGGCTGGGCAACCTGGGCGTGTCGGTGACGCAGTTCGTGGTGCCGCAGGTGATCGCCTTCAGCATCTTCGGCGCGTTGTCTGGCGCGCCGCAACAGGTCAAGGACGGCACGGCACTGTTCCTGCAGAACGCCGGCTTCCTGTGGGTGCCGCTGTTGCTGGCCTGCGTCGTCGCGGCGTGGTTCGGCATGAACGACATCGCCAGCGTGCGCTCGTCCTTCGCTCAGCAGGCGCTGATCTTCCGGCGCAAGCACAACTGGCTGATGTGCTGGCTGTACGTCGGCACCTTCGGTTCGTTCATCGGCTTCTCGGCCGGGTTCCCGATGCTGATGAAGACCCAGTTCCCCGAGGTCAACGCGCTGGCCTATGCGTTCCTCGGCCCGCTGGTCGGCGCACTGACGCGTCCGCTGGGCGGCATGCTGGCCGACCGCCTGGGCGGGGCGCGGATCACCTTCTGGGTGTTCGCGCTGATGGCTGCGGCGGTGTTCGCGGTACTGCACTTCCTGCCCGGCGCGCACGGCGCAGGCAACTTCTTCGGTTTCCTGGCCTCGTTCCTGGCGCTGTTCGTGCTCACCGGCATCGGCAACGGCAGCACGTTCCGGATGATCCCGGTGATCTTCCGCACGCTGCACGAGCGCTGGTCGTCGCGCGCCGATGCGCAGGGCAAGGCCGCGGCGACACGGCAGGCGGGCATCGAATCGGCCGCGGTGGTCGGGTTCTCCGGCGCGATCGGCGCCTATGGCGGATTCTTCATTCCCAAGAGCTATGGCTCGTCGATCGCCCTGACCGGCGGTCCGGAGGCGGCGCTGTACGTGTTCGTCGCCTTCTATTGCACCTGCCTGGCGGTGACTTGGTGGTGGTACTACCGGCGCGGTGCCGAGGTTCCGTGCTGATCCGGCCGCCTGGCCGCGCAACGATTGGAAACACCCAAGCCACGATGCACACATTAGCGATGGGAGAGGCACGATGAGTTATTTCCTGGACCGGCTGCAGTTCTTCAAGCGAGCGCCAGAGCGCTTCGCCGACGGACACGGGGTCACCAAGAGCGAGAGCCGCGAGTGGGAGAACGGTTACCGCGCCCGTTGGCAGTACGACAAGATCGTGCGGTCCACCCACGGCGTGAACTGCACCGGCTCGTGCAGCTGGAAGATCTACGTCAAGAATGGGCTGGTGACCTGGGAGACGCAGCAGACTGACTACCCGCGCACGCGCCCGGACCTGCCCAACCACGAGCCGCGCGGCTGCCCGCGCGGCGCCAGCTACTCCTGGTACCTGTACAGCGCCAACCGGCTGAAGTACCCGCTGGTGCGCGGCGCGTTGCTGCGCATGTGGCGGCAGGCGCGCAAGACGCTCTCGCCCGTGGACGCGTGGGCCAGCATCGTCGAGGATCCGGCCAAGGCCATCGCGTACAAGTCGCGGCGCGGCATGGGCGGCTTCGTGCGCGTGCAGTGGGACGAGGCCAACGAGATCATCGCCGCGTCCAATCTGTACACGGTCAAGGAGTACGGCCCGGACCGGGTGATCGGCTTCTCGCCGATCCCGGCGATGTCGATGGTGTCCTATGCCGCCGGCGCGCGTTACCTGTCGCTGCTGGGCGGCGCCTGCCTGTCGTTCTACGACTGGTACTGCGACCTGCCGCCGGCCTCGCCGCAGGTCTGGGGCGAGCAGACCGACGTGCCGGAATCGGCCGATTGGTACAACAGCCGCTACATCATCGCCTGGGGTTCGAACGTGCCGCAGACGCGCACCCCGGACGCGCACTTCTTCACCGAGGCGCGCTACAACGGCACCAAGACCGTGGCAGTCACGCCCGATTACTCGGAAGTGGCCAAGCTCACCGACCACTGGCTGCACCCCAAGCAGGGCACCGACGCGGCGCTGGCGATGGCGTTCGGCCATGTGATTCTGCGCGAGTTCCACGTCGACAGCCCCTCGCAGTACTTCACCGACTATTGCCGGCAGTATTCGGACATGCCGCTGCTGGTGCGGCTGGAGCGTCGCGCGGATGGACGCCTGGTGGCGGGGCGCTACCTGCGCGCCAGCGACCTGGGCGGCCTGGGCGAGGACAACAACCCGGAATGGAAGACGCTGGCGTGGGACGAAGCCAGCGGCCGCATCGTGGTGCCGAAAGGCTCGATCGGCTTCCGCTGGGGCGAGCAGGGCAAGTGGAACATCGAGCAGCAGGACAGCGCCGGCGCCGCGACCCGCTTGCGGCTGAGCCTGAAGGATGATCACGAGGCGATCGAGGCGGTCAGCTTTCCGTATTTCGGCGGCATCGAGAGTGCACCGTGGACAGCGTCCACGTTCCAGGACGTGCTCGAACGCAATGTGCCGGTGCGCCGCCTGCAAGGCGCCGACGGCACGATCGAGGTGACCACGGTGTACGACCTGCTGCTGGCGCAGTACGGCGTGGATCGCGGCTTCGGCGGCGGCAACGTGGCCACCAGCTTTGACGAGGACGTGCCCGGTACGCCGGCCTGGCAGGAACGCATCACCGGGGTGCCGCGTGCCGACGTGATCGAGATCGCGCGCGAATTCGCGCGTACCGCCGACAAGACCCGCGGGCGCAGCATGATCATCGTCGGTGCGGCGGTGAACCACTGGTACCACAACGACATGAACTATCGCGGCCTGATCAACATGCTGGTCATGTGCGGCTGCATCGGCCAGACCGGCGGCGGCTGGTCGCATTACGTCGGTCAGGAGAAGCTGCGCCCGCAGACCGGCTGGCAGCCGCTGGCGTTCGGACTGGACTGGAGTCGTCCGCCGCGGCACATGAACGGGACCTCGTTCTTCTATTTCAATTCGGACCAGTGGCGCTACGAGAAGCTGGAGGTGAAGGAAATCCTGTCGCCGCTGGCGGACCCGAGCAAGTTCACCGGCACCATCGCCGACCTCAACCTGCGCGCGATCCGCATGGGTTGGTTGCCGAGCGCGCCGCAGCTGGACCGCAATCCGTTGCAGCTGACCCGCGAGGCCGAGCGCGCCGGCGTGGCGCCGGCCGAGTACGCGCTGACGAAGCTGAAGGATGGCACGTTGGATTTCGCCTACGCCGATCCGGATTCGCCGCAGAACTTCCCGCGGGTGATGTTCATCTGGCGCTCCAACCTGCTCGGTTCCTCCGGCAAGGGCCACGAGTACATGCTCCGTCACTTCCTGGGCACCCGCCACGGCGTGCAGGGCAAGGACCTTGGCGAGGAGGGCGCGCGCAAGCCGGACGAGGTGAAGTGGCACGACGCGCCGGCCGAGGGCAAGCTCGACCTGCTGGTGACGCTGGACTTCCGCATGTGCACGACCGCGCTGTACTCGGACATCGTGCTGCCCACCGCCACCTGGTACGAGAAGGACGATCTCAATACCTCGGACATGCACCCGTTCATCCACCCGCTGTCCAAGGCGGTGGACCCGGCCTGGGAATCGCGCAGCGACTGGGACATCTTCAAGGGCGTGGCCAGGACGCTGAGCGCGATGGCGCCCGGCGTGCTGGGCGTGGAGCAGGACCTGGTGCTGGTGCCGATCCTGCACGACACCCCCAACGAACTGGCGATGCCGATGGGCGTGACCGACTGGACCAGGGGCGAGTGCGAGGCGGTGCCGGGCAGAACCATGCCGTCGATGACGGTGGTCGAGCGTGACTATCCGAACCTGTACAAGAAGTTCGCCTCGCTCGGCCCGCTGCTGGACAAGCACGGCAACGGCGGCAAGGGCATGAACTGGGATACCCGCGACGAGGTGGCCTTCCTCGGCAAGCTCAACCATACCGTGCTGGAGGACGGCGTCAGCCACGGACGTCCGGCGATCGAGTCGGCGATCGACGCCTGCGAGGTGATCCTGCACCTGGCGCCGGAAACCAATGGCCACGTCGCGGTGAAGGCATGGGAATCGCTGGGCAAGTTCACCGGCCGCGAGCACACCCATCTTGCGGTGGGCAAGGAGCACGAGGCGATCCGCTTCCGCGACATCCAGGCGCAGCCGCGCAAGATCATCTCCTCGCCGATCTGGTCGGGGCTGGAGGACGACCACGTCAGCTACAACGCCGGCTACACCAACGTCCACGAGCTGATCCCGTGGCGCACCCTGACCGGGCGCCAGCAGTTCTACCAGGATCACGAGTGGATGATCGCCTTTGGCGAAGGCTTCATGGGCTATCGCCCGCCTGTGGACACCAAGGCCGCCGCGCCGATGCTCGGGCGCAAGCCGAACGGCAACAAGGAGATCGTGCTGAACTGGATCACCCCGCACCAGAAGTGGGGCATCCACAGCACCTACAGCGACAACCTGATCATGCAGACGCTCTCGCGCGGCGGCCCGATCGTGTGGCTCAGCGAGGACGACGCGCGCAGCGCCGGCATCGTCGACAACGACTGGATCGAGCTGTTCAACGTCAACGGCGCGATCGCCGCGCGCGCAGTGGTCAGCCAACGGGTGATGTCCGGCATGGCGATGATGTACCACGCGCAGGAACGCATCATCAACACGCCCGGGTCGGAGGTCACCGGCACCCGCGGCGGCATCCACAACTCGGTCACACGAGTGGTACTCAAGCCCACCCACATGATCGGCGGCTACGCGCAGCTGTCCTACGGCTTCAACTACTACGGCACCTGTGGCACCAACCGCGACGAGTTCGTGGTGGTGCGCAAGATGGACAAGGTCGATTGGCTGGATGGCGAATCCGCGAAGGTCGCGGCAGGGGAGGTGGCGTGATGAAAGTTCGTGCGCAAATCGCGATGGTGTTGAACCTGGACAAGTGCATCGGCTGCCATACCTGCTCGATCACCTGCAAGAACGTATGGACCTCGCGCGAGGGCGTGGAATACGCCTGGTTCAACAACGTCGAAACCAAGCCCGGCGTGGGCTATCCCAAGGAATGGGAGAACCAGGACAAGTGGAACGGCGGCTGGGTGCGGACCGCCGCCGGCAAGCTGATCCCACGCGCCGGCGGACGTTTCCGGATGCTGGCGAAGATCTTCGCCAACCCCGACCTTCCGCAGATCGACGACTACTACGAGCCGTTCGAGTTCGACTACCAGCACCTGCATACCGCCCCGGACGTCAAGCACCAGCCCACCGCGCGCCCGCGCTCGCTGATCAGCGGCCAGCGCATGGAGAAGATCGAGTGGGGGCCGAACTGGGAGGAAATCCTCGGCACCGAGTTCGCCAAGCGATCCAAGGACCGCAATTTCGACAACGTACAGAAGGAGATCTACGGCGCGTTCGAGAAGACCTTCATGATGTACCTGCCGAGGCTGTGCGAACACTGCCTGAATCCTGCCTGCGTGTCGGCGTGTCCATCGGGCGCGATCTACAAGCGCGAGGAGGACGGCATCGTGCTGATCGACCAGGACAAGTGCCGCGGCTGGCGCATGTGCGTGTCGGCCTGCCCATACAAGAAGATCTACTACAACTGGAAGAGCGGCAAGTCGGAGAAGTGCATCTTCTGCTACCCACGCATCGAGATGGGCGAACCGACCGTGTGTTCGGAAACCTGCGTCGGCCGCATCCGCTACCTGGGGGTGATGCTGTACGACGCCGACCGCATCCAGAGCGCCGCCGCGGTGCCGGCCGAAAAGGATCTGTACCAGGCGCACCTGGACATCTTCCTGGACCCGGAAGACCCGCAGGTGATCGCCGCCGCACGCGCCGAGGGCATCCCGGATAGCTGGCTGCAGGCGGCCAAGGCCTCGCCGGTGTACAAACTGGCGATCGACTGGAAGCTGGCGCTGCCGCTGCATCCGGAATACCGCACGCTGCCGATGGTGTGGTACGTGCCGCCGCTGTCGCCGATCCAGTCGGCGGCCGAGCGCGGCCACATCGGCATGAACGGCGAGCTGCCGGACATCGCATCGCTGCGCATTCCGGTGCGCTATCTGGCCAACCTGCTGTCGGCCGGCGACGAGGCGCCGGTGGTGCGCGCGCTGGAGCGGTTGATGGCGATGCGCGCGTGGCGCCGCGCCAAGAACGTGGACGGCGTGGAAGACCTCGCGGTGCTGCAGCAGGCCGGACTCAGCGTGGCGCAGGCCGAGTCGATGTACCGGTACCTGGCGATCGCCAACTACGAGGACCGCTTCGTGATCCCCACCGCACATCGCGAGTACGCCAACGACGCCTTCGGCGAGCGCGGCGGTTGCGGCTTCACCTTCGGCAATGGCTGCAATGGCGACAGCGCGGCGGACCTGTTCGGCAACCGCAAGCCCACCGGCCACACGGTGCCGTCGCCCAATCGGCGCGGAACCGAGGAGGTGGTGCGATGAGCCTGCTCAAGCTGATCGGCGTGCTGATGGATTATCCGCAGGACGCTCTCTGGCAACACGGCGAGGAACTGCTGCAGGCGGCCGACGATCCGGCCTTGTCGGCGCCGCGCCGCGCCGCGCTGTGCGGCTTCGTGCAGGAGCTGCTGGCCGAGGACCCGCTCGCGGTCCAGGACCGCTGGCTGTCCATGTTCGACCGCGGCCGGGCGATGAGCCTGCTGCTGTTCGAGCACATCCACGGCGAGTCCCGCGATCGCGGCCAGGCGATGGTCGACCTGATCGAAGCCTACCGCAGCAACGGTTTCGAGCTGTCCGCGCGGGAGCTGCCGGACTACCTGCCGCTGCTGCTGGAATACTTGGACCAGCGGCCCGACGCGGAGGCGCGCGACTGGCTGGGCCATGTCGGCCATATCGTCGGCCTGCTGGCGGCGCGCGCCGCCGAGCGCGAGAGCGGCTACGCGCTGCTGTTCGAGCTGCTGCTGGAATACGCCGATGGCGAAGTGAACCTGGCGCTGCTGCGCAAACGTGCCAGCGGCGAGGCGCGCGACGACTCGCCCGAGGCGATGGACCGGTTGTGGGAAGAAGAAGCGGTGCGCTTCGGCGCGCAGGCGCCGGGCGAAGACTGCAAGCCGGTCCCGCGGCCCGTCGCAGGCATCCAGGCCATCAACGAGGTGAAGCCATGAACCACTTGCATCAGTTCGCATTCCAGATCTATCCGTACATCGCGCTGGCGGTGTTCTTCGTCGGCAGCTGGGTGCGCTTCGACAAGTCCATGTACACCTGGCGCACCGGCTCCAGCCAACTGCTGTCCGACCGCGGCATGCGCATCGGCAGCAACTGCTTCCATGTCGGCGTGCTGGCGATCCTGGGCGGACACCTGGTCGGATTGTTGACGCCACACGCGCTGTACGAGCACTTCATCACTGCTCCGCAGAAGCAATTGCTGGCGATGGTCGTCGGCGGCGTGTTCGGCGCGCTCTGCTTCGTCGGCATCGCCATCTTGCTGGTGCGCCGGCTGACCAATCCGCGCGTGCGCGCCACCGGTACCTTCGGCGATACGCTGGTACTGGTGCTGCTGTTCGCACAGTTGGTGCTGGGCATGATCAGTATCGGCTACTCGACGCAACACATGGACGGCGCAGTGATGATCCGGCTCGGCGAATGGGCGCAGCACATCGTCACTTTCCGCTGGGGCGCGGCCGACTACATCAGCGACGTTTCCTGGGTGTACAAGACCCACGTGTTTCTGGGGATGACCCTGTTCCTGATCGCCCCGTTCACCCGCCTGGTGCACGTCTGGAGCATTCCGCTGAGCTACCTGTGGCGTCCGTACCAGGTGGTGCGGCGGCGTCAGGCGCCGCTGAACTACGACAGGAGGCGCTGAACATGGCCGCCACCTTGTCCGTGCCGCGGCGCCTGCCGCTCACCGTGATCGATTCGCAGCAGCCGGTGGCGGAGGAGGCGCACGCGCACCACGACGATGCGGATGCTGGCCCGCGCACGCTGGGCGCGCCGGCGCCGTGCCTGCTGTTCGTCGGCGACACGCCGATCAGCGAGGCGGATATCGCGCAGGAGATGCAGTTCCACCGCGCGATGCGGCCGCAGGTGTCGCGCGCGGCCGCGGCGCGCGCGCTGGTGGTGCGCGAACTGCTGCGCCGCGAGTGCGAGCGCCTGGGATTGGCGGCGCAACTGCCTGCCGACGGGCGCGAATCAGCCGAGGAGGCCACGATACGCATGCTGCTCGAGGGCGAGATCGAGCAGCGGGTGCCGGACGAGCAGGCCTGCGCGCGGTACTACGCGCAGAACGCCGAGCGCTTCCGCTCGCCGGACCGGGTCAAGGCCAGACATATCCTGTTCGCGGCGCCGGCCGACGATGTGGGCGGGCGCCACGAGGCGCGCCGCCGCGGCGAGAGCCTGATTGTCGAACTGCAGCAGCGCCCGGAGTTGTTCGCCGATTTCGCCATGCGCCATTCCGACTGCCCATCGCGCGAGCAGGGCGGCGAGCTGGGCTGGCTGCAGCGCGGGCAGACCACGCCGGAGTTCGACCGCCAACTGTTCCGCCTGCGCCAGGGCCTGGCCGGGTTCCCGATGGAATCGCGCTGGGGCTATCACGTCGTCGTCGTCGACGACATCGAGCCGGGCCTGCCGCAGACCTTCGAGCAGGTGCATCGGCGGATCGCCGACTACCTCGAACTGCAGTCGCGGCAACGCGATCTGCAACGCTACCTGCAGCTGTTGCAGGAACACTACGGGGTGAGCGGCCTGGATGCCATCGAGGCGGAAGCGGAGGCCTGAGCCGGCATGGCCTCCCGCCATCCCTCCAACCGCCCAAGATGCAGGCAGGCGCGCCTGTGCCTTTCACTACGAATGCAGACCATGCGATGAACGCCGTCCTTCCCTCCGCTGCCCAGCAGCGCGCCTTGTGGCTCAGTACCTTCGCCTTCACCACGTGCTTCGCGGTATGGATGATCTTCTCGATCGTCGGCATCCAGATCAAGCAGCAACTGGGACTCAACGACACCCAGTTCGGCCTGCTCATCGCCACGCCGGTACTGAGCGGTTCGCTGATCCGGGTGAACCTGGGCGTGCTGACCGACCAGATCGGCGGCCGACGCCTGCTGACCGCGGTGATGTTGTGCGCGGCGGCGTCCACCTGGCTGCTGACCTATGCGCGCAGCTACCCGCAGTTCCTGTTGGCGGCGCTGTTCGTCGGCATCGCCGGCGGCGCGTTCTCGGTCGGCGTCGCCTACGTCTCCAAGTGGTTCCCGGCGGCGAAGCAGGGCACCGCGCTGGGCGTATTCGGCGCCGGCAACATCGGTGCGGCCGTGACCAAGCTTCTGGCGCCAATGCTGATGGTGGCGGCCGGCTGGACCACGGTGGCGAAGGTATGGGCCGTGGCGCTGGCGGTGATGGCGGTGATCTTCTACCTGTGCACCCAGGAAGATCCCTCGCAGGCCGAACGCAAGCGCTCGGGCGTCAAGCCGATGTCGTTCCGCGAGCAGATGCGGCCGCTGGCGAAGCTGCAGGTGTGGCGCTTCTCGCTCTACTACTTCTTCGTGTTCGGCGCGTTCGTGGCGTTGGCGTTGTGGTTGCCGCGCTACCTGATCGGCGCCTACGGCATGGACATCCGCCAGGCCGGCCTGGTCGCGGCCTGCTATTCGATCCCGGCGAGCCTGTTCCGCATCGCTGGCGGCCTGCTGTCGGACCGCTATGGCGCGCGCCGGGTGATGTACTGGACGCTGAGCGTATCGGTAGTGTGCACCTTCCTGCTGGCGTACCCGGATACCCGTTACGTGATCAAGGGCATCGACGGCGACATCGCCTTCCACCTGGCGGTTGGCGTGGTCCCATTCACCGTGCTGGTGTTCGTGCTCGGCTTCTTCATGTCGCTGGGCAAGGCCGCGGTGTTCAAGCACATTCCGGCCTACTACCCGCAGCACGTCGGCGCGGTCGGCGGCGTGGTCGGCATGATCGGCGGGTTGGGGGGCTTCGTGCTGCCAATCGCCTTCGGTGCGATGAACGACCTGATCGGGGTGTGGACCAGCTGTTTCATGCTGTTGTTCGTGCTGGTGAGCATCGCCCTGGCGTGGATGCACTTCGCGGTCCGGCGCATGGAGCATCGCCAGCATCCCGGCCTGCGCGCGCAGACCGACCTGCCGGAGATCGCCGAGGCCGCCGCCGCAGCGAACGCACCTCTGGCCTGAACCGCCTGCAGCGACGCCTGAGACAGGACGGCGCCCACGGTTGCGGGGCGAGCCGCTCGGTCTGCTGCGCATCCGAGACGTCGGCGCAGCCATTCGCAACACCGCTCGCCCCGGCGCACGGTCGCCACCCGATCGCGATCGTCGCGTTCGAGCGCCGACTTGATCTTGATCAGGGCCTGGCTGGCAAGTGGCCGCTAACGTGTCCGGCATGGAATGCTCCCCGTTCGCGATCGACCGGGCTGCTCTGGCACGCTACCTGCCTGCAGCACCGCACTGGCCGTTGCATCCGCCTTGCGCGCACTACGTCTGCGGCTTCGGCGATGCCGATTTCGCCAAGACGGTGCGGGTCGGCAACGACCACCTGATCCCGCGCTCGCTGACGTTGTGCTTCGGCGCTCCGCGGGGCGGGTCGCCGATCGCGCCGGGCGAGTACCTGCACTGCCTGTTGCGCGCGCTGGCGCGGAGCGCGGCGCTGTTCGACGAGGATCGCGAAGTGCTGTACATCGTGCTGGGCGAAGGCTTGCCCGAGCTGATCGGCTGCGGCGGCGTGGCGCGCTTGCTCAATGCGATCCCGCAGTCGCTGCGCACGGTCGCACGCGCGGACGTGGCCGTGCTGTTGCGGCCAGGCAATTCGGTGGCGGCGCGTTCGCTGGTGGCCGCGGGCTGTACCCGCGGGGTACTGCTCGACGACGGCACCGCGTCCGCGGCGTCGCGGCTGGCCGCGCGCGAGGCAATCGCCGGCGCCGGCTTTGCCGCCACCGGTCACGTGCTGGCCGGATACCCGGATGCCTTGCGGCTGGAGGAGGTATTGTCGTGGCGACCGGATCGGGTGGGACTGGCCTGGCTGGCGGCGGTCGGTCCCACGCTGCCGCGCCTGCTGGCCGATGCGGTGCAACGGCTCGGCGAGGCCGGCTATGCGCCTGCCGGGGCGGACACCTTCGCCGTGGCGTCCAGCCCGCCCTGGCGCCGCGGCAGCCGTGCGCAGTATTGCGACCTGACCGGAACGGTGCGCGCCGAGCGCACCGACCTGATCGGCATCGGTGCGGGGGCGGAGAGCCAGCTGGGCGAGGTGTTCTGCCAGGCGATCGGCGATCCGGCGCGCTGGTGCGCGGCCGTCGCCGCCGGGCGGCTGGGCATCGAGCGCGGGCTGGTGCAGTCGCAGGACGAGGCCATGCGCGCGGAGATCATGCAGTCGCTGGCCTGCGACTACCGGCTGGATGCGCGGGCGACGCAACGCACCGATGCCATGCCGTTCCACGACGAATTCGCGCTGGCGCTGGCGCGGCTGCGACCGCTGGAGGAGCAGGGGCTGGTCAGCTGGAACGACCAGGTGCTGTCGCTGTCATTCACCGGCGCGCTGCTATGGCGTATCGTTGCCGCATGTTTTCAGCATCCAGCGTCGGCTCCCTAGCCGGTAACCCGTCGCCGCATTGCGGCAGCCCCGTTCGCGTGTCCAGGTGCGGCCGATGACGTCGTCCGCTCCCCCGCTCAATCCGGCCGCGTCGAGCGATGGCGACGAGCTGCGCTTCTGCTCGACCTGCGCGTTCTCCGATGCCTGCATCTCGCAGGGCTACGACAAGTCGATGCTTTCCGAACTGCATGTGCTGGTGGATCATGTCGGCCCGTTCCATGCCGGCGACTACATCTTCCGCACCGGCGAGGAATTCCGCGCCATCGCCGCGGTCCGGGCCGGCATGGTCAAGACCTTCGTCAACGACAGCAACGGCAACGAGCAGGTACTGGGCTTCAGCCTGCCGGGCGAAGTGATCGGGCTCAACGCGATCCATTCCTCGCGCTTTCCCTGCAACGCTGTGGCGCTGGACACGGTGCTGCTGTGCCAGTTCTCCTTTCCCAAGATGACCCTGCTGGCCTCGCGCATGCCCGGCCTGCAGGCCAAGCTGTTCAGCCTGCTCAGCGCGGAGATCGGCAAGGCGTCGATGCTGGCCGCCGACTACCGCACCGAAGAGCGCATGGCCGCATTCCTGCTCGACCTGTCGCGGCGCTACGCGCAGCGGGGCTTCTCGGCCACGCGTTTCAACCTGACCATGGCGCGCACCGAGATCGCCAACTACCTGCGCATGGCGCCGGAAACGGTCAGCCGCGTGCTGCGCCGGCTCGGCGACGACGGCATCATCGCGATCAAGCAGCGCGAAGTGGTGTTGCGCGATCCGGCGCGGCTGGAGGCGTTCGCATCCGGCGGGGGGAGCCCGTAGCCGGATGCTCCTAGATCGCGTCGCTCGCGGCGCGGCCAGCGACACGTGCCGCATGCGCTGTCCTGTGCGCTCCTGCAATGCACGAATGTGAGCCCCGGTCCGCTTGACTGCGGTCAAGGCGGTGCCGCGTACCGCGGCCTACAGTGTCGGTGTCCCGGATGCGACCGCAGTTGCGCGGCGCGACGGTGCATGCACGAGAGACCGCCATGTCCATCCATTCCGAAACGCCGCTGACGGCGGAACGTATCGCACTGATGCAGGCCGCGTTGCGAACCACCGATCCTGGCGCCGAACTCAGCATCGATCGGGCCAGCGGCCAGCTCGACATCGTGACCTCGCTGCCGGCGCACGAGGTGCTGGCGGTGCTCGGCAGCTTCGGCGCGAAGCCCGAACTGGTCGCCGATGGCGATGCGCCAGCGGACGGTGGCGGCTGCTGCGGGTGCTGTGGCGGATGAACGCGCGGCGGCACGCTGCATCCGCGCGCGCCACCGCCACGTCGGTTGCGTCACCACCTAGGCACACGAGCGCACTCCACCCGCCGGTACCGCGCCGGCTGCCGATCTGTCCCAACCGCAACGGCAGCGCCATGCGGCAATGCCTGATCTGCGATGTCGGCGCGCTCTGCCTGGCGCGTGGTCACGAGCAGCGTGTGCACGACATGCACCTGCACGTCGTGCACAGCGGCCCGTACCCGGCGGGCGCGTGCCTGTTCCACGAAGGCGATCCGATGTTGGCGTTGCTGGTGGTGCGCAGCGGCACGGTCAAGCTGGTCGTCGGCGCGCCGTCGAGCGAGGAACAGATCCTCGGTTTCGCGATGCCCGGAGACGTGATCGGGCTGGACGCCATCCACGCCGAACGCCACGGCTGCAGCGCGCGCGTGCTCGAGGCCACATCGCTGTGCCGCCTGCCGCTGGCCACGGTCACGCGGTTGACCGAGACCGTTCCCGGCCTGCAGCGCAACCTGTTGGACCTGCTCAGCCGCCGCCTCGATCGGAGTACCCGCCTGCTGATCGGGCGCTACGAGGCAGACCAGCGCCTGGCCGCCTTCCTCATGCTGCTGTCGCAGCATGCGCAACGGCGCGGGCTGTCCGCGCAGCGGCTGCACCTGGGAATGCCGCGCACGGACATCGCCAACTACCTGCGGCTCACTCCGGAAACCGTGAGCCGCACATTCCGGCGCTTGCAGTTGCGGCGGCTGATCGAGGTGAGCAGGCGCGAGCTGCAACTGCTCGACCTGGCGGCGTTGCATCAGATGGGTGGCGCACTGCTGCCGGCCTGACGCGCCATAGTGTGCCATGGAGCGCCGGTTGGCCTTTGGCGACGTGGGATTTGCGAAGCATGCCAGTGGCGCGTCCCGCCCGCGATGGTGCGCTCAGCCGCCCTTGCCGTCGGGGCGCGGACTCAGGTAGATGCGGCCGATCCGGGCTACCCAGGGAGCCAGCGCCAGCAGCCAGCCGACGGCGGCCGCCACCTGCCAGCGCAACGGGTCCGGTGTCAGTTCGGCGACGACCCGCATCGTGGCCACACCCTGGATCGCGGCGAACGCGAACCAGGCCACCGGCGGCATCGTCAGCGGGCGGCCGGAATGGCCCTGCGTCACCCGCGTCACCATCGCCACCAGCAGGCTGCCGAACAGGCCGATGGACAAGGCGTGGATCGGCCCACGGCCCAGCAACAACTGCCCGGTGAGCAGACAGCCCACGCTCTGGACCACGTATAGCGCGTAGGTGACCGGCAACCAGGCCATGCCGATGAACAGCGCGGCCAGCAGACCGGGCATGCAGCCGCGCGGCCACCAGCGCCATAGCGCGTACGCGGCGAGCGCGAGCGCAGGCGCGTCGGCCAGCCATAGCCAGGCGTCGGCGCCGGCCAGGGCCAGCGCCAGGTGCGCGAGCAGCGTTGCCCACATCGCAGCCAGCCACCACAGTGGGCGCCACGCCACGTAACCCGGCACCGCGTTGCCGGCGAAGAACGGGAACATGCGATGGGCGACGCTCAGGTACAGCGGCAGCAGCAGGCCGAAGCTGCCCAACGCGATGTTGGCGGCCATCAGCCTGCTCTCGCCGGCGGCCACGCCCGCGAACGCCAGCAGGCCCAGCCAGCCCAGCAGCAACGCCGCGTAGCACGAGTATGCGTGCCAGGTGCGGCCGCGCTCGGCCTTCAGCAGCCCGCCCAGCACGACCAGCGCACCGCTCCAGCCGGCGATGGCCAGCGCCAGTCCCAACCACAGGCCCGGCGCCCAGCCCAGCATCGCCAGCAGCAGCGCCGCCTGTCCGCCGAACAGCCCGGCGCCGATCGGCACATAGTGTCGGCGCGGCAGTTCCGGCAGTCCCATCCAGCGCGGGAACACGGTCAGCAGGAAGCCGAAAACGAAACTGGGCAGCACCAGGTACTGCATCGCCAATGCATGCAGCCAACCGGCCGGCAACGGCGGTTGCGGCAGCGCCCAGCCGCCGTGCAGGCCGGCCAGCCATAGGGCCCACCAAGCCATCAGCAGCAACAGGTTGCCTGCGCCGACGAAGAACAGCAGTCGATGCGGCGCGCGCGCCAGCATGGCCGGAGAAGGATGCTCATGGGACGCGGGTAGGTTAGGCATGGCCGCTAGTTTCCGGTCGCGACCCGTGCGTGTCCTTGACCTTGGTCAGGCGCCGCCGCGATACCTGGCGGCGTCCGGTAGGAGGCGCTCGCGACTGCGTCGTTAGTGAGTCAAATTGCGAGTCAAAGTGGTGGGCCGTCCTGATGAATTTTTAATTCTTACAATGGCTTGTAGGGTTAATTCGGTTGCTGGTGGGCACCACGCTGAAGTCCCAGGAAATCCCATGTGGTGCCGAACCCCCCCTGAAATCAGGGGGTTTTTCGTTCCTGGCGTCCCAGGGTGTCCCGTTGAATCCCGGCGGGGTGTGAGTAACGTAGTGAGTAAGGGCGGGTGCCCGACAGGCCCTCACTCAAAATCGCGTTACTCACATGCTGACCGACACCAAACTTCGCCACCTGCAACGTCCCCCCCTTTTTTTGTAGCGGGTCCGTTTGGAGTCCAGGTTCATCGTAGCGGCTTTGCCGCGAGTTGTTTCGCATAGGTGGCGGGCGTGAGTCCGCCGATGCTTTTCTTGGGTCGTTCCTCGTTGTATTCCCGGCGCCAGCGTTCGATCTCCGTGCGGGCATGCAGTAGTGTCGGGAACCAATGCTCGTTGAGACATTCATCGCGCAGGCGTCCATTGAGCGATTCGACGTAAGCGTTCTGGTTCGGCTTGCCTGGCTGGATCAGTCGCAGTGCCACACCACGCTCGTGCGCCCACGCTACCATCGCCCTGCCGCAGAACTCCTTGCCGTTGTCGGTCCGGATCACCTGCGGGAGGCCACGACCTCGTGCGTGGCATCGTCCATGACCAGCAGACACTTGATGGCACGGCCATCGGCCGTGCGATCGTCCATGACCAGCAGACACTTGATGGCACGGCCATCGGCCGTGCGATCGAAGATGGAATCCATCGACCAGACTTCATTAGGCCGCGTCGGCCGCAGCAACGGCTGTCGCTCGCCAATCGGCACCTTCTTGCGCTTGCGCCGACGCACCTGCAGCTTGGCCTGCTGATACAGCCGCTCCACGCGATTGTAGTTCACGACGTGACCGCCTTGCTGCAGCTTGAGATAGATCATGCCCACGCCGTCACGCTTGTGCCGATGTGCCAGTGCCTGTATCTGCTCCCCCGCATCTCGACGTTATGGTCCGCGCGCGATGTGTAGCGAAGCGCACTGGCACTCATGCCAACGACCCGCAAGGCGTGCCGCTCGCTCAGGCCCTTGCCTGCCATGTAGCGCACCTGCTCGCGTCGAGCCGGTGCGCTCACCATTTTTTTTTCGCAGCACGTCCTTGATCACTTCGTTCTCAAGCACCTGCTCGGCCGGCAGCTTCTTCAGACGCGCAGTTCCCTCAAGCGCCTGGCCTCGGACACGTCCATGCCGCCGAACTTGCTGCGCCACAGGTAATACGACGCCTCGCTGAAGCCATGTCGGCGGCAGAGTTCCTTGACCGGCAGCCCGGCCTCGGCCTCACGCAGGAAGTCGATGATCTGTCCTTCGCTGAAACGCTTCTTCATGTCCAATCTTCGGATTGTTGGGGATTGGACCCCAAAGCAGACTGCTACTCAATTGCGGGGGGGGGGGCGTAGTGCTCTCATGGTGTTGGCCCCTCAACTCACGTGCGATTCGCTTTCTGTCACGAAAAGGCTGGTTGAAATCAAGAGGCGAATGAGCGCTCGTCAAGAGTCAAACTTTGGTCGTTTGACGATTATTTTTGGGTGCGGCTTCTCAGCCGATGCTATGGGTGTTGCGCCGCTTGTCCTAACCGCGCCCGAGGGCTTCGGACGGGCCGCCTCACCAATTCCTAGCGCTTTGAAATCGATCAGGCTCTGGACGTGCTGCGAATCGGCCGACCAAGAAATAGAAGTGCTAATGGTTGGTGCGAGCCGCTGGGCGAGTAGCCTGGTGATTCTGTCCACTCGATCAGGGTCCGTGGTTGCGTAACCAATCGGAAGCGTTACCGCACTCACCTTGCTCGGTTGAACGTGGTACTGCGCAACTGCCAAGCGCTCGGGCACCACGAGCAATTCGAATCTATCCAATCGGATTCCGCCGGAGAACATCACGGCGTGAGGCAACCTAGAGTGAAATTTCCGCTTAAGCCAACGCTCCTCTGAAGCGCCCTCACCCTTAAAACACGCGACCAGTCGACCTCCATCTCTTCGATCAAGGGCCTTTTGGAATTTTGTGACAAATTCGACTAGTTCAGTACTGTTCGCCGCCCAGAATGGGACATCCGCAGGCAACCAGTGCGCGATGCTGGACCGCTCCTCCTCGTGGTCGTCCGATCGCAACATACTGATGAGCGTCGTTCGATTTCCGACGAGGTAAATCGGCCCCAAGAGGCCTCTGGTCAGTTGCGACCCATAGCCAGTCTTGTTCGCATCTCGGTCCCTTAGCCACTTAGAAAGATCGAATTCGTCTTCTCGCACATACCGAGCGAGAACCTCGTCCTCAACCAAGGCGCAAAAGTCTGAGAAGGACGCGGCGGGCTTGGGCAGGCTCTCGCTCGCGAGGTAGTCCGCCACCTTGGACTCAAGCTCAATCGAAAGTGGTCGCTTACGGTTGTCTCCTAAGCGTTCCACAGCGTCTCGGTGTACGTTCAAGTCGCCTGTGGCGCCCACATCCAGCGAAATCTCCATGTCTACCGGCACCTGCAGGGCACGCATGGGTCGGCAGCGGGCCACCTTGTATAGGCGAGTCTTGAAGCTTTCCTTTGTGCGGCCCCACGAGAATTCCAAGAACGCTCGAGACTGCTCGCTGAATGCCTCGGCTATGCGGTCGGGAGCGACTGACTTCGCTAGCTCCGGCATTGGGACCTCCGGCAGACCAAACCTCGAATTACTGTAGCCGCGGCGCGGGACGAGCTGAAGGGCCAGCAGGTCGAATACTGCGTCCTCCTCTCGGGTTTCGAAAGTTGTAAACGTCGGAACGTCTCCTGTAGCAATCTGCTTCGCGCGGAGGATCGCCGATGGGTGAAGCACTCCGTCGTCCGCAACGTCAACCAGCCTGTTTCTTGTAAGGCTGCTAACCAAACCATCCGTCTCCAGCTTTGACAGTCCAAAGTACGCTTGAAGCTCGCCAGGGCTGGCGCTCTCCATCATGACGATCAATCTGCAAGCGAATTCCTCAATAGCCGGAAGGGGCCTTTCGGTGGTCCATGAACACTCCAGCCGGTACTCCCTCGCCGGCAGCAATACGGAAATCACATTCGCCAGTCGGCGCTTGCCCAGCCCTTCCATCTCGCCGGCATCAACTTCTTCGTCAAGCATTTTTGGTCTCCTCAGGGACGACCTGTTGGAAGTCGAATTCGGGCAACTCCGTCACGATCGCATATCCCGGATGCCGCAATGCTGCCTTCTCCTCGATGAAGCCAAGCACGCGCCCCAACGGATCTAGTTTGTTTCGCTTTCGCCACATCCGAGCTGCACCTACGATCGCAAGGCGCTCCTGCGCTCGGGAAAGCGAAACATTGATTCGCGACGGCTCCCACATGAAGCCCTGTGTCTCGCTGATATTGTCTCGAACAAGACTCAAGATGATGAATGGGTTTTCTTGCCCCTGATAGCTATCTACCGTATCGATTCTGATCAGGCTACGAATCGAGGCAGCCCACTCGGCCTTGCTGAGCTCCTTTTCAAGCAATGCCTTTTGCGCGCTATACATCGTGATGACGCCAATTGGATGGTGTGACGACTGAATGTTCTTGAGCAGCTCCGCCTTGTCTGGGGCGGCGAGGCGCTGAAGGAGCCGAAGCACGAGGCGGGCTTCGTGGGGATTTACGTATTTCCCTCGTTTACTTGGGTCGCTGTCGCCGGTTGAGTCTGGCCCAGCTCCACTATCGATCCAAGTAACAGGAGAGTTCCAAGGAAAGGCAAGATGCTCGCACCAAGCCTGTGACTCGCCGCGGCCAGTCCTCAGCTGCACGCCATCATCTTTATAGAAACAATCGGAAACCAGGTCGCTAATTGGCTCGACCATTCGATATTGCGTATTGAGGGAAACTCCGCGAGTAACACGGAATGCGCGCTCAAAGTCGGTCTGTCTAAGTGAGTCCGGCGAGATTCCCAAAGACTTGGAAGCCGCGCGAAGGTGAGATGGTTCGTAGACTGGCGGCAACTGCCTGTGGTCACCCACCAACAAGATCCTGCGTCCAGACTGAAGCGGGATCATCAGCTCACTCGCTTGCGCGCGAGCAGCTTCGTCGACAATCACCCAATCGAAATCGACATCGGCTACGCCGAGTTGCTTGTGCCCCATGCCGACCAAAGTGCCGCAGACCAATTGCCTCGTCTGTACCAGGAATTGATCGTAGTTGGCCTGGCCCGCGTGTAGAACCGAGAGCCATTCCTGGCTGAGTGAAAGCAACTTTTTTAGGCGGGAGAGAGCTGCTGGATTATTGACGCCGTGGGCAGACGCAACCAGCGTGATGATGCTCTCCCATAGATCCTCGGACTCTAGAAGAGACGCCGCCTCCTCTGGGAATCGATTTCGAACAATTCTGAAAGTGAGTTCTCGGACCTCGTCAAGCTGAGACTGCAGCTCAGGAACACGTTCGCGAAGGTCGCCGCTTGCTGTCTCCGACTTTGCTAAGTTCAATTCTGCTTCGTATCTAACAATTGATGAGACAAGCCCATCTAGCGTTCGGTGCAGAGAAGACAACTCGGCCGAAAGCTGCGTCGGTATCCCAACGCGCTCTGAAAAGACAGCGATACGATGCTCGTACTCGCGATGGAAAGAATGTCGCATTTGACGCTGGATCGCTCGCGAGTGAGCATCCAACATTGGTGTGGCGAGCATTCGCTCTTGTCCCATTCGAACTACGCTGAGCGGGAAAATGTGCCTCTGGCACATCGCTCGAGCCTTCGTAGCTACTGCATCAACAGCCGTGTGAGACTGTCCGACCAGCAGTACGTTTCTAACGCTGACCTCGCTAAAGAGGTAGTGAATGAACGCCCCAACGAACGTGGTCTTTCCGGTGCCTGGTGGCCCCTGAAGAACGCCAACGGGTCCCTGCTCAATCAGTTGTTGAAAGGCCTCGACTTGCCGCTCATTTAGGCTTGTCTCTTCGTCATCGTATAGCTGTCTAATTCGCTCTGCACTGGGTCGAGGGGCCATCGGAGAGATCGATGGTGAGGCGATGGGGTCAAAGTACTTCAGGAGATCGGGAATCGCCGAGGCGTGCTCTAGCACGCGCTCCATTGCTTTGGATTTTCGGTCTCGCGAGGCTTTGCTCTGCAAGGATTCGAGCTTTAGCATCGCGCCAGGTATGACGCGCTTGCGGGCGTCCGTTCTGGTGACATCGATTACAAGCTCATCTTGGCTTGTTTGGAGTATGTCCAGAATTGCAAAATTGTTGCCGTCGTCCTTCAGACTAACAAAAACGCGATCATCCGAGCCGAAATCCATCGCGGCACCGTTCGCCGTCCTGTATGGAAGCCGCATTTGGCCCACAGCGTTTTCTTGGATGGCACCGGTCACTTCGACTTCGAGGAGGCTTTCCTCTTCAGTGTTCATCAGAGCTCGCCAAATCTCTTCGATTCGGATACCCGCGTCCTCCGGCCTCTCCGCCGCCTCCGAGTTCGAGGGAGAAAATTTCGCTTCAAGCAGCGAGAGCACCGGATCCAACCCCAGAATTAGGTCGAGGAGATCTTGAATCCCTGGCCCGCGTTCGTTTGACTTGATGAGTCCGATTGAGCGTTCGATGCTTGCGGAGGACTTACTGCTGGCTGATACCAGCTCACTGAGCGGAATTGGAGTTACCAATCGGACATCCCGAAGCTGACGTTGCTCAGGATCAATCACAAACGTGATTGCGCCATTAAGACCTGTTACGTAGCAGTCTAGCAAGGAGTCGTTGCGCTTATCCCATTTGCAATTGAAGTGGTAACCGCCGCCGTCGGACTCGAGCGCGAACTCCGAGTCTGCGAACTGAAGTCTGTTCCAAGTAACAATGATCGGTGTCGCCGCTTCTGACGATTCCGATGCTCCCTCGATGAGCCGTCGAACCTCAACCTGCAGCGGAGATAGCGATACGGGCACGCCTTGCGGCTGGCTGCGACCGACCTCTAGCTCCTGTTTGAATTGTTCGTCGGATTCTTCGACTAGGAGCTCTTCCACAAGCTTGTAGGCCGCAAAGCGATCGCGACCGAAGCCGTCGGTTGATGCTGGATTTGAAGGACCATATTCGACATTGAAGGGTTGCGTCCTCTCCCCAAAGTCGAGAAAGTCGAGCAGGAGAACCCTTTCGGAGCCGGTCTCCGGCGTCTCTGGAAATTGCACGAGCAGATTTCCTGGGTGAATGTCCCCGTGGCTCAGCTGCTGGTCGTGCAATGCCGAAACCGCCTGAATCAGGGCCGCGGCGATCCGCCTGCGCGATGGAATGTCCGCCCCTGCGATAGCCTCCTGCCACTCCTTACCTGGCTCAATTCTGGTTACGACGAGGAGGCCTCCCGACTCCAGCAAGCCGAAGTCGACAAGGTGCGGGGTCGCGGTTTCACGCGATCTGACTTTTTCGGCCTTGGATCGAAATGCCGCGACACGCCGATTCAGCCCGTGCGTGCCGGCGTTCGGGGCAACCTGCAACCAAAGTTTGACCAGTACGGGCCCATCGTCAACCGTGGATCTGTACCTGAGCACTTGTCCCGATCCAGGGTTCTCGCCATGGCTTGGCGGGAAGTGCTGAAAGATCTGAAACTGGCCCCATCCCCGCTTTATGAAGTCACCATCCGATATCTCGTTCCAGGTATTGATTGCCTCCTCTTTGCTCGCCGCCGCCGGCTTAACGCACTCGTTGAGAGCCGCCAACATCGCGGCAGCATTTTCAAAGCGATCGGCCGGTCCCCAGGAGAGGGCGCGCTGAAGCCAAGCGCTCAGCGCGCCGCCATATGGATCTTGTCTCGGGGGGACCCATTGCCAGATTCCTTGCTCGTCGCGCGGAAGGTCTGACTCAGGGAACAGAATTCGATACGCAGCGGCGGCGAGCATGAACACGTCTTGCCTAAAGGCGTCGTAAATCTCTCCCTCTACGCCCATTGCCTCTTCCGGTAACCGGACATGCGAACCCTGCAGAAGGTCTCGAACCTCGCTGACCGTTCCACGCTCCGGGAAAAAAGCCGCTGCGAGACCAGAGATGACCACGCTTCGCTGATCTGAGGCGTGCCACAAGTTGTGAAGGTCGATATCACGATGCGCAACACCTAAGGCGTGCAATTCTGAAAATGGCACTAAGAGAGCTCTGACCAGATCCAAGCGAGACTTGGGGTCATGATCCGGCCCCACTTTGCTTAGGTGTTCATCCAGGCGGCTAAAGGTTCTCCTGAGCTCGTAAAGCTCCGTAAAATCTTCAGAAACGTCACTTGTGCTGAGCGGAACCAGCGGGCGAAGTAGATACTCTTCCAGCCCTCTCTCATGGGATTTTGCAAGCGCGAACAATCGATTTTCGCGAAGAGCGACTTTTGCCCACTGTTCTTGCGTCGCGTTGCCAACGCCGAGCGACGACATGTTCCAACGCCTCATCAGCGCCAGATCATTGGCAATTTCCTGATGATGGCCTTTGAATTCCGCGAACAAGCCGAGCTTGTGCCGAAACCAAGGGGTTGGTTCGGCCGTGTAGCTGTGATGGGAAAATTCCTTCGGCCTGACTCGGCTTCCGGCGAAGAACTGTTCGAAGATGGGCCGACAAGTCGCGCTATTTGGGCGCGGCTTCCCTCGGCGATCAAACAGGTCCGTATAATTTTGCGGCGCTTCAGAAACAACCGTTGCGTAATCGTTGGCGCCAGTTACTTTGAGAAACTCATCAAGCGTGTGAACGAAGCGACGTTCCGTTGTAGAAAGATTTTCTGGACCGGCAGTCCCGCACATCACGACGTGGGCTTCGACTCTGGGGGCATAGCCGAGCTTGTGTTGAAGCTCCCTTCCTAGCAGCTTGCTAATCCGAATCGCGTGGACACGCTTGATCTCATAGGGACTCTTCCCCTTGGAGTAACCGTTGAGGTACCAGCGGCTGTCACTGCTCTCAAGCTTCCCGGTCCATTCCTTGAGCTCCACAAGCAATAGACGGTCATGCGTGATGATCATTGTGTCCACGTCCATGGACCCCTCGTCATCAACAACGAGCAGACTGGCGTAGCCAAACCAGCTTTGCCTCAACGACTCCTGCATCCGCTTGACCGCTCGAACTTCGCTAGCGTGCAGTCCGTTGCCCCCAAGAATCTTTATGTCCATGAGTCCCCCTCGTTCATACGACAAGCCTCGCCCAGAGGCAGCCATCAAGTAACGATACGATATCAGGGTCAGGTTGACTTAATCCGCACCGGCGCGATTTCCTAAAGATGTCTACAGGCGTTCTGTGTTAAGCGTTGACAGCTTCTTTGGGTCGAGCAACTATCTACTCGCTACGGTAAATTCCGTAGCCGGGTTTGGTCTCCCGAAATCACTTGGCGACTCCCACTCAAATGGAGGACGTCATGTCCGGTAGTGCAGACGCTCGTTCAAAGACCAAATCCCCTCGCCGTGCCGTCAAGGCAATGCCTTGCTGGCTCAAGCTCGAATCCCCCGATCCCTTAGATGCAATCGCCGCCGATCCGCTGCCTGGCGCGTCGGCACCGCCGTTCCACCCCGACGCCGACAAGGACCCAGTGCCCAGACGCTCGGTCCCACGCCGGCCCACGCAATGCACCATCGGCTATCGCTACTACGATGTGGACCGCAATGGCATGCGGGTCGGGCGGCAGGTGCCCAGCCTGCGCTTGCATGGCCTGTGGCTGGAAGGCCTCGGCTTCGCGGTGGGCGGCAAGGTGCGGATCACGATGGCCAATGGCGCCCTGCTGATCACGGCCGTGCCAGTGGCGCCGCCGCCAGTGGCGAACAAGCGACGCAGGTTCAAGGTGGCGCCGTAGCCGCTCGGTTCTGGCGGTGGCGTTGCTGGGGTGGCCGGCTCGAGCCGAATCGCTCGAGGGGTGGAGGCGGCGCGGCGCTCGCCGCGTCGTCACTACGGGCCGGCCCTTGGACTAAGTCGCCTCCGTACGACGGTACATCGCCGTCCTCTGCGGGCAATGCGGATGTTATGCGGCGATTGGCTGCCCCAGTCACTGCAGAAAGTGCGGCGATTGTGCCTGCGGCGAATTGCTCAATCGTCACCGCTTCACGCGGGACGAAACGCCCCGTATCCAGCAACGCAGGGACTGGCCGGCAGTGGGTGGGTCTACCTGAATATCAGCTATTTGAAATTTATTCGTTTTGCGGGTATTTTGCGGTTAGCTGGATAACGGGTACTGCTCTGATGCCAAAACGCCACGTTCTGGTCACCGCGACGCAACTAGGCGCGACGCTGCAGGCCGCACGCAAGGCCCAGGGACTGACCCAGTCTGCACTGGCCGGCCGTCTAGGCCTGAGCCAGTCGCGGGTTTCCCATCTGGAACTGAACGCCCACGCGTTGAGCGTCGAACAACTCTTGGCCTGGTGCGCGGCGCTGGGGTTGGAACTGACCATCGGCATCCGCGGCGACCCCACCGCCGCCAACGCGCAAGCGGAGTGGTGAGATGGGGCGTCGATCGCACAGCCGCAGCCTCTCCATCTGGACCAATGGCGTTCGCGTGGCGCGCTGGACGCTGCCTGCGCGCGGGGAGATGGAACTGCACTACGACGCGGATTGGGTCGGCGCCGACATCGGCCGGCCGCTGTCGCTTTCGCTTCCGTTCAACCTGCAGAACCAGCCGCTCAAGGGCGAGAAGGTCTTCAACTACTTCGACAACCTGCTGCCCGACAGCGATGCGATCCGCCGGCGCGTGGCGCAGCGCTTCAGGGCGCCATCCACCGATCCCTTCGACCTGCTGAGCGCGATCGGGCGCGACTGCGTGGGGGCGGTGCAGGTCCTGGGTGAGGACGAGGTGCCGCAGGATGTCGGTCGCATCGAGGGCTTACCGCTGTCCGAAGCGGACGTCGAACGGCACCTGATCGAAACCGTCTCGCCGCACGCCTTTGCCGCGCACCGCGACCCGGATGCGGACTTCCGCATCTCCCTTGCCGGTGCGCAGGAGAAGACGGCCTTCCTGTGGTGGGAGGGGCAGTGGTACGCGCCGCGCGGTGCCACGCCGACCAGCCACATCTTCAAGCTGCCGATGGGCCTTGTGGGCGGGCGGCGGGCGGATTTCAGCACTTCCGTCGACAACGAATGGCTGTGCCTGCGGCTGCTGAAGGCCTATGGGTTGAACGTGGCCGATGCGCGCATCGCCCGCTTCGGCCAGCAGCGCGTGCTGGTGGTCGAGCGCTTCGACCGGCGCCTGGCGCCCAATGGGCAGTGGCTCATGCGCCTGCCGCAGGAAGACTTCTGCCAGGTCGCAGGGTGTTCGCCGTTGCGTAAGTACGAGAACGAAGGCGGCCCAGGGCTCACCGCCTTGTTCGGCACATTGCGTCAGTCGATCAATGCCGAGGCCGACATGAAGACGCTGCTGGCCGCGCAGGTGCTGTTCTGGTTGTTGCGCGCGCCCGATGGTCATGCCAAGAATTTCAGTATCCAGCTTCTGCCGCGTGGCCGCTTCCAGTTGACTCGGCTGTATGACGTGATGTCGGCCTATCCGGTCTTGGGCGACGGCCCCCATCAATGGTCGCCTCATGAGATCAAGCTGGCCATGGCGTTGCTCGGCAAGAACAAGCATTACGCGATGCACAGTATCCAGCGCAGGCACTTCAGCAGCACGGCGCAGCGGGTCGGCTATGGGTCGACGGCCGAGCTGCTCATCGAGGAGATCCTGGCGCGCACGCCGGCCGCCATCGCCGAGGCGCGCGCGGACCTGCCGCAGGACTTCTCGCCGCGCGTTGCCGACGCCATCCTGGGCGGGCTCGAACAGGCAGCCGCCGTGCTCGAAGGAATGGCCGCTTAGCGGGGCGAGCAATCGCCAGCGGACCGTTGCAATCCGGATGCAGCCTCTGCGCTCAAGTGGGTGGCAACGGACGCATCTCGCGGCCGCCAGCGGCGCCGCGCCACCACGGTGCCGTCGCCGCCTGACCCTGGCGCGGTAGCTGCCGGGGAGCACTGTGAGGCCCGGCAGGCCATCGCCGCCACCTGCCGCCCCGCAAGTCCTTGGCTTCCAGCGATGTCGTTGGGCAAATGAAGCCGTTGCAGGCTTCGAGCAAAAGCCGGAACGGCCAGGCGTGTCAGGCGAAGCGCCTGGCGCGCTCGCCAGTTCACCCCGCCTCCGCCGCCCACTGCACCGCATCCGCCCCGGCCGGCAGATACAGCGGCGCTGACGGATCGGTGGCCGCGCGCCAGACGGCTTCGGCGACGTCCTGCATGCGGGTTCCCGGCCCGGTGGATTCGGCCATCCGCGCGATGGTGTGGCGCATGAAGTCGCCATAGACCGCGTCGTCCATGCCGCGCAGGCGGGTGCGGGCGGTGTCGCGAAAACGCGTCTCGCCCGAGGAACCGGGCAGCACGAGGCGCACGCGCACGCCGAACGGTTCGACTTCGCTCGCCAGCGACTCGGTGAAGGCATTCACCGCCGCCTTGGCCGCGCGGTAGATGCCGACCAGCGGCAACGGCTTGTAGGTGACGCTGGAGGTGACGTTCACCACGACGCCGGCACCGCGCGCCCGCATCTGCGGCAACACCGCCTGGGTGAGCGCCATCGTGCCGAAGGTGTTGGTGTCGAACAGGGCGCGCACGGTATCCATGTCCATCAACTCGAACGGGGCGGGTGCGCCGAAGCCGGCGTTGTTGACCAGCACGTCGATCGGGCCGGCCGCCGCGACGGCCGCGCGGATGCTCTGCGCGTCGGTGACGTCCAGCGGCAGCACGCGCAGCTGTGCCGATGGCGGCAGCAGGTCCTCGCGCGGGGTGCGCATGGTGGCGAGCACCCGCCAGTCGCGGGCGAGGAAGTAGCGGGCGGTTTCCAGGCCGAAGCCGGAGGAGCAGCCGGTGATCAGGACGGTCTTCAAGGGGATTCCTTTGCGCGTGGACGAGAACCCACGATAGATTGCCGTCCCCGTACTCGCTACGATCCAGAGTCCTTGATTCGTTTGCGAGCGTCCAGCGATGGTGGATCCCCTTGCCGAGGTGGTGACGCTGCTGCAGCCGATGGCCCGGTTCTCCAAGCAGGTGGTCGGTGCCGGTGCCTGGCGCATCCGGCGTTCCGACGCCGGGCAGCCGTTCTACTGCGCGGTGCTGGAGGGCGGCTGCCACATGGCGCTCGACGGCGGCGCGCCGATCCTGCTGCAGGCCGGCGATTTCGTGCTTGTGCCCGCGGCTTACCGCATCACGATGTCCAGCCTTGCGCCGCACGCGGACGTGGCCGAGACCATGCCGACGGCATTGGGGAACGGCGTGTTCCGGATCGGCACGCAGGACGGCCCGGCCGACCTGCGCATCCTGGCCGGCCACTGCAGTTTCGGCTCGCCGGATGCGGCGCTGCTGGTCTCGCTGCTGCCGCAGATGGTCTATGTGCACGGCGAGCACCGGCTCGCCACGCTGGTGCGCCTGGTGAGCGAGGAGTCGCGCGAGGCACGCCCCGCACGCGAGGTGGTGCTCTCGCGTTTGCTGGAAGTGCTGCTCATCGAAGCGCTGCGCTCGGCCGCGGGCACGGCGGCGTCGCCGGGCCTGGCGCGCGGGCTGGCCGATGCGCGCCTGGCCGCGACGATCCGCGCGATGCACGCGCAGCCCACGCGCGCATGGACGGTGGCGGCGTTGGCGAAGGAAGCCGCCTTGTCGCGCTCGGCGTTCTTCGAGCGCTTCGGCCGCACGGTGGGCATGGCGCCGATGGAATACCTGCTCGCCTGGCGCATGGCCTTGGCCAAGGACCTGCTGCGCCGCAACGAGTTCGGCATCGCCGCGATCGCCGAGCGCGTCGGCTACAGCTCCGCGAGCACCTTCAGCGTCGCGTTCGCCCGCCATGTCGGACAGCCGCCGACGCAGTACGCGCGCGCAGGTGGCCGCGGCGCTGCGCGCGGCGAACCGTCGTTCTCCGACCACGTCGAGGGCGTGCGGTAGGCATTCGGCGCGGATTACCGCTTCCGGGCCGGCGACCTCGTGGGAGGCGGTGCGGGTTGCGCAAGGATCGCACCGGTCACGAGTTCGAACAGGCGCTCGGAGCGCTTGGCGTGCGATGGCTGTTCGCGCAGCCAGGCCAGCGCGGCAATCAGGTCGAACAGTTCGTCCCCATCCATGTCGGCGCGGGCCTTGCCGTCCGCCTGCGCACGCGCCAGCAGGGCGGCGCCGGCGGAGCGCAGCCGTACGCAGGAGGCGTGCAGCGCGGAGGAGGCGTCTTCGATGGCGGACATCATCGGGGCGAGGATGCCGCGCTGGCGATGGGTGAAGGCGATGATCTCCTCAAGCCAGGCCAGCAATGCCTGATCCGAGGCCGCTGCCGTGCGCAAAGCGTCGGCCTTCGCCGCCAGGTCCTCGAAGTCGTTGCGCAGCAGCGCCTCGAGCAGGGCTTCGCGGGTAGGGAAGTGGCGGTACAAGGTGCCCAGGCCGACTTCGGCGCGGCGGGCGATGTCCCGCAGCGAGGCGTCTGCGCCGGTCTCGGCCAGGGCCTCGCGGGCCACGTCGAGCAGGCGTTGGTAGTTTTTCTGGGCGTCGGCGCGCATGCTTTCCTTTACATGTGGAGCACTGCTCCGTATATTCGGAGCACTGTTCCGATCAGGATACGCCATGCACAGCTCCGACGACACACAGCACATGATGAAAGCGGTCCGCCAGCGGGCGTTCGGCGGCCCTGAGGTGCTCCATTACGAGGACGCGCCTGTGCCCGTGGTGCGGCAGGGTGAGGTACGCATCCGGGTTCACGCCATCGGCTTGAACCCGCCGGACCTGTACCTGCGGGAGGGCTACAGCCGCCTGCCTCCGGAATGGCGCCCACCGGTGGCGTTCCCGCTGATCCTGGGCACGGACGTGTCGGGGGTGATCGAGGCGGTGGCGGAGGACGTGGGCGGGCTGTCGCGCGGCGACGCGGTCTACGCGATGGTGCGCTTTCCGGACGGATTGGCCGGCGGCAGCCAGGCGTATGCGCAGTACGTCACCGCGCCCGCCACCGAGGTGGCGCGCAAGCCGGCCGGGATCGACCACGTGCACGCCGCGGGCGCGCCGATGTCGTTGCTGACGGCGTGGCAGTTCCTGATCGCGCAGGGCCACGCCGTGGCCAATCCGCTGCAGCCCATGCCGCATGTGCCGGTGCCGTTGCAGCGCAAGACCGTGGTGGTCAATGGGGCGGCCGGCGGCGTCGGCCATTTCGCGCTGCAGCTGGCCAGGTGGCAAGGCGCGCGCGTGATCGCGGTGGCTTCCGGCAAGCACGAGGCCTTCGTGCGTGCGCTGGGGGCCGAGCGCTTCGTCGACTACACCAAGGCCGCGCCGGAGGAGGTGCTGCGCGACGTGGACCTGGTGGTGGATGCCGTCGGCGGCCCCGGCGCCGGCAGGTTCCTGCGCACGCTCAAGCGCGGCGGCGCGCTGTTCCCGATCTTCCCGCTCGGCTTCGATGGGCACGCCGAAGCGGCGGCGCGGGGCGTGACGGTGTCCACCACCCAGGTGCGTTCCAGCGGCGCGCAACTCGCCGAACTCGCGGCACTGCTGGAGGCGGGCACGGTGCGCGTGGCCATCGACAGCACCTTCGCGCTGTCGCAGGCGCGGCAGGCGCACGAACGCGCCGAGCAAGGGCACATCCAGGGCAAGATCGTGATGACGGCCGACTGAGGCCGCGGGCCGGGGCGTTGCCGCCTGCATCGATGGTGGCGATCCCGGCAGGCGGTGCGCGCGTTGACCGCCGTGGCGACGCCAAGCAGGAGTGACGGCGATCGTCTGACTGCGCGGCAGGCGCTGTTGCCGCCTTCCCCGTGCCGGGAGCTGGTGCGCGCGGCACGTTGGCCGGTGCATCGTGGCTGGGATTTCCGCGACGGCACGTGCCGGTGTCTCTGCGCGCGCCGACGAATCTGTATACCCTCATGGCGCCATGGGATCGCTGTGGCGACTCAAGGGAGACACACACATGTCACAACACGAAGAACAATCGACCGCGGCGCTGGATACGGATGCGTTGCTGGCTGCGGCCCATCACCCCGACTACCTGCTGCAGGATCTGGTGGCGATCGCGAACCTGGGCGTGCAGATCGGGCTGACGCTGACGGTGGGCGGCAGCACCATCTCCGGCATGCTGATCGGCGGCAAGGAGTTCATGCAGCGGCTGACCGAGTCGATCACCGAGGTGGCGCCCGACGAGCTGGTCGCGCCACTGCAGGAGCGCTTCCAGCCGTATCGCGACATCTACGAGCAGAGCGAGCTGAAGCCGGCCACCTTCGTCCATCTCGCCGACGCGCGGGTGGTGGCGACGGGCGGCGAGTTTCCGGTCAACGGTTGTCTGTGGCGGGGGCGGATTAGCCAGGTCTCCGGCTTCAGCATCGGCGTGATGTCCAGCGTCTGAGGCGGTCCAGCGGCACGGCAAGACCCCGCTTCGGCGGGGGTTTTTTTTGCGGCTACGTGGAAAACCGATCCCGGCCCGCCTGCTTGGCCCGGTACAGCGCGGCGTCGGCCATGCCGACCAGTTCCGCGGCGGTCCAGCGCTGATCCTCCATGTGCACGCTCGCCACGCCGATGCTCACCGTCACCCGCGCGTCGGTCGGGCTGGACGCGTGCGGCAGGTCCAGGTCGCGCACCGCGGTGCGCACCTGCTGCGCCAGCGTCTGCGCGCCCGCGGCGTCGGTGAACGGCAGGATCACCGCGAATTCCTCGCCGCCGTAGCGGGCCGCGATGTCGTGCGGCCGCTGCGCGCAGGCGGCCAGGGCCTGTCCCACGTGCCGCAGGCAGGCGTCGCCGTTCACGTGTCCGTAGGTGTCGTTGTAGAGCTTGAAGTGGTCCACGTCGATCATCAGCAGCGAAATGCTGGAGTGCAGGACTTCGCTCTGCTGCAGCGCGCCGCGCAACTTGTAGTCGAAGCCGCGCCGGTTGTAGATGCCGGTGAGCGTGTCGCTCCAGGCTTCCGTGCTCAGCTTGGTCTCGCTGGCCTGCATGCGCCGCAGTTGCTGGTCCAGCCAGAGGCCGAGGCCGACGAACAGCGCGCACGCGATCACCGCGATGCACGAGCGCCGCACGGCCACCGCGCGCCAGGGCGCGAGCACTTCGTCGGTGGACACGCCGATTAGCACCCAGAACGGATAGCGCTGGACAGGGGCGAATCCGGAGATCCGCTCCACTCCGTCGATGGGCGACACGGCGGCGATGGAGCCGCGGCGCACTGCCTGCATGGTCCGATGGAAGGGCGTGCCGGCGATGCTGCCGCCGCTTCGGCCGATGTCTCCGGGGGAGCGGGAGACGACAGTGCCGTCGTCGCCGACGATCGCGATCGATCCGTCGTGTCCGATGTCGAACAGGCGGTGGAAGCGGGCGAAATAGTCGACCGGGATGCCGACCAGCACGATGCCGGCGAAGGAGCCATCGGGCTTGTCGATGCGCCGGGTCAGCGGGACGATCCAGGCGCCATCGGCCGGGCTGCGGATCGGCCCGCTCAGCAGCGCCAGGCGGTCGCCGTGGTGCCGATGGTGTGCGAAGTAGGCCGGTTCGGAACCGTTGCGGTGCTTCGCGCCTGCAGGGAGCGAGGAGTTCACCGGGTGCCCGTGCGCGTCGTAGACGACGATGACATGCACCCGGTCGGAGCGGTCGACCTCTTCGCGCATGGAGTCGCGCAGGGCATCCGGCGCCAGAAGGCCGCTCTCGACGCCGGCGACGACGCCTGTCAGCACCGTCTCGGCGATGGCGAACGAATCGCTGGTGTGCTGGGCGAGGGAACTGGCCAGGTTCAGCGCATTGGTCCGTGCGGTCTGCAACGCCGTGTTCCTGGCGTCGCGCAGCGACGAGTACTCCGACCCGGCCAGCACCGCCCACGCGGCGGTGACGAACAGGTACAGCGCCACGCGCTGGGCCAGGTTTCTGCGGCGCTTGCCTTTGGTCATGCCCGCCGCCCCCTCGCGGCGCGTCTCTCGACTCCCCTGGCGGTTATCGGCAGCGGAGCCCCGGGCTGAACCACCAGGGAGGCGCGACGGGCACGCATGCCGCCAGGCGCGTGGCCGCCGTGGGCGCGTTGGCGTCAACTCACCGCCCGCGGTTGGAGCGAGCGTTTGAGGGACGACGCGTTTTCGCCAAGGGCGGTCGTTAGCTGGCAGGTGAAACCTAAATGAGTCACGCGTACGCATGTTCCGGCGGTCCGCAGGCGCATCGTCGACATCGACGACGCGCGGCACGGCCCACTGCGCCGCGCCTGCACGCTGCGCAGCCGCTCGCTCGATGCGCAGGCCGGCTTCCGGATCGGGATCGGCATGCTGTGCGAGCGAAGCGCATCTGGTGCGCATACCGGACGCGATCACCGAGGTGCGCGCCACCTGCCGCAGGACGCTTCGCCGCGCGTTGCCGACGCCATCCCGGGCGGCGGCCGCGGTGCCCGAAGGGATGGCGGCGTAGCGAACGCGAGGACGTGTCGCGACCTGCGCAAGAGCGCAGCGCGTCGACGCGCGTTGGACGTGGCGTTGGGCCACGGATGAGGCCATGGCTGTTGCGCAGCAGCATGCAACCCCGAAACGGGCGTGTTACATCTACCCGCGTTGGATCGATCCAAAGCCGTCGATGCATTGCATCCTGGGGAAGACGGCGAGTGGGGGATCGCGAGCCACGCGTCTGCTGATGGTCGCTGACGGGTCCGCATGCACCTGCGGCCGCGGCGATGCGTCGGCACCGACGTTGCGCGCGGTCCATCGGGTCGATCCGGTCCACGTTGCGTTCTCGCATCGCGCGCCGTTGTCACTGCGGTTGCGCGCCGCCATGCGCGCCGCGGGTGCCACCGACCGACACTTCCTGGGAGTCTGCCATGACGTTCCGCCCACCCTTCGCGCACCTGCCTGATGCTTCGCGCCGGTGGCTGGCGTCCTTCGTTGCGGCGGCGTTGCTGCTGGCAGGCAGCGGCGCGGCGTGCGCGCACGACAGCGGCTTCGCTTCATCGTTCGAGCGCGGCGAACCCGCGCCGGCACCGGCCGCGCAGCCCGGCCAGCAGGGCGTGCAGATCGCTGTCGGCAATGGCCCCGCGCATCCCTACGCGGCCAAGGCCGGCATGGGCTACACCGGGTTGCACGCGTTGCGCTATCGCGCCGCTGCGGCCGGGCGCGCGTCGCTGTTCGCGGTCGATGTTGCGGTGGAGCCGGACACGATGCTGTCGTGGATGGTGCTGCCGGAAATCGTGGACGGCGACACGGTGGCCTCGACCGGTGTGGCGGTGGATCTGCTGTTCGACGATGGGCGCCGGTTGTCGGAGCTGGGCCTGGAGGATCAGCACGGTGCGCTGGTCAGCGCACAGGGGCAGGCCGCGTCGCAAACGCTGTATCCGCAGCAATGGGCGCTCAAGCAGGTGCGGCTGGGCGAGGTGGCGGCCCTGCGCGGCAGGCGCATCCGTGCCATCGAGTTGCAGGTGCAGCCTGGCGCCGGCAAGCTGGCGTCGGGCTGGATTGACGATGTCGCGCTGCGCCGCGAGGCAGCGCCGCAGGCGGCGCGACGGCCGAGCGACGAGGTGGTGACCACGCGCGGGACGCAGTCCAACGGCACGTTCTCGCGCGGCAACAACATTCCCGCCACGGCGATGCCGCATGGCTTCAATTTCTGGGTGCCGGCGACCGATGCCGGTTCGCTCGGCTGGCTGTACCGCTGGAACGAGCAGAACGGCGAGGACAACCGGCCGCGGCTGCAGGCGCTGTCGATCAGTCACGAGCCCAGTCCGTGGATGGGCGATCGGCAGACCTTCCAGGTGATGCCCTCATCCACGCGCGGAGTGCCGGAGGCGGACCGCGGCAAGCGCGCGTTGTCGTTCGGTCACGACCACGAAGAGGCGCGCCCGCATCTGTACCGGGTGGACTTCGACAACGGCATCCGCGCCGAACTGGCGCCGAGCGAGCGGGCGGCGATCTTCCGCTTCCGCTTTCCGCGCGGTGGCGACGCCAATCTGCTGTTCGACAACGTCGATGCGCGCGGTGGCCTGACCCTGGACGCGGCGACGCAGACGCTGCGCGGCTACTCCGACACGCGTAGCGGGCTGTCCAACGGCGCCACGCGCCTGTTCGTGTATGCGCGCTTCGACCGTCCGTGGATCGCCAGCGGCAAGATCGCCACGGGGCGCCCGACCGGCTACGTGAAGTTCGCGCCGGGCGCCGAGCGCGAAGTGGTGATGCGCATCGCCACCTCGCTGATCTCGGTGGAACAGGCGCAGCGCAACCTGCAGCAGGAGATCGGCGACGCCGGGTTCGACGTGGTGCGGGAGCGCGCGCAGGACGCGTGGGACGCGGTGCTGGGACGGGTGCAGGTGCAGGGCGCCAGCCACGATCAGCGGGTCACGCTGTACTCCAATCTGTACCGCCTGTTCCTGTATCCGAACATCGCCCACGAGAACGTCGGCGATGCGGCGCATCCGGATTGGCGGCATGCCGACCAGAACACGTGGTCGAAGGACAGTGCCGGCGGCGACGCCGAGCGCAGCTCCGCGCCGGTGGCGCCGGGCAAGGTCTACGTCAACAACGGCTTCTGGGACACCTTCCGCACCAGTTGGCCGGCCTACGCGCTGTTCGCGCCGGAGCAGGCCGGGGCGATGATCGACGGCTTCCTGCAGCAGTACCGCGACGGCGGCTGGGTGGCGCGCTGGTCCTCGCCCGGCTACGCGGACCTGATGGTCGGCACCAGCTCCGACGTGGCCTTCGCCGACGCCTGGCTGAAGGGCGTGCGCGGATTCGACGCGCACGCCGCCTATGCCGCGGCGCTGCGCAATGCCACGGTGGTGCCGCCGGTGGCGAACGTCGGCCGCAAGGGGCTGGCCCGCTCGATGTACCGTGGCTACGCCGCCAACGATGTGCACGAAGGCCTGTCGTGGACATTGGAGGGCGCGCTCAACGATTTCGGCCTGGCGCAGATGGCGCAGGCGCTGGCCGCCGAGGAACAGGATCCGCAGCAAGCGCAGCGCTATCGCGAAGAGGCCGAGTATTTTCAGGCGCGTGCCACCGACTACGTGGCGCTGTTCGATCCCGCGACGCGCTTCTTCCGCGGGCGCACGCCCGCAGGCCAGTGGGGCGTGCCGGCGTCGGGCTTCGATCCGCGCGTGTGGGGCGGCGACTACACCGAGGCCAATGCCTGGACCTTCGCCTTCACCACCCCGCACGACGCCGCCGGCCTGGCCGGGCTGCTGGGCGGCGAGGATGCCTTGGCGACGCGGCTGGACGCCTTCTTCGCCACGCCGGAGACGGCGGACCCGCAGTTCGCCGGCAGCTACGGCGGCGTCATCCACGAGATGACCGAGGCGCGCGACGTGCGCATGGGCATGTACGCGCACAGCAACCAGCCGTCGCACCACATTCCGTGGATGTACGTGGCGGCGGGGCAGCCGTGGAAGACGCAACGCATCACCCGCGAGGTGTTGCGCCGGCTGTACCTGGGCAGCGAGGTCGGCCAGGGCTATCCCGGCGACGAGGACAACGGCGAGATGTCGGCGTGGTACCTGTTCGCGATGCTCGGGTTGTATCCGCTGCGCATGGGCGCGCCGGAGTACGTGATCGGCTCGCCCGCGTTCCCACGGGCGGAGGTCGATCTCGGCAACGGCCGCAAGCTGGTGGTGATCGCACGCAACAACAGTGCGCGCAACGTGTACGTGCAATCGCTCACGCTCAACGGCAAGCCGTGGGATAAGGCCTGGCTGCGCCATCAGGACATCGCCGATGGCGCCACGCTGGAGTTCGTGATGGGCGACACCCCATCGCGCTGGGGCAGCGGCGTCGCTGCGCTGCCGCCGTCGCTGACCCCGCCCGGCAGCGCGCCGCGCGGCCTGCAGGACGTGGCGTCGCAGGCGGTGGCAGTGTCGTTGAATGGACAAGCCAAGGCCGCCGCATTGATCGACGACGACGCGACGACGGCGCTGTCGCTGCCGGCCGGCGCCAGCGTCGACCTGCGCTTGGCGACACCGATGCGCGCCACGCACTACACGCTGACCAACGCCGACAGCGCATTGTCCGGCCTGGCCTGGACGCTGGAGGGGCGCAACGGCGACGGCGCCTGGACCCTGCTGGACCAGCGGCGCGCGCAGGCGTTCGCCTGGGCGCGGCAATTGCGGCCGTTCCGCATCGCCCACCCCGGCGCCTACGCTGCGTACCGCTTGCGCCTGGAGGCGGGCGAGGGCGTGGCGCTGGCCGAGATCGAACTGTTGCAGCCGGTGGCCCGGCAGGCCGTGCCATGAAGCGGCGACAGCGCAGCGCGTGCGACGTCCGTCGCCCGCTGCAGGAGAACGCAATCCGCTAGACCAGTGGCGCGACAACAGGCTCGCCGCGAAGTACCGAGGTATCTGATTTTTCAAGTGATTGGGACGATCCAATCCGGTTTGTGCAGGACAGGAGGAAAGAAACGCAAGGCCGGCTCGCCGCAGTGACGCCGGATGTTTTCCTGCCGCGACGCGCGCACGTTCCGCTCGGTCTTTGGATCGATTGAAACCCGCCGTCGCCGCAGCCGATCAATCTTTGGGAGAGGATGATTGAAATGAACCGCATGTCACACGTACGCCACCGCAGCACCTTGTCTGTGGGGATCGCCATCGCCTTGTGCGCGAGCGCCGCCTCCACCACCGCCTTCGCGCAGCAGGCCGACAGCACGCCAGCGCCCTCGGGCCAGGCCGAACTGCAGGCCAAGGACCTGGACGCGGTCACGGTGACCGGCTACCGCTACGCGATCGAGAAAAGCCTGGAGCAGAAGCGCAACGCCAACGCCGTGGTGGACGTGATCACCGCCGAGGACGTCGGCAAGTTCCCCGACAAGAACGTGGCCGATGCGTTGCAGCGCGTGCCCGGCGTGGTGATCAGCCGCGACGGCGGAGAGGGCAAGAACGTCAGCGTGCGCGGGCTGTCCTCGGAGCTGGTGCTGACCGAATTGAACGGCAACTACATCGCCACCGCCGAGTCCAACGGCGACCCGACGCGCTCGTTCAACTACACGCTGCTGCCGTCGAACCTGCTGGGCAGCGCGGAGTTGTACAAGACACCGGAAGCGCGCATCGACGAAGGCGGCATCGGCGGCACGGTGATCCTGCAGACGCGGCGGCCGCTGGAGCTGGAACCCCATTCCGGCTTCGTCTCGGTCGAGGGCACCTGGGCCGATACCAGCAAGAAGACCGACGGCCAGTTCTCCGGTTCGTACTCGTGGCACGACAAGGACAACCGCTTCGGCGTGTTCGTCGGCTACACGCAGCAGAAGCGCACGGCGCGCACCCTGGACGCCAGCACCGAGGACTGGCAGTGGTACGGCCGCGACGAAGTCGGCCCGGCCGTGGACGTGAACGGCAATCCGTCGGCGTTCAACTCCAACTGGTGGGGCGGCACCGGCTTCTGGGACCAGAACGGCAATTACCGCACCGGCTTCATGATGCCGACCGCGGTCAGCCTGGACGTCAAGCAGGAGGAGCGCGAGCGCAAGGGCGGCCAGCTGACCTTCCAGTTCAAGCCGACCGACGACCTGACCCTGACCGCGAACTACTTCCGCTTCGATCTCTCGCAGAACTCGCAGACCAACACCGTCAAGATTCCCGAGTGGAACATCGCGCGTTACTACGGCGACGGCAACTGGCGCGGCGGCCGCCTGCTCGACGGGCTGCACCTCGATCCCAGCGGCACCATCGTCACCGGCGCCGACTACAGCCTGCATCCGGGCAAGGCGTACTACTGCAGCGAGGCCCAGGCTGCCGCGGCCGGCCTGCCGCCAGGCGGCTGGGGCTCGGACGACTGCACCGTGCCGACGCCGCAGATCACCGGCAGCTACAACATCGAAAAATCGCTGTCGCAGACGGTGGACCTGGGCGGCGAATGGCGCGGCGAGAGCGTGGACGTGTCCTTCAAGGCCGGCCGCACCTGGGCCAAGGGCGGGCCGGAGCTGCAGTTCTCCCTGCCGATCAAGCCGCGCCTGCAGAACCCCGACGGCAGCTGGACCAACGGCAACTTCGCCAGCGCCTGGGACCTGACCGGCACCCCGACCATGACGTTCTCGCCGGAGTTGATGCAGAACCTGCGCGACGGCATCCTGCAGGTCGATCTGGGTTCGACCGGCTCGTCCTGGACCCGTAACACCAACCAGCAGAAGTACGCGCAGATCGACACCACCTGGCATCTCGACGGCGAGGTCTTCGATTCGCTGCAGTTCGGCCTCAAGCGTCGCGACGGCGGCATCCACCGCAACACCGGCAACAACTACTGGGTGTGTCCGGGCACCGACCCGGGCGACTACGACAACCGCTACTGGAACGGGCGCTGCAACGCCATCGCCACGCAGTTCTCGCCGGACCTGCTGTATGCGATGGACAACTTCCCCGGCGGGGTGAAGGCCAGTGCGTTTCCGGCGATCAACTTCCCGGGCTACATCGGCTACTTGAACAACACCTACGGCGCGATGCAGACCCGCAGCGAAGACAACTTCGTCTACAACGTCGACGAGAAGATCTATTCCACCTACCTGCAACTCAACTTCCACACCGAGCACCTGCGCGGCAACGTGGGCGTGCGGGTGGCGCGCACCGGCCAGCACGCCGATTCCACCGACAAGGTGACCGCCTACAACGACTACTTCTTCGACGGCGCCGACGGCAATCCGCTGGCCTGCCAGCAGGGCGCCGCCATGCCCACCGGCGCCCCGGCCGACACCTACTGCGGTACCGAAGGCTACTGGCGGTTGTCGGACAGCGAGCAACGCAACGAGTCGTTCGTCATCAGCGGCCTGGACCGCAATTACACCGACGTGCTGCCGAGCTTCAACCTGGCCTACGACCTGACCGAGAACCTGCTGTTGCGCGCGGCGGCGTCGAAGGTGATCGCGCGTCCCAGCTACACCGACATCGCCGCGCCCGGCAGCCTGGAGTACTACAGCCCCGAGTACGTGGCCGACCGGCGCCTGACCGGCGGCGCCAGCGAGCAGGGCTGGTACGGCTCGGGCAGCAACAAGAACCTGGAGCCGTACAAGGCCAACCAGTTCGACCTGGGGCTGGAGTGGTACTTCCAGCCGGGCTCGGTGGCGGGTGTGGGACTGTTCCGCAAGAACGTCGAGAACTTCGCCGTCGGCGTGATCAGCGACGTGAGCATGATGGTCGACGGGCAGATGGTCACCGTGCAGAACTACAGCACCCAGGCCGGCGGCCAGGATGCGGTCTCGCAAGGCGTGGAGCTGTACGCGCAGCACACGCTGGCATCCGGCCTCGGCGTGCAGTTCAACTACACCTACAACGATGCCAGCAAGGCGGCGGTGCGGCTGGAGGACGGGACCGAGGTCGGCAAGACCTCCATGCCCGGCAGCGCCAAGAACCAGACCAACCTCACCGTGTTCTACGAGACCGACCGCCTGCTGCTGCGCGCCTCGTACAACCGTCGCGGCGAACTGGTGCAGGGCCTGGTCAACGGGCTGAACATCTACGAGGAGCCGTACTACCAGATCGATCTGAACGCGGCCTACAACATCACGCCGGCGCTCAGCCTCTCCGCGTCGGTGCTGAACCTGACCAAGCAGGAGACGCGCCAGCACCTGGGCGATGACACCCGCGATCGTTTCTATACCAGCGGCTACGCCGGCCGGCTGGCGTATCTGGGGCTGACCTACAAGTTCTAGGCGCGCCCCCGGTATCCGGGCCCATGCGGCACTCCCGTTCGGCGGGAGGCCGCGCGGGCCGGACGCCGTTTTTCGTTGCAGGCCACGACCGTTCCCGTCGCGCGGGGCGGTCGCTCACCACAGGACCACACCGCATGACGCTTCCCCCGCTGCCCTCCCTGCTCCACACGCTCGCCCTGTCCTTGTTGCTGACTGCGCCGGCGCTGGCGGCCGCGCCACGGCCCAGCGCCGAGGTCAACACCTTCATCGGCAGCAAGGACGACGGCAACACCTTTCCCGGCGCGTCCGCACCGTTCGGGATGATCCAGGTCAGCCCGATCGGCGCGCACTACGCCGGCTGGCGCTACGACGATCCGCAGATCCGCGGCTTCGGCCATTCCTTCCTCTCCGGTGCCGGCTGTTGGGAACAGGGCGGGCAGGTCTCGGTGCTGCCGGTGACCGGGCGCATCGGCCCGGGCGGCGAGTTCGATACGGCCGATCCGAAGGCGTTCGACCACGCACGCTACGGTGCGCGCTACCAGCACGATGGCGAGCGTGGCCAGGCCGGCTACTACAAGGTGCGGTTGACCGATTACGGCGGCATCGAGGCCGAAGCCACCGCGCTGACCCGGGCGGCGGCCGAGCGCTACACCTTTGCGACCTCGGGCGAGGGCCATGTGCTGGTCAACATCGGCCAGGCCAACGCCCGCCATGTCGTCACCGGCAGCACCCTGAGCGTCATCGGCGACCGCGTGGTGGAAGGCAAGCTGGTGACCGACAGCTTCTGCGGCGGCCACCAGTACACGACCTGGTTCCGCCTGGAGTTCGATCGTCCGTTCAAGGCCTTCGGCACCTGGGGCGAGGCCGGCGGCGTGCCGGGGTCGCGCCATGTCATGGAAGGCGAGGGCAAGCCGAGCGGCGCCTGGCTGACCTTCGATCTGGGCAAGGACCGCGCGGTCACCGCCATCTCGGCGATCTCGCACGTCGATGCCGAGGGCGCGCGCAACAACCTGCGCAGCGACGGCATAGCCAATGGCCGCCTGCTCGGCTTCGATGCCATGCGCACCCGCGCACAGCGGACGTGGGACAAGGAGCTTGCCAGCGTGCGCGTGCACGGCGGCAGCGGCGACGACCGCGTGGTGTTCTACACGGCGCTGTATCACGCGCTGCTGCAGCCGCTGACCGGCAGCGATGCGGATGGCCGTTACCGCGGCTACGACGACCTCATCCACCGCGCCGACGGCTGGACCTACCACGAGTATTTCTCGCTGTGGGATACCTACCGCTCGCAGAACCAGTTGCTGGCCCTGCTGCGGCCGCAGCGCGCCGCCGACATCGCACGCTCGCTCCTGGCGATCGATGAGCAGGGGGGCTGGCTGCCGCGCTGGGGCTATGCCAACTTCGAGAGCAACGTCATGACCGGCGATCCGGTCACGCCGTTCCTGGTCGACCTGTGGCGCTTCGGCGCGCTGCAGGGGCGCGAGGCCGAGGCCTACGCCGCGCTGCGCCGCAACGCCTTCGAGATGCCGCCGTTGAACTCGCGACATGCCGGCCGGTCCGGCAATGCCAATTACCTGGCGCACGGCTTCGTGCAGTACGACCGCGCGTTCCCGTCCAAGGGCATGGATGTCGATCCGCACCACGGCGGCTCGGCGACGCTGGAGTACGCGCTGGCCGACTGCGCGCTGTCGACGATGGCCGGCGCGCTGGGTCACGCCGAGGACGCCGCGGTGCTGAACCGCCGCGGGCGCAACTGGCGCACGCTGTGGGACCCGACGGTGCGCGATGCGCAGACCGGTTTCAGTGGCTTCCCGCGGCCGCGCACCGAGGACGGTGCGTGGTACACGCCGTCGGATGGCCATTACGACCCGCGCTCGCAGCACGGCTTCCATGAAGGCACCGCCTGGCAGTACCAGTGGTTGGCGCAGCAGGACGTGCCGGGCCTGGTGCAGGCGATGCACGGACCGGAGCAGGCCGCGCGGCGCCTGGACGCGTTCTTCGCCTACGACGCGCTGCTGGCCGATCCGGCCGGCGCCGCGCGCAAGGAATGGGTGGTGGGCCCGTACAGCTACTACAGCCAGTTCCGCTACAACCCCAACAACGAACCCGATCTGCACGCGCCGTGGATGTACACGCTGATCGGCCAGCCATGGAAGACCAGCACCGTGCTGCATGCGGCGCAGACGCTGTTCACCAATGCGCCGAACGGCGTCACCGGCAACGACGACCTGGGCACGATGTCGGCGTGGTACCTGTTCAGCGCCATGGGCCTGTATCCGGCGGTGCCCGGCACCGGGCAGTTCCTGCTGCATGCGCCGCGCTTCTCGCGCATCGAGCTGGACATGGGGCCGGGCCGCACGCTGCGCATCGATGCGCCGCAGGCCGGCGACGGCGCGCTGCGCTATATCCGCGGCGTGACCCTGGACGGACGCACGCAGGCGCCGGTCTGGCTGGACTGGGCGCAGCTGCGCCAGGGCGGCCGCTTGCGCTTCGAGCTGAGCGAGGCGCCGCAGCCGCAGGGCTGGGGCACGCGCCCGCAGGACCTGCCGCTGTCGCCCTGTGCCGCCGACCCCGCTGCGGCGGGCATGACCTTGCGCTGAGTCCGCACACGACACCGGCAGCCACGCGCAGCCGATGGTTTACGCTGCGGGTCTCGTCAGAAGGGGATCGATCCGATGCGCCAGAAGCGTCCGCCCCGTGCCGCATCCATACGCGCGTCCAAGGCCGTCCTGCCCACGCCGGCACCGGCGCCGGACGCGGTGGATGGCGTGGGGAAGGCCGCGCCGGCCGCCGCGGCACGCGATCGCCAGCGCGTGGTGACCGTCACCGACATCGCCGATGCGGTCGGCGTCTCGCGCGCGACCGTGTCGCTGGTGCTGCGCGGCAGCCCGCTGGTCCATGCCGACACGCGCGCGCGGGTGGAAGCGGAGCTGAAGCGGCAGCGCTACGTCTACAACCGCGGCGCGGCCAATCTGCGCCGGCGCACCTCGACCAGCGTGGCGCTGGTCATCAACGACCTGGCCAATCCGTTCTTCGCCGAGTTCGCAGCCGGCGTGGACGAGGCGCTGGGCGAGAAAGGCTACGTGACCCTGCTGGGCAGCACCGGCGAGTCGCCCGCGCGGCAGCAGGCGGTGCTGGGCTCGCTGATGGAGCACACGCCGGCGGGCGTGATCCTGTCGCCGGCCGAGGGCAGCGACGCCGCCGAGCTGCACACGGTGCTGGACGCGCGCGCGAACGTGCTGCTGTTCAACCGCGAACTCGCCGGCGCCGACGATTGGGGCTTCCTCGGCCTGGACAACCAGCGCGGCGCGCAACTGGCGACCGAGCACCTGATCGCACTCGGCCACCATCGCATCGCCTTCTACGGTGGCCATGCCGCGTCCAGTTCGTGCCGCCAGCGCCGCGCCGGCCACGCGCAGGCGATGCGCAGCGCCGGGTTGCCGGTCGACCCGGCCTGGCTGATCGAGTCGGCGCCCAACCGCCTGGAAGCGGCTGCGCGCCACGGCGAGCTGTTCGCCGTCGCGGCGCCACCGACGGCGGCGGTCTGCTACAACGACACGGTCGCGCTGGGCCTGATGCTGGGCCTGCTGGCGCGCGGCATCCGGCCCGGTCAGGACTTCGCCGTCACCGGCTTCGACGACATTCCCGAAGCCGCGGTGAGCACGCCGGCGCTGACCACGCTCGCCGCGCAGCCGCGCGCGCGCGGCCGGCAAGCGGCGCAGCTGGTGCTCGCGCAACTGCACGACCGCGCCGCGCCGCGCAGGACGATCGCGCCGGTGAGCTTGTCGGTGCGCGAAAGCAGCGGAGCGCCGATCGTTGCCGCGCTCGCGTAGCGCTGCGATCACGGGTGCGGCCGAAGCGGCGAGTCCGGACGACACGACCGAGCACGCCGTCCCATCGCGACACCCTCTAGACAGAGACGGGCAGATAGTGGATCGCACCACCACCGCGGAGCGTTCCGCGGTTTCGTGGTGAGCGGGCGATTCGCCCCATTCCTCCCTTCGTCGAGAGCCGTCTCATGCATCTGCAGACTGCAGCGCGCCGTTCCGTGGTGGCCAACGCCCTCTACGGCCTGCTCAACCCCATCCCGTTCGGCTGCTTCGTCGCAGCGCTGATCTTCGACATCGTCTATGCCCGCAGCGGCGTGATCCTGTGGACCAAGGCGGCGGCCTGGCTGATCGCGATCGGCCTGGTCATCGCCATCGTGCCGCGCCTGATCAATCTGACCCAGGTCTGGATCACCGCGCGGCGTTCCTCGCTGCCGGGGGAACGGCTCGACTTCTGGTTGAACCTGCTCGCCATCGTCGCCGCCATCTTCAATTCCTTCGTGCACAGCCGCGATGCGTATGCGGTGGTCCCCGCGGGCGTCTGGCTCTCGATCGCCACGGTCGCGCTGCTGGCGATCGGGCATGTGCTCATCGCCATCCGCACGACGCCACGCGAGGGTTACGCCCATGGCTAAGCGCCTCTGCACGTCCGCCTTCGCCCTGAGCTGCGCAATGGCCCTGGCCGCCTGCAGCGGCAAGGCCACGCTCGAACCGACCCAGCAGGCGGGCAACGCGCCGCCGTTGCCGGAAGCCCGCAACTTCCTGCTGCCGCCGATGCGGGTTCCCGAGGGTGTGGGCTGGAAGGAGGGGCAGGCGCCCACGGTGGCGGCTGGCCTGAAGATCGAGAAGATCGCCGGCGGCCTGAAGCATCCGCGCCAGCTGTACGTGCTGCCCAACGGCGACGTGCTGGTGGTGGAGGCCAACTCGCCGGGCATGGAGCCGGTCACCACGCCCAAGCAGCTGATCGCCGGCCTGATCCAGGGCCGTTCCGGCAAGAGCGCCAAGGGCGGCAACCGCATCACCCTGCTGCGCAGGACAGCGGACGGCAAGTGGGAGCAGCATGCGTTCCTGAAGGGGCTGCACTCGCCGTTCGGCGTGCAGCTGATCGGCGATGCGCTGTACGTCGCCAACACCGACAGCATCATGAAGTTCCCCTACGTCGCCGGCCAGACCGAGATCACCGCGGCCGGCACGCTGTTCGCCGATCTCCCCGGCACGATCGAGCACCACTGGACCAAGGCGCTGCTGGCCAGCCCCGACGGCCGCAAGCTGTACGTCGGCGTGGGCTCCAACAGCAACATCGGCGAGAACGGGCTGGACGTGGAGTACCGCCGTGCGGCCGTACTGGAAGTGGATGTCGCCTCGGCCAGCAGCCGCATCTTCGCCTCCGGCATCCGCAATCCGACCGGACTGCAGTGGGAGCCGCACACCGGCGCGCTGTGGGCGATCGCCAACGAGCGCGACGAGATCGGCGCCGATCTGGTGCCCGACTACCTGACCTCGGTGCAGGACGGCGGATTCTACGGCTGGCCGTACAGCTATTACGGGCAGAACGTGGATGTGCGGGTCAAGGATCAACGGCCGGACCTGGTGGCCAAGGCGATCAAGCCGGACTACGCCCTGGGCTCGCATGTGGCCGCGCTGGGCCTGTGGTTTTCCCGCGGCGAGACGCTGCCCGCGAAGTACCGCGAGGGCGCGTTCGTGGCCGAGCACGGCAGCTGGAACCGCTCGCCGCTCAGCGGCTACCAGGTGGTCTACGTGCCGTTCCAGCAGGGTCGGCCGGCCGGTCCGCCGCAGACCGTGGTCAGCGGCTTCCACTCGCAGGACCAGTCGCAGCTGTTCGGCGCCCCGGTCGGCCTGGCGCAGGATAAGGACGGCGCGCTGCTGATTGCCGATGACGTCGGCAACAGCGTCTGGCGGGTGAGCTTCTGACCGAGCGCAGACTCGCTCCGCCCACCTGCAGGCGGGCGGAGCGAGTCTGCGCTCGATGCGGCGCCTGGCGCGGGCCACGCCGGCCGCCGCCGATCTGAGGCGGCAGGAACGCAACCGTCGGGCGTGCGTACGCGCGCCTGTGCGCCACGCCGATCCCCGCTTTTGCGCCTGGCCCGCGCGTCTGTGACGTGCCTTCAGTCAAGGCGTATTCCGTCCAGCGCTATGAAATGCAGAAGGAGTGGCGTCCTGCGCATCCGTTGCCGTCGCCCTCGTGCCGGGGATGAGCGCGGCAGGCACGCGTGAGGCGTGTATTGTTCGCGATATACGAATCGTATATGATTCATGTATCCCGGACACAGGAGCCCCCATGGGCATCGTCAACATCGACGACGAACTGCACGACCAACTGCGCCGCGCCTGTACGGTGACCAGCCGCTCGATCAATGCGCAGGCCACCTTCTGGATCAGGATCGGCATGCTGTGCGAGATGCATCCGGAGCTGTCGTTCCAGGACCTGGTGGCGCGCGAGTTGCGTGCGGCCGGGGTGCAACCGCAGGCGTTGAAATCGGGCCGAGCGTGATCAAGCGGCCGGACGAACTCGCGCTGATGGCCGAGTCCGGCCGACTGCTGGCGCAGGTGTTCCATGCGCTGGACCAGCTGCCGCTGGAAGGCCGCAGCACGCTGGAACTCAACGACGTCGTCGAACGGATGATCGTGGAAGAACTGCACGCGCGGCCGGCCAGCAAGGGCCAGTACGGATTCCCGTTCGTGCTCAACGCTTCGATCGACGACGTGGTCTGCCACGGCGTGCCCTCGGCCGACGACGTGTTGCGCAGCGGCCAGATCGTCAATCTGGACATCACGCTCGAAAAGAACGGCTACATCGCCGATTCCAGCACCACCTACCTGGTCGGCGAGGTCGCCTATCCGGCGCGGCGGCTGGTGCAGGCGACCTACCAGGCGATGTGGAAGGGCATCGCCGCGGTGCGCCCCGGCGCGCGCCTGGGCGACATCGGCCACGCCATCGCCCGCCATGCGCGCGAGCACGGCTACAGCGTGGTGAAGGAATACTGCGGGCACGGCATCGGCCGCGAGATGCACGAAGATCCGCAGATCCTGCACTACGGCCACGCCGGCACCGGGTTGGAGCTGCAGGAAGGCATGGTGTTCACCATCGAACCGATGCTCAACCAGGGCCGCGCGGCGATCCGCGCGCTGCCGGAGCAATGGCCGGTGCATACGCGCGACGGCAAGCTGTCGGCGCAGTTCGAGCACACGGTGGCGGTGACGCGCAGCGGCGTGCGGGTGCTGACGTTGCGGCCCGGCGAGAAGCCGCTTTGCCGGGTCGATTGACGGGGAACGGCAGGAACTGAGCGCTAGGCCGCAGGATCGTCGAAGCCGAAGACCTGCCCGGGCTCGGCGGCGACGAAGCTGGCAGCGGCAACGCCTGCCCGGCGTAGCGCGTCCGACAGCGCTTCGCGCGGCTCCTCGCGGCGTTCGTCGGTCAGTTGGAAGGTGTCCAGTGGAGACCCAGGGCATGCCGGGCAGCCGTATCCTGGAAGACGCACGGCTTCGCCGTGGTCGATGTGCCTGGGCGATGAACGGCGACAGAGCTTACCGGGAGATCGGGCGCCAGCGTGGGCCATCAGCTGGATGGCTCTCCGTCCTTTGGGAGCAGTTCTCCAGCCATCTCTATTGCCTGTTCGCGTGAAGCGGCAAGAAGTAGAGGGTAGCCCCAGAACTTGGCAAAAACGACCGCAAATGCCTTGAAACCAAGACGTTTCGCCGAGTTGGGTTCGACCAGGATCATTGCCAGCACCAGCCTTCGCAATTCGAGCTTGTGCTTCTTCATCCACAGCGCGGTGCGTTTCTTTTCCTCCGGCGAGTGCTCATGGTCTTCAGCCGGTGCGGTATCGGTCAAGAGCACGAAGGGCTCCCCGCGCTGCAGATTTTCCTCGAATTCCTCGAAGTCCTTCTGGTGGTCATGTCCGGGTTCTTGGGCAAGATTCATCCAGACCAAAGGGAAGTCAGAACTGTTCATCGACATGGCCGTTTCCTTTGCTTTTGAGGCGACGCCAGGTGGCCGCAATGGCGAACACGCCCGGCAACGTAATGAAGAACACTGCCGAAAAGGCAATGTGCCAACCGTCGCGCAACCCGTCGGAGATGCCTCCGAGGGTATTCAGGACGACAAGCAGGCTGCCGAGGGCCAGCGCACCCCACTGATCCTTGCGGGTTCCGATCAGCGCTAGAAGTACCGTGACGATCCAACAACCGTAGAACGCGGAAAACATCCACAGCACGCCGGGCTCAAACGTGATCGCCGGCGTCGCTCCGTGCGCTCTCACAAAGTCGTTTACGTAGAAGAACAACTGGAAGGTGACAAAAAGCACGGCACCAGCGGCTGTCGTCAACCAGAACAAGGCGACCTTGTCTGGGTGGTTCGTGGCCGGGTCTTGTGCGGGGCGCGAGGGGGGCTGAAGAGGCATGGGAGTTTTCTCGATATCAATGGCGATATGTCTGAGGATTTCCAACGGCTGAAGCGTTCGCCTGAGCGCAGATCAATACCGGTAGTTCAGCGTCACCATCACGTTGCGTGGTGCGCCATAACCCACGGTGTCGAAATCGCCTTTCTGTAGCGCGTACTTCTTGTCGAAAACGTTGTTGACGTTGACGGCCACGTTGGTCTGCTTGGTGATGGAGTAGCGCCCCATCAGTGATGCCAGGGCATAAGACCCCTGTTCCCCGCCCAGCGAACTGGTGCCGGTATTGGGCGCCTGGTAGAAGCGGCTTTGCCATTTGACGCCTGCGCCCAGCGTCAACTTGCTCCACTCTCCGGGCAACTGGTAGCTGGTGAAAAGCTGGGCCGTGGTGCGCGGCAATTGCGAATTCAAGCGCACGCCATCGCCATCTTGCGCCGTGAAATGGGCGATCCCTGCGTAGATGTTCCAGCCACGCGCCAACTCGCCCTGCAGGTCCAGCTCGATCCCGCGCGACTTCGTCCCATCCGCGCCTCGATAGGCTTGGCCACCGGCTGGCGTATAGGTTCCTGCGACCATCTGCGCCGCGTTGTCCAGCTCGGTCTCGAACAAGGCTACCGACGCATTCAGACGCCCGTCCATGTAAGCGCCTTTGAGGCCGATTTCCTTGGTCTTTCCCTTCGCCGGCGTGAGCACGTTGCCCCTGCTGTCGCGATAGTCGGTCTGCGGATTGAAGATGCCCGTGTAGCTCACGTAGGCCGAATAGGTCTTGTCGATGTCGTAGACCACGCCGGCATACGGGGTGAATTCACTGCGCTTCTTGTAGTGCAACGACGAGCCACCGACGACGTCGTCGATTTCGTAGTTGCTGAAGCGGCCGCCGACAATGAGTTTCAGAGGCTCGGCCAGCGAGAACCGGGCGGCGCCATAGACACCGCTCTGCTTGATTCGGGTGCGGGTCGGTATCCAAGCCATGGCATCGAAGTCGGGGCGCGGATAGGCTGGACTCAGCGCATAGACATTGACCGGCGCAAAGCCGGGATAGAACGGAGCGACATCCTCCTGGCCGGCCGTGCGGCGCGAACGCGTCGCCCCCACCACCAGGTCATGCTGGCGGCCAAACAGTTCGACGGGGCCGCTCGCCATCACGTCGAAGGTGTTTTGACGGCTGCGTCCTTCGGACGCCAGTGCTACCGGATACGCCCCGTAGGGATAGGTGCCCAGTCCCGTGGCGCGATCGGGGCGGCCGATCAGGCCGAGGAGTTCGGCATCGTAGTCGGTGCGGTACTTGTTGGCGACGGCCCGGAGTTTCCACCCGTTGTCGAAGCGGTGTTCGATCTCGGCAAACGCCGTCTTGAGGGTGTTGTCCCAATGGCTCCAGTCCTGCGCGTAGTTCCTGGAACGTGAGTACTCCGCCTGCGTGCCGTCGCTGAACCACAGCGGCAACCCTCCCCAGGTGGAGCCCTTCGGCGTGATGTCCTGGTAGTCATAGCCCAGGCTCACCGTCGTGTCTGCTGTCAGATCTGCCTCGATGATGCCGTAGAACGATTTCCTCTTCGGCTTGTAGCCGTCGATGTACGCGTGTCCGTCCTGGTACGTCCCCACCATGCGCGCGCGGATGCGGCCGTCCTCGGTCAACGGCACCGAGATGTCGCCCATGCCCCGGTAGGTGTCCCAACTCCCGCCACCAAGCGAGGCGGCTGCCGAGAAGTCGCGGCTCGGTCGTTTGCGCACCAGGTTGATGGCGGCCGAGGGATTGCCGGTGCCGGTCAGCAAGCCGGAGCCGCCGCGCACGACCTCGACACGATCATAGAACGCGGTATCGAGGGAACCGATGCCGCTCCCGTTGACGATGTCGCCGACGACGGTGGGAATGCCGTCGTACTGAACGTTGTTGATCAGGAAACCACGCGAATAGAAACTCGTTCGTTCGCTGTCGGACTGGTACGACGCGACGCCCGTGGCGTTCTCCAGCACGCCCTGCACCGAATTCAACTGCTGATCGTCCATGCGCTGGCGCGTGATCACCGTCAGCGCCTGTGGCGTTTCCTGCAGGGACAGCGGCAGGTGCGTCGCCGCCGCAGTTTCGCCCGTGGTGTAGGAGCCGGTACCTTCGGTGGTCGCCGTATCCCTGCGGCCCGTTACGGTAATGGCCGGGAAGGCTGTCTCCTCTTGAGAGGTCCCCTCTGGCTTGGTTTGGATCTGCGCTGGCTCGGCGGCGAATGCGCCCTGCGCGCCAATGAAAACTGCGACCGCAACCGCCGAGCCAAGCACGGTGCGGGGCGCGCTCCTGATGGCGGCCTTGTACCGCCCACCCAGAGGAGGATGAGCGGCGCACGCTGTGCGCCTATCGATTGGCCAACGGGACTTCCCAACAGGCGTGAGGGCGGGCATCAACAATACTCATTCGCATTTGGATGCCGTATTTAACAATGCGGACACAGGGGAGTCATGGCGAAACCAGGCCAGATTGTTATTCAGTTAGGCCAAGCGCGATGACGCTCTACAAGATGGCCGCAATGAAAAATAGTTTGGCCTGGTTTCGCAATATGACGTCCAACCGGCGCGGGTACGCTGCGCTCGATCGTGGTTTGCCACGCCTCAGCCCAGCCGGCTTGGCCGGCCGAACAAGCGCTTTGTTCTTATCCAGGAATCCCCTATGTCCCCCCTTCGTCTTTGTATGGTGACGATGCAGTCGGCCAAGCGCGCCTCTTACCCCGGTAGTCGTTGAGAGCACATGAGTACCGCCGCCGTCTCCCGTGCCAAACCCACTGCCACAAGCGGCGTCGGCCTCGTCGTGGTCCCGATGCCTGGCGCATCGCCCGCAGCAGTGGCGCTGGACACCACGCCATGCCGCTATTGCCGGTTCCGACGATCCGCGCCTTGGGCTGGCTGTGGCCGGCCTCCATCGGTCGCAAGAACCTGCCGTCAGGCAAACGCATGATGAAGCGCACCGCAGCAGCCGATCCCGCGACCGCATCGCCGACGTCGTCTCAGGAACAACGGTTGGCGACGAGCCGGCTGCGACCGACGATCGCTCGTACCAGCGTCCTGAACGTGCTGGAGCAGGCGACACCGAGCTGTCTCGATGCCAGCCAGATGTATCGCATCCTCAGCACGCAATCCGACAGCCTCGCGCCGGGATCGGTCTACCGGGCGCTGAACGATCTATGGACCGCTGGGTTGTTGGTTCGCACCGAAGGCGCACGTGGGCGCGCGTTCTATGCCATCAGGCCGGAAGCGCTGAACGACCAGCACGACACGCTGCGCTGCCAGTGCGGCGCGCGGCTGGTTTTCATCGAAGACCTGGCGTTGCATGAACACCTGCGGTCTCTGGCATCCGGGCAGGGCTTCGCTCTCGACGAGGAGTCGGTCTTCACCATCACCACGACGTGTGCGCAATGTCGGCCACTGCGCAAGGAAGGACGGCAGGCGATGGAGGGCGGTCGGTGGTCCCGGGCCAGGACGGCCTGATCCAGTCAGGGCGAGGTTTCATCGGGGAGCATGATGCCGGGCACGGAAGCAAGCTCGGCGCCGCTCATGCGATCGGAGAGGTAGCGTGCCGGAGGCTTGCCCACGGCCTTGCGGAACATGGTGACGAACCCGCTGGCGTTTTCGTACCCCAGCTCCAATGCCACCGTTTGCACGCTTTCACCCTTGGTCAAACGTTGCAGCGCAAGGATCACATGCAGCTGCCGGCGCCAGCGTCCGAAGCTCATTCCGATTTCGTGCAGCAGAAGACGGCTCATGCTTCGCTCGCTCATGCCGATGCGAACAGCCCAATCGGCCTTCGAGGTTTTGTCGGTGGGATCGGCCAGCATCATTTCCGCGAGGCGGCGCAATCGCGTGTCGCGCGGCATGGGCAGATGCAGGTCTTCCACCGGTGCTGCCACCAATTCGTCGAGTAATGCGGCAATCAACCGCTCTTCCCGTCCCCCAAGCGCGTATAGCTCCGGAAAACCGGCCACCTTCAGCAGCAACTCGCGCAGCAATGGCGATACCGAGATCGTGCAACAGGTCTTCGGAAGATCCGGTGCGGCGTCTGGCTCGACGAACAGGCAATAGCATTCCGTTTCGCCCGCCCCCCGCGCCGCGTGCGGCAAATCTCCCGGTATCCAGATGGCGCACTGCGGCGGCACGATCCAGACGCCGTCTTCGATTTCGCAATTGAGGATGCCGCGTACGGAGTAGATCAGCTGCGCCTTGCGGTGCTGATGCCTCGCATTTTCCCAGTCCTTTGTTACCCATGTGGCGCTCAAGGCCACAACGGGCCGCGAGACGCTGTCGACGTCCCTGGGCACAGTTAGATCGGTGATTGCGATGCTCGACATGTTGTCTCGCAGAGCCTCGGATGGAAAAGGAGGCTTTGGCCTAATCGGAAAATATAATCGCTAGCTTGCTCAATTAAGTCTAGCTGCTCCGCAGACAAGGTGCGATCAGCCATGCTGACCATTCCTTGCGTTCGGGGCCTGGCTCCTCCTGACTGGGGTGACGCACACGGCGTTCGGGTACTGAAGTTGCGGCCTGGGAAGAAGCCGCTTCGCCAGATCGATTGACGAGGAAACGGCAGGTGCGCAGCGCTACGCCGCAGGATCGTCGAAGTCGAAAACCTGCCCGGGCTCGGCGGCGACGAAGCTGGCAGCGGCAACGCCTTCCAGGCGTAGCGCGTCCGACAGCGCTTCGCGCGGCTCCTCGCGGCCTTCGTCGGTGAGTTGGAAGGCGCCCCAGTGAATGCCCAAGGCATGGCGGGCGCCGGTGTCCTGGAAAATGCGCACGGCTTCGGCGGGGTCGATGTGCTGGGGCGCCATGAACCAGCGCGGCGCGTAGGCGCCGATGGGGATCAAGGCCACATCGGGTGCGCCGTGCCTGGCGCGGATCTCGCGAAAGATGGCGCCATCGCCGTAGCCGGTATCGCCGGCGAACCAGACGGAACCGCGCGCGGTCTGGATGAAGAAGCCGCACCACAGCGCCATCCTGCGGTCGCGCACGCCGCGGCTCGACCAGTGGTTGGCGCGGGTGAGGGTCATTGCCGCGGTGTCGCCGATCGGCAGCCGATCGTGCCAGTCGCCGGTTGCGATCCGTGCATCGGGAACGCTGTTGCGCAGCAGGAGGTCGTTGCCCAGCGGCATCACGAACAGCGGGCGATGCGCGCGATGCAGCTTGCGCAAGGTCGCGATGTCGAAGTGATCGTAGTGGTTGTGGCTCAGCAGGACCGCATCGATCGGCGGCAGGTCAGAGAACTTCACACCCAGTGCCGTGACCCGCTTGGGGCCGGCGATCTGCGAAGGGCTTGCGCGCTGCGACCAGACCGGGTCGGTGAGCAGGTTGATGCCGGCCATCTGGATCAGCAGCGTGGCATGGCCGACCATGGTGACGCGGATGCGATCGCTCCGCTGCGCAGGAACGGTGGGCGTCACCGCTACCTGCGCGGGCCAGCGCACCGCGCCCATGGCGGCTTTCCAGCGCAGCACGTTTGCCAACGAGTTGTCGATGGTCGGCTGGCCTGGATTGAAGAAGCGCACCCCGTCGAAGTGGTCGCTGACGGGGCCGCTGTAGTAGGGGTTTTTCATCGGAAAGGTGATCGGTGCGAAGGGGGGGATGGCGCAGGCAGAGCGGCGAGGAAGGGGGCGGGAAGCCCTACTTCGGCTTATCCGACACCGGCTCTCGGCTCGATTCCGTGCAACAGCAACCGCCCATGCTGTTCGGCCAGCGCGCCGAGATCCGGCGCGTGCGCGCTGTCGCTGCCGAAGACCTGGTGGAACAGCATCGCCATCATCATCGGCCCCATGATCGACAGCACGTAGAGCTTGGGGTCGCCGGCGGGGGCCGCACCGCGCGCCTGGGCTTTTTCGATGATGCCGGCGACGGTGGACATCACCCGGTCGATGGCTTCGGCGTGCCAGATGCGGGCCAGTTCCGGAAACGCGCGGCTCTCGCCGATCACCATGCGCACGATCGCGGGCAGGCGTTGGTCGCCCATGCGCTCGGCGGCGCGCGTCAGCAGCAGGGTGGTGAGTTCGGCGAGCCCGCCTTCGAAGGTGGCGGCGGCGGCCTCGATCGGGGCGAGGTTGGTCAGCAGCCCATGGCGCACGACCGCGGCGAACAGGTCCTGCTTGTTGTCGAAGTACAGGTACAGCGTGCCTTTCGCCACGCCCGCGCGTTTGGCCACGTCCGCCAGCTTGGTCTCGGCAAAGCCGTTCTCGGCGAAGGCGTCGAGCGCGGCGCTCAGGATCTCCGCAGGGCGCTCGTCCTTGCGGCGTTTCCATTTGGGTGTCGTCGGTTGCGTCATGCGGTCTCGATGCTAGTGCAGGCTGTATCCGTGGGACACACGATACGCATCCAGCGCCGTGAGTGATGCATCGGCCGCGGCGAAGGCGACATAGCCGTCGGGGCGCAGCAGATAGGCCGCGTCCTGCGCGAAGCCGGCAGCGTGATGTTCGGGCTGCCATGCGAAGACGCGCAGGACGATGTTGCGGGCGTCGCACCAAGCATCCAGCTCGGGCGGCGCGCTGCCGTAAACGTGCAACTGCCAGCCGATCTGCGGCAAGGGCGCGTAGTTGTCGGCGTCGGCGGTCTGCACCCACGGCAGGCGATCGCCGCCTTCGACGGCGCCGGCCCTGCCGGCGCTCAACGGGCTGTCCCGATAGTGCAGCATCGTCTGCGACACGGTGCGGAACATCAGCTCGCTGACGTTGCGCAGCCGGTAGGCCAGGCTGGCCAGGGTCGGGGCGATGTAGGTCCTGACGAAACCGGCGACGCTGCCTTCGGCGGTGACCAGGGTGAAGGCGCGGTCGGTGGTATTGACCAGGCTGCGCGCGAACGCCTGCCGTTCGGCGGCGTAGCTGTCGAGCACGGCGTCGGACGCGCGGCCCTCGAGCACGTCGGCGAGTTTCCAGGACAGGTTGATGGCATCGAGGATGCCGGTGTTCATGCCCTGGCCGCCGACCGGGCTGTGGACGTGCGCGGCATCGCCGAGCAGGAACACACGGCCGTGGCGGAAGCTGTCGGCGACGCGATGGTGCACGCGATAGGTCGAGAACCAGTTGACCTGGTCGATGCGCACGCCGAGATTGCGGATGGCGTCCTGGCTGACGTCGCCGAAGGTCAGGCTCTCCGCCCGGTCGGCGCGCTCGTCGCGCACGGTGCCGATCAGCCGGTAGTGCCCGGTCTTGCTGTAGGCCAGCACGAGGATGAAATCGCCGTCGCCGAGTGCGATATGCGCTTCGTCCATCGACTGCAGGCCGCCGAGTTCCACGTCGGCGACATAGAACACCTGCCTGTAGGTGCCGCCTTCGAAACCGATGCCGAGTTGATGACGCACCGGCGAGCGTGCGCCGTCGCAGGCCGCCAGATAGCGCACCTCCGCGGCCTGCTCGCTGCCGTCGGGCAGGCGCAGGCGCGCGGCGACGCGATCGCCGTGGTCATCGAAGGAGAGCAGTTCGGTGTTGCGCTCGACGGCGACGCCCAGCGACTGGAGTTGGGCGATCAGCAGGCGCTCGTGCTGGTCCTGCGGGTACACCAGCACGAAGGGGTAGGGCGAGATGCCCGCCGCGGAATCCTGCAGCGCGATCCGCGCGCGGCGCTTGCCGCGCGCCCACAGGTTCATCGCCGGGGTGCGATGGCCGGCGGCGACGACCGCGTCCGCAATGCCCACCTGGCGGTACAGCTCGAGGGTGCGCGCCTGCACTGCCATGGCACGCGAGGTCTCGCCCGGGCCGGCGCTCTTGTCGATGAGGCGCACGCCCACCCCCTGCCGGGTCAGCCACAACGCCAGAGTGAGTCCGGTAGGACCGGCGCCCACGATCAGTACTTCGGCCATGGCATGCTTCCTCGATATAAATGACCAGAGGGTCATTTATTGCAGGCCCAGGTCTGGGAGTCAAGCAACGGCCGCTGGGCGGACGCATGACGTCTTCCCAAAGCGACGCAAATCGGAGCCTGCTTGTGCCGATGCGGCGATGACGGCGTTCCATGTCCGCAGAAAATGCGGCGATCGTGCGTACGGCCATGGCCTCGCCTGTTCGGCGGCTTCTGATCACCGGCAAGTGGCGGCGCTGGCCGAATGCGACAGCGACACCGCATTGCGCGGCATCGCGGAACGGGCGCAGCGTGGCGTGCTGCGCAGATCCCTGGCGGGGGACGCAGCACCAGCTACGAGATGGTGGCGGGAGACGAGCGTCGTTCGCGGCGGCGGACCGGATCGCGGGCCACAGGCGGGCTCAGCCGCGCCGTGCGGCTTCGATCGCGGCGATGTCGATCTTGATCATGCCCATCATCGCCTCGAACGCGCGCCTGGCCACCGCCGGATCGGGATCGGTGACCGCGGCGGTCAGTACACGCGGGGTGATCTGCCACGACACGCCCCACTTGTCCTTGCACCAGCCGCAGGCGTTTTCCTGGCCGCCGTTGCCGACGATGGCGTTCCACAGGCGGTCGGTCTCGGCCTGGTCGTCGGTCGCCACCTGGAACGAGAACGCCTGGCTATGCGGGAACGCAGGGCCGGCATTGAGGCCGAGGCAGGGGATGCCGAGCACGCTGAACTCGACCGTCAGCACGTCGCCCTGCTTGCCTGCGGGGTAGTCGCCGGGCGCGTGGTGCACCGCCTTTACCGCACTGTCGGGAAAGGTCTCGGCGTAGAACGTTGCGGCCTCCAGCGCGGTGCCGTCGAACCAGAGGCAAATGGTGTTCTTGCTGATCATCTGGACTCTCCTGAATGGACAGGGATACCGCATCGAATGGCGTGGCCGCTGCGCGATAAGGGACAGCCGTGGCGCGCATGTGCTGCGACGCGAAACGCTGCGGGCACGTGCCGCTGGATGCTACGGCACGATTAGGCGACGGATGGCGCCGGAAGGCATGTCGCACGGCAGCATGGCGCATGCGGGCCGGCGCGGGCACCGTCGAGGCGGGCACGGGCTAGCAAGCCCTTCACCTGCGGTGTGGTGTTTTAGAGGCCGCACAACCACACGGAGCTTTGCATGGACACCACGCTGATGCCATGGGTCGCCGGACTGTTCATCCTGTTCGTCGGATCGGCCTTCTATCTCGTCACCCGGGCCAAGAAGAATCGCGACCGCCCGGCCAAGGACGCAGCCGCGACGAAGTCCGGCGACGATGCGTCGCTGAAGAAGTAGCGTTGCATGGGCGGCGTGCGCATGGCACGCTGCCGCGAGCGTCCTGTCGCGACGCGGCACTCCGAATGCCGCTGTTCCTGCGGTTTTCCCGCCTGCAATCGGATGTGAGAACGCCACGCTGATCGCGCGCGCCGCGCGCGTGGGGGAATCCATCCTGGCTCGGCGTCGCGTTGACCATCGCACAAGGCGATGTCGGGTGCGCACGCTGTCCCGAACGAACGCCGTCAGCGCATGCCGTAAGCCATGCTGCCCGCACGAGCACAGCCGTGTGCGGCAGCCTCCGTTGCTGTCCGCCAGGCGACCCTGGCCGTCCTCGCCGTCACGAGAAAATGTCCGCCACGTAGCGGCCGTGCTCGCGTTCGATACGGTCGGCCCAGGCGTTGGCGTCCTCGGCGCTGACGCCCATGCTGTCTTGGTAGATGCGCACGAAGGTGTCGCGCACCGCCGGCGCCATGTGCTCGCCGTCGCCGCACACGAACACGGTGGCGCCTTGCTGGAACAGCGCCGATACGCGCTCGCGGTCCTGCCACATGCGGTGCTGGACATAGGCCACGCCGTCCTGCGGCGCCTGCGAGAAGGCCAGGCGGACATCGACCACGCCCATGTCCTGCCAGCGTTGCAATTCGTCCTTGTACAGGCAGTCGACGTCGGGATGGTCGATGCCGAAGAACAGCAGGGCGTCGCCGACCTCGCGCCCGCCCGCCTTCTGGATCGCGCGCTCCTGCAGGAAGCCATGGAACGGGGCGATGCCGCTGCCGGCGCAGACCAGGATGATCGGCGTGGCCGGATCTTCCGGCGGGTGGAAGCTCGCCTGCGAAGGCCGCACCGCGACCGACACCAGCGCGCCCGCTTCGAGACCTGCCAGATAGGTGGAGGCCACGCCGCGGCGTCGCCCGATCCCCGACAGCGCCGGCGTGTCGAGCACGGCCACGGTCAGCGAACACTGCGCCGGGTCGCGCAGCGGCGAGGAGGAAATGGAATATTGCCGCGCGCGCATGGCCGGAAGCGCGCCGAGAAACGCGCCCAGCGCCAGTTCGCAGGCGGGGAAGCGCTCCAGCAGATCGAGCAGGCTGGTCTTCCTGGCGAGCACCTCGTCGGTATAGGCCGGCTCGGCGGCCAGCGTTTCCAGTGCGGCGCGATCGGGCGGGCAGCGCGTGGCGGCGGCCAGTTGCGCGACCTGCGCGCGCGTGGCCGGTTGCGCCAGTTCCACGTAGTCGGCGAGCACCTGCGCCAGCGCGACCGGATAGCCGCTGGGCAGGCCGGATGCGGCACCAGGCCGCTGGCCGATGATGACCTGGGTATCGCTGGCCAGGCCGAAGCGCCGCAGCACGCGCTCGACCTGCGCGGCGGGGTTGCGCGGCAGCACCGCGAGGTAGTCGCCGGTGCGGTAGCGCATGCCCTCGGGCAGGGCGATCTCGATGTGGCGCTTGGAGCGCGCGAACGGCGCGGACATGTCGACCAGTTCGCGATTGTCGACGATGCGCCCGTGGTCCAGTTCGGTCAGCCGCAGCGCGCCGAGCCGTGCGGCCGGCACGATCTGCACCTCCAGCGCCTGCGCGGTGTGCTCCTGCGTCGCCTTGCCCAGCGCCTGGCCGAGGTCCGGCCACAGCCCGGCGTACCAGGCGTCGAAGCCGCCGAAGAAATCGCCGCCGGCATCGGTTTCGCCGCGGGGTCTGACGCGTGCGGCACCGGCCGCCTCCAGCGCGGCATCGACCCGTTTCGGAATCGCCTGGTAGGTGCGCGCCCATTGCCGGTTGCCGGATCCGAACACGGCGTAGCGCACGCCGGCCAGATCGCCGGGGGCCAGCGCTTCCACCCACGCGAGGAAGCGGCGCGCATTGTCCGGTGGCTGGCCTTCGTAGGACGAGGCGACCACCACCACCGCGCGGTCGCGCGGCAGGCGGCCGACATGGTCGTCCAGCGGCGCGACCACCGGCGCATAGCCCTGCGCGGCGGCGTCGCCGCCGATGCGCTGCGCGAACGCCTCGCACGAGCCGGAATTGCCGCCGTACAGCACCAGCAGCGGCGTCCCCGCTGCCGTGCTGGCGGGGGCCGGCGTGGTGGCCGGCGCCAGGACTTTCTGCGGTGCGGACGGCACCGCGCTGCGGCGGCGCAGGGCGAGGTCGTCGCGCCGGCGCGCGCGGATGCGGAAGCCGTCCGGCTTCAGCGTCAGGGTTTCCGCGACGTCGAGCTGGTAGTTCGGATCGACCTGGTCCAGGTCGAAACGTTGCAGGATCATGCTCAGCACCAGCTGCGCCTCCTGCATCGCGAAGCCGCGCCCGATGCAGGCGCGCGCGCCGTTGCCGAACGGCTTCCAGGCATTGGGCGGGAGCCGTTCGGCCGCGTCGGGCGCGAAGCGCTCCGGCCGGAAGGCCTCCGGATCCTCCCACACCTTCGGATCCCGGTGCAGGGTGGGAATCAGCACGAGCAGGGTGTCCTGCGGCGTCACCGCATAGCGGCCGGCCAGCGTGGTCGCCTCGCGCGCCGCGACCGCGAACGCCGGGGCGGTCGGCCACAGCCGCAGGGTTTCCTGCAGGATCTGCTCGATGTAGCGCAGTCTGGCCAGGTCCTCGACCTGCGGCGGCTGCGTGCCCAGCGCGGCGTCCACCGCCTGGCGCGCGCGCGCCATCGCCGCCGGGTGGCGCAGCAGCAGATACAGCGCGAACGACAGCAGGCCGCTGGTGGTCTCGTGGCCGGCGATCAGGAAGGTCACCATCTGGTAGCGGATGTTCTCGTCCGACAGCGCCTCGCCGGTCGCCTGGTCGCGTCCGTACAGCATCAGGTTGAGCAGGTCGTCGCGCGCGGCCGCGTTCGGGTCGGCCCGGCGCTCGGCGATCAAGGTGTCGGCGACGCCGCGGATCATCGCCAGGTCGGCCTCGTAGCGGCGCCGGCCGGGCGCGAGCAGGCGGTTGGCGATGTCGGGCCGGCGCGCGCGCGATCCGGCCTCGGCCAACGCGCCCACCATCGCCGCGACGAAGGGGTGCATCTCGTTCTGGTAGAAGCTGTTGAAGCGGTAGTCGAAGGCGCACAACGCGATCGTGTCGAGCGTCAGCCGGGTCATGTTGTCGGCCACGTCGATCACCGCGTCCGGGCCGAACCGCTCCCAGCGCTGCAGCATCTGTTCGGCGATGTCCTCCATGCGCCCGAACATCGCGCGCACGCCGATCGGGCCGAACGCGGGCATCAGCAGCCGGTGCGCCTTGGCCCAGTTGGGTTCGTCGTTGTAGGCGGTGAACAGGCCGTCGCCGCCGAGGTCGCGCAACGTCTGCAGCGGACGGTGCAACTTCTTCTCGAAGCGGGTTTCGTCGCAGACCTCGTCCACCAGGTCCTGTCCGCTCAGCACGGTCAGCGACAGCGGTCCGCTGTTCAGGCGAAAGATTGGGCCGTGCACCTTGGCCAGCCGCATCAGGCTCTGCACCGGCGCATCGCCATCGAGATGGTGGAAATTGCCGAGCAGCGGCAGCGAACGCGGTTGCGGGATGGTCTGCGTCATGGGGTGCCTTCCTGGGGAGCGTGCAGTGGCGCGACCGGCGCGCGACCGGTGTCGCGATGCGGGGGATGCAGCAGGGTGGCGAGGACGGTGTCGACCAGCCGCGCCCGCGCCTCGCCGGCCGCGATCTCCGGGGCCAGCCGCGCCAGCAGCTGCGGGAACTCCGGCGGCTGGCTCAGCATGCTGTTGAGCAGGACGAAGAACAGCGCCGGATGCGTCGCCTTCACGATGCCGGCTTCGATGCCGGCAAGGATCAGCGCATGGCCGGCCTCGTAGGAGGGACGCAGCAGGCGTTCGGCGACGACGGTGGCGCGCTCTGGGCGTTCCGACACCACGCGCGCGACGAAGTCGCGGACCGCGGGATTGGCCTCGTAGAAGGCGGCCATGATCAGGATGGCGTCCGTCAGCCGCTCGTGCAGCGGGCGCTGGTCGTGGCGGGTCAGCGTTGCCATGGCGTCGAGGCGCGGGACGACGTCCTGCGCGAGCTGGTTCACGCAGGCGTTCCACAGCTCGGCCTTGCTGCCGAAATGCACGCGCACCAGGCTCGGGCTCACCCCTGCGGCGGCGGCGATGGTGCGGATATCGGCCCGCTCGAAGCCGTACCGGGCGAAGCTGGCGGTGGCCGCCGCCAGCAGTGCCTGGCGGCCGTCGGCCTGATCCTTGCCCGGGCGGCCGCGGGGGCGCGGGGATGGCTTTGTCGCCATGGTCGGCGTTCCTGCGTAAATGTTCAGTTGTACATTTAATGGCAGTCGGCGGCCTTTGCAACTTGGCCGTTCAGCAGGCAGAGCGTTTGCGCGGCTGCTGGCGCAGGCGCGGCATCGCCGCGTTCCTGCCCGAGAAGCGGACGGTGCGCCGTGGCGCGAACTGCGGCGAAATGCGTGTCCATCCGTGCCGCAGGCGCGGCCCGATCGGCATGCAGCCTGGTGGGCGCGCGGCCGTGCAAGCGCTGCAAGCCGCAGCGCCTGCCGCTATCGCGGTGCGGCCCGCATGCGCTTCACTTCGGGGTGCCCAGCCCGCCGATGTTGACCATCACCCGCAGGCCGATCACCAGCGCGTTGTCCGGCGCGCGGCGCGCGGCGGTATTGCCCAGGATGTCGGGATTGACGATGTACTGGACGTTCGGAACCAGCGACAGCGGCAACTGCGCGACGCGATAGCTGTAGTTGAGTTCGAAGATGGTCTCGTTGCGCGAGATGTCCGGCGCGGCGCCGCGCTTGCGCAGCAGGTCGTTCATGTAGCCCTGCTGGTCGGCGCTGAAGCGGTAGTAGTTGGCGACCGCACCGAATCCGTCGCCGGGCCGCGAGGCGAACGGGCCGCTGTAGTACAGGCCGGCGGTGACCTGCAGGTCGTACACCTGGCGCGCATCCAGCGGCGCGGCGATGTTGCCGAACGCGACCAGCATGCGCTTGCCGGCCATGCCCTGCGGCCGGTAGAGCGCGCGTTCGCCCATCACGTAGGTGCCCCAGCGACCGCCGTCGTACATGCGCGCCTGCCCGCCGACCAGGCCGCGCAATCCGCCGCTCCGGTTGTAGCGCAGGTCGCTGTAGTCGGCCGAGTTGTACCAGACGCCGGCCACGTAGCGCGGTGCGCCCCGGCCCAGCGCGGGGTCGGGCTCGTAGCCGACTTCCAGGGTGCCGAGCACGCCGCTGCTGTCGGCGGTGCTCCAGTCCAGGCCGTCGTTGTTCTTGCGCTGCGGATTGAGTTCGAACGCGCCGATCGAGACATAGCGCGCATCGGGCTTGTAGCGCAGCTTCGCGCCCCAGTTGACGTAGGGAAAGCCGACGAAGCCGCCATCGGCCTGGCTCAGCTGGAACGGGCAATCCGATGCGCCGACGAAGCGGCAACCGTAGCGGCTGCGCGCGAATTGCCAGGTGGTGTTCATGCGCCCGGCGACGAGTTGCCAACGGCCGTCGGCGAACGCCTGTTCCCAGGTCAGCTGCGCCAGTTGCGCTTGCTGCTGCTGGTACCAGTAGCCCTGCACCTTGACCCCGTTGCCGATCTGGCGCTGCGACAGGCTGTCGCCGTAGTACCAGGCGCCGGTGACGTGCAGGGTGGCGCCGGGAATGCCGAACAGGCGCTGCAGATCCAGGTCGGCACCGGCGACCACGCCGCCGGCATTGCGATCGCCGCGCGACAGGCCGCCATCGGCGTTGCGCGCATAGTCGTTGGACCAGACGAAGCGCGGCGCGATGCCGTGTTCGTCCAGCCATCCATCGGTATCGGCGGCCATGGCGGTGGCGGGAAGGGCAGCGGTCGCCAGCAACGAGACAAAAGAGAGGGTTCGGGGCATGGGACGCTCCACGGACGAGACGATGCGCCCGCTGGACGTGCGCGGCAGGTGCGCGGCGTCGCGGCAGTGCGCGAAGGGGAGACACCTTCCGGTCGTGGAGCCGCAAGACAGCGTCGCGTCCGTCGGCGACGGACACGGCCTGTGCGCAGATCTGTGGGGGGACCGGCAAAAGACGCGGTGATAGAACAAAACGCGGTGCGCGGCGCCGATCCGCGAGCCATCGGCGCAGCGGATGGGCCGCGCCACTGCGCGGCCCATCGGACTGGATGGAATCCGTCGGGTCAGGCCACCTTGCCGAGGCCGGCGGCGGCCATCGCGTCGGCGATTTCCTTGTCGGCGCCTTCGGCCAGCGGCAGCAGCGGCGAACGCACGGTGGCGTGATCGAGCAGGCCGCGTGCGGCCAGCGCCCACTTCAGCGCGACCGAGCCTTCCATGTGCGAGCCGCGGTGATAGACGCTCTTGGTCACCGGCAGCAGGCGGTCGTGCAGCGCGCGCGCCTTGGCGTAGTCCTTGGCCTTGCCGGCGGCGATCATCTCGATCAGCGGCTCCGGGGCGATGCAGCCGTAGCCCACCAGCGCACCGTCCACGTCGAACATGGTGTGCAGCAGGTATTCGTCGTGGCAGGTCAGCACCGGCACGTTCGGACGCTCCTTGCGGAACACCGGGATCTCGGTGTCCCAGCGCTTCATGTTGCGCACGCCGTTCTTCATCGCGATCACGCCCGGCAGCGCGGCGATCTCCAGCAGCGTTTCCACGTTGTAGGTGGCCTTGGTCACGTCCGGGTACTGGAACAGGATCATCGGCAGGCCGCTGGCTTCGTGGATGGCCTTGTAGCGATCCTGCGGCGCGCCCTTCTGGTAGCCGAAGCGCAGCCAGCCGTGCGAGGGATAGATCAGGCCCGCCGAGGCGCCGGCGGCGACCGCGCGCTTGGCTTCGTCGGCGGCCACCCGGGTGCCTTCCAGGGTGATGCCGGCGATGATCGGAATGCGGGCGTCGACGGCGTCGCGGAACGCCTCGATCACCTTGGCCTGCTCGTCGCGCTCCAGGAAGGTGCCTTCGCCGGCGTGGCCGAGCACGGTCAGGCCCTTGACGCCCTCGATGCCGCCCAGCCACTTGCCGATGCGCTTGATCGCGGGATAGTCGACGGCGCCGTCGCGGGTGAACGGGGTGACGGGCGCGGGAACCAGGCCTTTCAGGTCGATGTTGCTCATGCTGTTTTCCTCTTCTTCGGGTCAACGGGGGATGGAGTCGAACGCGGGGTCCGACGTGGGGTGGTACGAAGCGAAGGCGCGCGGCGGCCTGCGCCGCCGCGGCCGGCGCCGGGCTCAGGGCGAGAGTTCTTCCAGCGATTTGCCCTTGGTTTCCAGCGCGCACAGCAGCGTCACCGCCGCGCCGGCCAGCAGCACCGCGGCGAAGGCGACGAACACGTAGCGCAGGCCGATGCCGGCGATGACCGCGCCGACCACCAGCGGGCCGCTGGCCGAGCCCAGGCGCAGCCAGGCGCTGCCCACGCCGGTGCCGATGGCGCGGATGCGGGTGGGATAGAGCTCGGCCGAATACAGATACAGCGAGAAGGTGATGGTCTGCACCGCGGCATAGCCCAGCGCGGCGAACACCAGCACCTGCAGCGCCGAGGTGCCGCCCAGCATCGCCAGCGCCAGCAACGGGATGCTGCCCGCGGCGAAGGCGACGACGTACCAGCGCTTGCGTCCGACCCGGTCGATCGACAGCGCGCACACCACCGCGGCGGCGACGCCGGCCAGCGAGGTGAGGAAGCCGTAGGCGATGCTCTGCTGCAACGACAGCCCGAAATGCTGACGGTACAGCGTCGGCAACCAGGTGATGAGGCCGTTGGCCACCAGGTAGGAGCAGAACCACAGGCACCAGATCACCAGCGTGCGCTTGAGATAGACGCTGCCGAACAATTCGCGCCAGTCCGAGCGCTGCGCCTTGGGCAGCGCGTTGCGGTCGAACACCGGCGCCGGCAGCGGGCCGTGGCGGCGCTCGGCGCTGCGCTCGAGGTCGGACACGATCGCGTCGGCCTTGTCGTAACGGCCCTTGGACGCCAGCCAGCGTGGCGATTCGAACATGAAGAAGCGCAGCGGGATCATGACCAGCGCCGGGATCAGCCCGACCATGAACATCGCCTTCCAGCCGTAGGTCGGCACCATGAAGTAGCCGATGCCGCCGGCGGCGACCAGGCCCAGCAGGAACATCACTTCGTACAGCAGGAAGAAGCGGCCGCGCTTCTTCGAGCCGATCAGTTCGTTGATGTAGGCGCTGGCCACCGGCACTTCGCCGCCGGTGCCGATGCCCTGGATGAAGCGGAACGCCATCATCGCCGCGGCGCCGCCGGCGAACAGGCAGGCCACGTCCATCGACACGAACAGCAGGATGGTGAACAGCAGCACGTGCAGGCGGCCGATGCGCTCGGCCAGCCAGCCGAAGAACACCGAGCCGAGCAACTGGCCCAGGTAGCCGGCCGACAGGATCATGCCGATCTGCGCCGGCGACAGGTTCCACTCCTTGGCCAGCACCGGCATCGCGTAGGCGATGGCGATCACCGTGTAGCCGTCGAAGAAGGTGGCGGCGCCGACGATGTTGCGCGCCCACCAGACCTGGCGGGTGATGGGCAGGCGTTCGAGCCGGGCGCCGATTTCCGCCTGCGCCTCGGCGGGCGGCAGCGAACGGGCGGTGGCGGCGTTGGCGGTGGTGGTGGGCATGAGCATCGTTGCTGCCTCTCGCAGGACAAGAAGAACCCGGCGCGGGCGCCGGAGCGTCCACGAAGCGGTCGGATTGCAGGGGACCGGGCGGGCGCCCGGACGGTCAGGTGCTGGGTGCGGTCACGGCGACGCTCCCGCTGGCCTGGATCGCGAAGGCGATGTCCTTAGCCGCGAGCAGGGTGGGTTGGAGGGCGGTGTTGAGCAGTTCGTCGTGGCTGGTGCGCACCGACGGCGCGGCCACGCTGATCGCGCCGAGCGGATAGGCGTCGGCATCCAGCACCGGCACCGCCAGCACGCGCAATCCCTCGGTCAGCATCGAATCGAGGATCACGTAGTTGTCGCGGCGAATGCGGTCGAAGGTGCCGAGCATGGCGACGATCTCCGGCGCGTGCGGCGCGTGCACGTTCACTCCGGTCACCCGCGTCACTTCCGCCGGCGACAGATGCGCGAGCATGGCCAGGCCGATCGCGGTGCGGGTGCTGGGCACGGTGGTGCCGATGCGGATGTCCACGCCCAGCCGGGTGATGCCGGCACGCACCCGTTCGATGTAGAGCACGTCGGGACCCTGCAGCACCGCGAAGCTGGCCGCTTCGTTGACGTCGCTGACCAGCGCGCGCAGCAACGGCCGCACCACGCTGCGCAGGTCGCGGCGGGCGATGGCGTGGAAGCCGAGGTCCAGCACTTTCAGGGTCAGGCGGAAGCGGCGGCTTTCCGGAAGGCGATTCACGTAGCCCAGCTCGACCAGCGTGTTGAGCATGCGGAACGTGGTCCCCGGATCGAGCCTGGCCAGCGCCGCGATCTGGCTCAGCGACAGTTCCTCGTGTTCGGAGGAAAACGCTTCGAGCACCCGGAACCCCTTCGCCAGCGATTGCACGGTGCTGCGCAGCTTCTTGTCCGCTGCGTCGCCGCTGTCCTCGGCGGCGGCGTCCAACGCGCCTGGGGGGATGGTCTTGGTCATCGGCATGTCCTGGTGGCTGTCGTGCGTCGCCAGCTTGCCGAACCGGCTGGCTGGTGTCGCTTGACAAGCGGTTTTCGGATTGCGAAAATTATTTCGAAAGTACGTGCCAAGATTCTGCCAGCGCCCTTGCCGCGTCAAGTTGCGCCGCAACATGCGTGGTGGGCGCGGCACAGCCGCGGATGCGGGTGGTGGCGGCAATGCGACCGCGCGGCGCGCGACGATGCTGGCCAAGGCCATTCCGATGGCGATCGGCGCCATGCCCGATCGAGCGGTTTCGCCATGCCGTGTCGGCGCTCGACCCTCCGCCGGTCCTGCCGTCCTTCGATCGATGCGAGATGACTGCGGAGCGCCGTGTAGACGGACGCGTCTGCGGATTGCGGCGCAAGCCGTGCTAACAGACAAGCGAACGCGGCGCCGATAGCGTGGCGTGCATGGCCCGAACGAACCGTCAGCCGCCGCAACCGCCTGCGCAGAAATGGTGGCAGACGCTGTCGTTCAAGCGCGCCGCCGCCGAGGTGTCGGCGGTGCTGGTGCTGGTCGGCGGCACTTACGGATGCGTGCAGTACGTGGAGGTCAAGCCGCTGGAGCGGCGTTTGGCCGAAGCGCAGGCCGCCGCGTGCAAGCCGGCGGCCAGTTCGCCCTCGATCGAGTTCAGCCTGTTGCCGGGCGACAGCCGCGTCCTATGGGAGGGCGCGCTGACGGTGACCAATGCGACGCGCGGCGGCGATGGCGGGAGGACACGGTTGCGGGCGACGCCGCGCGAGGGTGCGCCGGTCGAGCGCGCGGGGCTGTCGCCGGGCGACGGCTTCGATGTGCCGATTGCCGGACAAGGCACCTATCGGGTCTATCTGAAACGCAGCACCGCCGATTTCATCGAGGTGTCCGTGCTGCATCGGCGTTGAACCGCAGCACGCGAGGCCGCCGCCGCTGCCTCACTGCGCGGTTGCGGTCTCGACGATGGCGCCGTTCTCGTACACGCTCAGCTGGTGCATGCGTCCATCCGCTGCCGGCGCGAACACGAAGCGCAGGTCGCGTTCCTCGGCGAAGAAGCGCGTCGGCGATTCGGCGCGCAGGGTGACGACCAACGCGCCGGCCGTGAGCTTCAGATGGTCGCCTTCCACGGCGACGCGGATGTCGCCGACCTTCTGGCCGAGATAGGTGCCGGCGTAGCCGGCCAGGACGTCGGGCGCCAACGTCAGGTGCGTGGTGGGCGCTACGTACGCCACCGCGCCGTGCGCATAGCTGTAGATGCGGCGCATGCGCCAGTGGCCGTCGACCGCTTGCCAGAGATTGGTGAACTCGGCCTGGCCGTCCAACTGCTCGGGCTTGCCGTCGCGCTGCACGTAGAAGCGGTGCGTGCCCGACAGCAGCGCGAAGCCGCCGGCCAGCGGATGGAACTGCAGGCTATCGGCGACGGCCTCGCGGCGCAGGTGCATCGCCGGGTCGGCGCAGGGGCCGTTGCGCAGGGATTGCAGCACCGCGGGCCTGGACGCGGTGAGGCCGGTCCTGTCGTGGTAGAACTCCACGTCGTCGGTGAGCAGCTCGCCCATCGCACGCATGTCGCAGGCGTTGTAGGCCTGCCAGTAGCGCGCATCGGCGGCGCGCACCGCCGCTGCGTCGTCGTCGGCCGCGGTTGCGGCGCCGCTCAGGCTCAGCAGCACGCACAGGACAAGGTGGCGAAAGCGCATGGCGGGCTCCTGCAGCAGGACCACGATTGCAGCGCACTTCCGCGCCGGTCGCGCGTGCATCAAGTCATGTGCACGGATGGCCGTAGAGGTTTCGCACAATCGCTGCGGAGACGGCATGGCGCCGTTTCTGCCGCGAATGATCGACGTCTAAGGTCGTCCTTCAGGTGCCTGGATAGGTTCGATGGAAATAATTGTTTTGCAATCAACAGACCCGCGCTGACCCAAATGACATTTGAACATGATCGCGATGCAGGCGATGGAGTCAGAGGGCGTAGAGCCTCGGTAGATCGAAGACCTCGAAATGGATGATGTTGAAAGCAGGCTCTGACTGCGGTCCGCTGAAGCGCTATGTGCACGCCGCGCCGACTGCGCTATTCTTCTGTGGGGGATTACTATCACAGCAGGGGCTGACGCATGAAGCTGGCGACCGCATTTACGCTGATGTTGGGAATGGCGTTTTGTCTGGCAACGGATCGGGCCGATGCAAGTGGTGAATCTGACGGCCTGCGCGCGTCATCGCCAGTGGCATATATTTTCCCGTGCTTAAGCAGCCGCTGTAAAAATGTCATAGGCGCGGAAGCAGATATCCATTTCGTGGGATAGGAGCAGCGCGGCAACTGCTCTCGCGACTGCATATGGCATGCATGTCGCGACCGTGCCCCGTCTGGCGGATGGGGCACGCGGATTGCCGCGTTCATCCGTGCGCATGCGACTTCGGTTGCATTTCGCGTGGACGTTCCGTCGCGTAGGGCTGAAGGCGCTTATGCATCTGCTGGCCTGGAGCGGAATCCGCGGGCATGTAGCCTGCATGCTTCATCTTAGAGAGTCGCTGCCGCTTTGGGGCATGTGCGAGAGCGGGGAAAAGCTGCGATGAAAAACGATGCACCGCAGCCCTTCGACGCGGAAAGCAGGCCAAGGCCTGTATTGGACGGTGTGCGCATCGCGGTGGTCGAGGACGACGCCGAACTGTGCGCGATCATCGTCGACGAGCTGGGCCACGAGGGCGCGCAGGTGCTCGGCTTCGGCAGCGCCGAAACGCTGTACCGACATCTGCTCGGCCATGTTTGCGATCTGGTGGTGCTGGATGTCGGGCTGCCGGGCGAGGACGGTTATTCGGTGGCGCGCTATCTGCGGCAGATCGCGCCGCAGGCGGGCATCGTGATGCTCACCGGCCGCGGCGCCAATCCCGACATGACCCGCGGCTTGCTGCAAGGCGCGGACATCTACCTGGTCAAGCCGCTGGATGTGGAACTGCTGATCGCCGCACTGGCCAATCTGCGTCGGCGCTTGCAGCCTGCCGCATCGCCGGAGGCGTTGCCGGCGCAGGAATGGCGCTTGAGCGACGACGGCTGGACGCTGTCCTCGCCAGCGCAGCGCACGCTGGCGCTGACCGAGGCCGAACGCGGCCTGCTGAAGGCGCTGTTCGCGCAACGCGGCGCGCCGGTGGACCGCGACACGCTGATCGCGGCGGTCACCGACGCGCCGTGGGACTTCGATCCGCACCGCCTGGAGGTGCTGGTGCATCGCCTGCGCGCACGGGTGACCGCGGCCACCGCCGCGACGCTGCCGCTGCGTGCGGTGCGCGGGCAGGGATATCTGCTGGGCGACAACGCCTAGTCTTCGCCGCATCCGCATCCGCATCGCGCGCGGAGCCGACGCCACGCGATCGGTAGACAGATTGCGCGTTTCACCCGCCATGCCAGCGCGCCGCCTTCCGTCACAGTGCGGCCATGGGCCGCATCTCATTGCCATTGCGCCATGCGTCTCGCTGTGCGTGTGAGGAAGTGAGAGCGAACGCGAACTGCTGCTACTGACTGCCTGCGCGCCCCTGCGCAGAATCCGCGCCACCACACCGGCAGGCCTCGCCTGCGCTTTCGGGGTGGGTACCGATCCCGATCGTCAGCGCGCCCCGCACGGCCTAGGCCTGGGGCACCGGTTCGTGGGTCCGGCTTGGATGCTTGGGGAGAGAGAGGCACATGGATCATTTGATGCGCGGCAGCCGTGCGGCTGCACTGCGGGCGTGGGCGCGTGCCGCCTGCGAACACCACCGGACCACGGCGTCGTCGGGGCGACGCTTGCGGTTGCTGATGGCCGTCCTGCTGTCGGCCGCGCCTGCGCTGGCCGCGGCCGCGGACCTGCAGATCACCAACCTGTCCGACACCGGCTACGATCCCACGCCGGCCGGGGGCAGCGTGGTCTACAGCGTCACCGTCGAGAACAGTGCCGCCGATACGGTCAACAACGCGGTGGTGATCTTCGATCTGCCCGCCGGTGCCCAGGCGGGCTCGCCGTTGCCGTCCTCCTGCAGCGTGGCCGCCGGCAACGCGCAGCGCATCGAATGCCGGGTCGGCACGCTGGTCGGGACCTTCTCTTCCAACGGCGCGCCGGTGACCTTCCAGTTGCCGGTGAGCACGGTCGGCCTGGCCCCGGGCACGATCGAGATCCGCGGCGCGATCGGCGTGGAAACCGGCCTGCCCGCGGCGAGCACGCCGATCGCCTCGCTGGCCGATGCCGATCCGTTCTTCGCCGGCGACAGCAACGCGGCCAACAATCGCCGCCTGGAAGCGACCACGCTGGAATCGGCGGGCGACCTGAGCGTGGAGAAGACCGCCACGCCGAACCCGGTCGTCGCCGGCGCCGAGGTCACCTATACCGTCACCGTGCGCAACGCCGGACCCAGCGCTTCGGCCGGCTTCACCGTGGTCGACACGCTGCCGGCCGCGGTGCAGTACGTGGCCAACAGCTTCAGCGGCAGCGGCTGGACCTTCAACAGCGGCAGCATGACCGCCACCCACGCCGGCGCGCTGGCCAATGGCGGCAGCAGCAGTTTCACCTTCCGCGCCCGCGTCACCGCGGCCAGCGGCAACATCGTCAACACCGCACGCGTGCAGGCCGGCTCCACGCCGGATCCGTTGCCCGACAACAACACCGGCAGCGTCACCACCACGGTCACCGCCGGCGCCGATCTGGCGCTGAGCAAGAGCGTCAACCCCTCGCCGGCGATCTCCGGCCAACCGGTCACCTTCAACATCCAGGTGCGCAACCAGGGGCCGAGTGCCGCGGTCAATCCGCGCTTCGTGGACAACCTGCCCGCCGGCTTCCTGGCCACCGGCGGCACCGTGCCGGCCGGCTGGACCTGCACCAACAGCAACGGCGACGCCACCCGCACCTGCGCGTTGAACGGCAGCCTGGCGGTCGGCGCCGTAGCCGATTTCACCATCGAGAGCACGGTGCCGGCGTCCGGCACCAACAGCAGCGGCGACGTCACCAACAGCGCCACCGCCAGCGCCGACACGCCGGATGCGAACAGCACCGACAACACCGGCAGCACCACCTTCACCGTGCTCGCCGACGGTGCCGACCTGTCGCTGCAGAAGACCAAGACCCCGGCGCTGGTGCCGGTGTGGAGCGGCATCGGCAGCGATCTGGACAGTCGCATGACCAGCAGCATCGTCGTGCGCAACATGGGACCGCGCCCGGCGACCGGCCAGGTGCAGACGGTGGATACGCTGGCGACCGGCGAAGAGCTGTTGCAGCCGGACGGCAGCGTGGCGCAGCCGGGCGTGGCGTTCGCCAGCGGCGCGTGGACCTGCACCGTGGACCAGGCCTACAGCGGCTCCAGCGTGCAGCACGTGACCTGCGATCTCGGTGCCGGTTCGCTGCCGTTGGCAGTGGGCGCGCAGGCGCCGACGCTGCAGTTGCTGACGCGCGCGCGCAGTTCCTCGGCCAACCTGCTCAACAACGCCTGTACCGGCGGCTCCGGCGGCTCGATCGAGCCGCTGACCGGCAACGGCATCGACCGCGACCCGGAAACCGGCAACGACTGCTCGGGCGCGGGCACCCGCACCACCGACGAGCGCGCCGACCTGTCCATCGCCAAGCAGACCAATGGCGCCGGCGCCGCCGACAACGTGCTGGCGGCCAACCAGGACACGCTCAGCTACACCCTGACCGTGACCAACAACGGCCCGGACAGCACCACCGGCGTGGTGGTCAACGACACCGTGCCCGGCTTCGTCAACGGCCGCACCCAGATCAGCGTGACCACCACCCCGGCCGGCTGGAACTGCGCCATCAACGGCGCCTCGGTGGTCTGCCGCTCCGGCACCACCGCGCTGGCCAACGGCGCCACCGCGCAGATCGTCATCCAGGTCCAGCGCGCGCTGTTCGACAGCTTCAACCAGCCCGCCGGCACCTGCGGCGGCACCGCCATCAGCGGCGCGTTCTGCAACACCGCCGGGGTCGGCATCGATGCGGCCGTGGCCGGTTCGGTGGGCGAGCTCAACGGCAACAACAACCAGGCCTCGGACTGGATCCGCATCGCGCGCGTGGCCAACGTCGCCACCACCGCCAAGACCATTTCCTCGGGCACGCCCGGCCGCGCCGGCGTCAACACCACCTATGTGATGTCCTACATCAACCGCGGCCCGTCGACGGTGCCCGGGGTGATCTTCCGCGACGTGTTCACCCTGCCGGCCAACGATTCGGGCTTCGTGCTGGTGTCCGCGCAGCGCACCGGTGCCGGCACCCAGGCCTGTACCGCCAGCGCTGGCGCCGGGGTGACGGTCACCGTCGACGCCGGCGGCACCTCCTACGCCAATCCGACCGGCGCGCCGGCGCAGGTCACCGTGCAATGCCCGGCGCTGCCCTCGCTCACCAACGAGCAGACCGAAACCCTGCAGGTGGTGATCCGGCCCAACGTCAACAGCGGCAACACCGGCCGCCAGTTCGACAACACCGCCGACTTCGTGGTGGACCTCGATGGCGACGGCAACGGCGATGCCACCGCGGGCACCGACGGCGACGGCAACACCTACGACTTCAATACCGACACCAGCGACGACAGCAAGAGCGCGCAGCTGCCGTTCGAGGCCGGCCAGGTCGACCTGATCACCAACAAGGTGGACACCGGCTTCACCGGCGGCGTGGATCCGCTCGGCTTCGACGCGACCAATGCCGCGGCGAACCTGATCACCTACCGCATCACCATCCGCAACAACGGCCCGTCGGTCGCCACCGACGTGCGCCTGGCCGACACCTTCACTCCGCCGTCCGGCCGCACCGTCACCTTCATCGGCGCCTCGGCCACGCCCACCGGCACCTTCGATCCGGCCGCCTGTTCGGTGACGTCCGGCAGCAACCCGACCGTGGGCGCGGTGCAGGTGCTGAACTGTCTGATGCCCGGCATCGGCTTCAGCAACAACGTCGCCGGCGTGGTCGCGTCCGGCCAGACCAGCACGCTGTACCTGCGCTACCGCTACGACACCCCGCCCGGCGCGGCCGGCGACACGGTCAGCAACCTGGCCCAGGCCACGTCCGCCGAGACCGACAGCAACACCGCCAACAACGGCGCCAGCCAGGAGACCACGATCCGCGCCTCCGCCGACGTGGGCGTGAGCAAGCACGTGATCACCACCGCGCCCGATGCCGATCCGGATGCGGCGCTGCCGGCCAACGCCACTTCGGTGGGCCTGCGCCAGCCGTTCTTCTACGTCATCGACGGCATCAACAACGGTCCCGGCGCGAGCCTGTCGCGCGACCGCAGCGGCAGCAGTCCGCTCAACGGCACCGGCACCGTGGTCAGCGACACGCTGCCCGCCGGGCTGGTGGTCGTCGGCCAGGTGAGCTGGCAGAAGAAGGGCCCGATCCCGGGCGGCGGCGGTGGCGAAGTGCCCAACGGCACCGGCAACTGCACCCAGGCCTCGGCCACGCTGACCTGCAACCTCGGCGACGTCACCGTCGGCGGCAAGCTGCGCATCGTGGTGCCGGTGCGCTGGGATGCCTATCCGGGCGCGTCGGCGATCAACAACACCGCGACCATCACCACCGAGCAGGTCGATCGCGTCCCGCCGAACAACACGTCCACCGTGCCGATCCTGGTCACCCGGGCGTCGCTGGTCGGTACCGTGTTCGAGGACCGCGACCGCGCGGGCGGCAATGGCGGCGTTCACCAGAACGGCGAACCCGGCATCGCCGGCGTCACCATCGTGCTGAGCGGCACCGACGCCTACGGCAATGCGGTCAACCGCAGCACCACCACCGCGGCCGACGGCAGCTACAGCTTCGACAACCTGTCGGCGGCCGGCGCGGGCGGCTACACGCTGACCCAGACCCAGCCCACTGGCTATCGCAACGGGCCGGTGGATCCGCCGGTCGCCGGCGCCAGCGCGCCGTCGCTGGGCGGCACCTATGCCGCCGGCAGCCCCAACTCCAGCTACACCACGATTCCGGTCGGCGCGACCGACGCGGCCGTGCGCTACGACTTCCCGGAAGTGCGTCGTCCCAGCCTGTCCGGCCGGGTCTACGTGGACCTGAACTTCAACAACGTGCGCGACGGCGGCGATCCGGCGATCGCCGGCGCCACCGTGGAACTGCTCGATGCCGTCACCGGCGCGGTGCTGGCCACCACCAGCACCGACGGCAACGGCGCCTACCGCTTCGACGACCTGGATCCGACGCTCACCTACAGCGTGCGCGAGCCGCTGCCGAGCGGGCAGTACAGCAACCGTCCCAGCGCGATCAATCCCGGCCAGATCGGCGGCGCGGCGTGCGCGGCGGGCACCTGCGTGGCCGGCACCGCGGTGGCCGCGCCCGGCGGCCCGGATGCGGCCAGCACCGATCGCATCTCGCAGATCCAGCTGGGCGCAGGCCTGGACGGCACCGAGTTCAACTTCGGCGAGAACCCCAGCGGCAGCGCGATCCAGGGACGGGTGTGGCGCGACGACGACAACGACGGCGTGATCGACCCGGCCGAGACCGGCCTGGCCGACGTGGAGCTGGTGCTGACCGGCACCGACCAGAACGGCCAGGCGGTCAACCTGACCACCAAGACCGATGCGACCGGCAACTACAGCTTCATCGGCCTGCTGCCGGGCACCTACACGGTGACCGAGCCGACCCAGCCGACCGGCACCCTCAACGGCAAGACCGTGCCCGGCGACAAGGGCGGCACCGCCACCGGCGTGACCACCACGCCGTCGGCGATCGCCACCATCGTGCTCGGCGCCAACCAGCAGGGCCAGCACTACGACTTCGGCGAAGTGGCGGCGGCGTCGCTGTCCGGCCGCGTGTACTACGACAACGACGACAACGGCGTGGTCGGCAGCGACGAATCGGGCATCGCCAACGTGCGCGTGGTGCTGACCGGCACCGACGATCTCGGCGCCGCGGTGCAGCTGAGCGTGCAGACCGATGCGCAGGGCAACTACCGCTTCGAGAACCTGCGCCCGGGCACCTACACGGTGACCGAACCGGATCAACCGGCCGACACCCGCAACGGCGTCACCAGCGCCGGTACCGTTGGCGGCACCACGCATGGCGTGGCGACCCCGCGCGAGACCGTGCCGTCGGCGATTTCCGCGGTGGTGCTGACTCCGGGCGCGCAGTCGATCGACAACAACTTCGGCGAGATCGCCAACACCCCGGACCTGGTCGTCAGCAAGCTCGCCGACCCGGTCAAGTTCACCGTCAACAACACCGCCCGCTACACGATCAGCGTGCGCAACATCGGCCCGCGTCCGACCGCCGGCGTGTACCAGGTGCAGGACCGCCTGCCGCCGGGCGTGACCCTGGCGGCGCTGCCCACCGGCAACGGCTGGACCTGCGCCGGCGCGGTCGGTGCCGACCGTTTCAGCTGCGACGCCAGTACGCTGATCGCGCCCGGACAGACCGCCGGCGATCGCATCCACGTGCAGGTCGCGGTCGGTGCCGCGGCGGCGACCGGCAACCCGGTCAACAACGCGGTGCTGGTGCAGGGCGGCGGCGAAGACGCCACGCACAGCCCGACCCCGGCCGAACGCGGCGCGTTCGAGGGCGACGTGACCCAGCTGCCGGTGTGCGATCCGGCGATCACCCAGAACGCCTGCCGCGTGCCGACCCAGGTGCAGTTGGCGGCCTCGGTGTCGGGCACGGTGTGGTTCGACGTCGGCAACGACGACACCCTGCTCGACGGCGGCGATCGCCGCCTGCAGAACTGGATCGTCGAACTGGTCGATCCGACCAGCGGCCAGGTGGTCAAGACCACGCTCAGCGCCGCCGACGGCAGCTACCGCTTCGGCGACGTGATCCCCGGGCAGAAGTGGCACATCCGCTTCCGCGATCCGAGCTCCGGGGTCATCTGGGCGTTCCCGGTCAGCGGCGAGACCGCTTCCGGCGCCACCGCCCCGTGCGCGGCCGACGCGGCGATCAGCAACGGCAGCAACAGCTCGTGCCGGGTCAGCGACGGCGGCATCAGCCAGCTGGAAGTGGTGCTCAAGGCCGGCGAGAACCTGCCGCAGCAGAGCCTGCCGGTGGATCCGTCGGGCGTGGTCTACGACGCGGTCACCCGCGACCCGGTGCCCGGCGCGATCGTCACCCTGGCCCCGGTCGGCGTCTGCGCCGGCTACGACCCGGCCACCAGCCTGCTCAACGCCGCGGCCGGCGGCTACCGCATCGACGGCAACGCGGTGTCGATGACCGTCGGCAACGACGGCTACTACCAGTTCCTGTTCGGCCCGGCGGCGCCGGCGCGTTGCGAGTTCGAGCTGACAGTGACCCCGCCGGGCGGCTACGTCTTCGTCTCCACGCTGATCCCGGCCGAAGGCAGTTCGCTGTCGCCGCCCGGCGCGGTGGGCAGCAACTACCAGGTGCAGCCCAACGCACTGGCGCCGACCGGTCCGGTCGGCACCGCGACCCAGTACTACCTGCGGCTGTTCGCCGGGTCGGCCACCGCCGGCATCGTGCACAACCACATTCCGCTGGACACCGCGGTGGCCACCGGCCTGGCCATCACCAAGACCGGCGACCGCCAGACCGCCGAAGTGGGCGATACCGTGCAATACACCATCACCATCCGCCAGACCGCCGGCAGCCCGCTGCAGACGGTGAACGTGGTCGATCGCCTGCCGCGCGGCTTCACCTACATCGACGGCACCGCGCGCGCCAACGGCGTGGCCGTGGCCGAGCCGCTGGGCAAGCCCGGCCCGACCCTGGGCTTCGCCACCGGTCCGATCCAGGTCGGCCAGCAGATCGCGCTGACCTACCGGGTGCGCATCGGCGTCGGCGCGCAGCAGGGCGACGGCATCAACCGCGCGCAAGCGCACGGCTGCTCGATCGCCGGCGGCTGCATCGATCCGGTCTCGCTGCAACCGCGTTCCGGTTCGCTGCCGTCCAACCAGGCGCAGTACCGCGTGCGCGTCAGCGGCGGCGTGTTCACCGAGGAGGGCTGCGTGCTCGGCAAGGTGTTCGTGGATTGCAACGTCAACCACGTGCAGGACCGCGAAGAGCTCGGCATTCCCGGCGTGCGCCTGTACTTCGAGGACGGCACCTGGGTGATCAGCGACTCGGAAGGCAAGTACAGCTACTGCGGCCTGCCGCCGCAGAGCCACACGCTGAAGGTCGACGCCAGCACGCTGCCGGTCGGTTCGCGCCTGACCACCAGCAGCAACCGCAACCTCGGCGATGCCGACAGCCTGTTCATCGATCTCAAGAACGGCGAGCTGCATCGCGCCGACTTCGTCGAGGGCAGCTGTTCCAACCCGGTGATCGAGCAGGTCAAGGCGCGCCGCACGCAAGGCGAAGTGCGCGCGCCGGAAACCGAAACCGGCCATGCGCCGCTGCGCTTCAGCAGCAAGCCGCTGCGCGCGCCGCAGCAGGGCACCGACAGCCCGGCGCAAGCGCCGATCGTCAAGCCGCGCGGCACCCCACCGCCCGATGTCGCCGTTCCTGCGGAGGTGCAGCCATGAGCCGGCCCGTCACGACGCGCCGCCTGCCGCGGCTGACCCTGCTCGCCTGCGCTCTGGCCGCGCTGCCGGCGCTGGCCCAGCAGACGGTCGGCAGCAGCCGCTTCACGCCAGTGCTGGGCGAGGCCGGCACGCTGTACCCGCGCACGCCGAGCAGCGCCGATGCCGCCGCGCAGACGCTGGCGCCGCGCGGCACGCTCGACGCGCATGCCGCGCAGGGCATGGACCAGGTGCAGGTGGAGGTCGACCGCGATGGCGCGCCGGCCGACGGCCAGACGCCGGTGCACGTGACCGTGCGCCTGCTCGACGCCGCCGGCAAGCCGTTGCAGGGCGAACACTTCGCCACCGTCGAACACACCGGCGGCCGCATCCTGCTGCCGGGCTCGCGCACCGACGAACTGGGGCCGGGCGCGGCCGATGCCGACAAGGTCACCCCGGGCGTGCAGCTGCCGGTGCGCGACGGCGTGGCCGAGTTCGACCTGCTCGCGCCGGACCAGCCACAGGACGTGGTGCTGCGGGTCACCGCCGGCGGCCACAGCGCCGAAGGCACGATCGGGTTCGTACCGGAAATGCGCGAGATGATCGCCACCGGCCTGATCGAGGGCGTGATCAATTTCGGCCGCCGCGACAACAGCGGACTGATCGCGCCGGTCGATCACGACGACGTGTTCGAACGCGATATCCGCCGCTGGGAAAAGCAATTCAACAACGGCAAGGCCAACGCCGCCGCGCGCACCGCGTTCTTCGTCAAGGGCCGGATCAAGGGCGAATACCTGCTCACCGCCGCCTACGACTCGGACAAGGACGTGCGCGGCCGCCTGCTGCGCGACATCCAGCCGGAAGAGTTCTATCCGGTGTACGGCGACTCCTCGCTGCGCGGCTTCGACGCGCGCTCGGCCGAGCGCCTGTACGTGCGCGTGGACAACCGCCGCAGCTATCTGCTGTACGGCGATTTCCAGACCGGCGACACGCTGGCCACCGCGACCGGCGTCGGCGCGCGCAGCAGCATGCCGCAGCGCAGCCTCGGCACCTACAACCGCACCGCCACCGGCCTGGGCTGGCACTACGAGAACGCACGCGTGCGCTCCAACGTGTTCGCCATCCAGGACTCGCTGCGCCAGGTGATCGAAGAATTCGCCAGCCAGGGCAGCGGCCCGTACGCACTGCGCAACAACGCGGTGCTGGAAGGCAGCGAGCGGGTGGAAGTGGTCGTGCGCGACCGCAACCAGCCCTCGCGGATCGTCTCGGTGCAGCCGCTGGCGCGGTTGGTGGACTACAGCTTCGAGCCGTTCTCGGGGCGCATCCTGCTCAACCAGTTCCTGGCCTCGTTCGACAGCGACCTCAATCCGGTGTCGCTGCGCATCACCTACGAACTCGACCAGGGCACCGAGCGCTTCTGGGTCTACGGCGCCGACGGCCAGCTGCGGCTGACCGATGCGCTGGAAGTCGGCGGCGCGGTGGTGGACGACCGCAACCCGTTCGCCGAATTCCGCATGGGCAGCGTCAACGCCGGCTACCGCTTCGGCCCGAATACCGCGATGGCGGTGGAGTTCGCGCGCACCCAGAGCGAGATCAACACCAACTCGATCAACCAGGTCGCCACCCCGGGCCTGCAGGATCTCAGCGGCCGCGTCGAAGGCGATGCGTGGCGCGTGGAGTTCGGCCACGACGGCGACAAGCTCGACGCCAACCTGTTCGCGGCGCGTACCGATCCGGCGTTCAACAACCCGGCCTCGCCGCTGTTCGGCGGGCGCGGCGAGTACAACGCCAAGGTCGACTACCACCTGACCGAGCACGTGGAGCTGTATGCCGAAGGCCTGCGCAGCGAGGACCGCAACCCGGACGGCGGCAAGCGCGATGCCGGCGGTGCCGGCGTGCGCGTCGGCGCCACCGAAAGGCTCACCCTGGACGTCGGTGTGCGTTCGATCCGCGAGACCGTCGGCGCCTACTCGCCGTGGTCCTCGGGCCTGGGCTACGGCAACACGGGCGGCCTGACCGGCGGTTTCGCCACCGGCTCCGGCGGCGGCGCGCTCGGCTACGGCCAGCAGCCGCTGGATCCGTTGACCGGGCTGCCGGTGATCGGTTCCAGCAGCGCCGTCACCGGCACCGCCAGCGACCTGCCGATCGGCACCCGCCTGGAATCGGACAGCGCGCGCATCGGCGCGGGCTACCGCGTCGGCGCCAAGCTGTCGCTGGGCGCCGAGTACGAGCAGAGCGTGTCCGGCGAAGACCGCAACCGCATCGCTGCCGGCGTCGATTACCAGGTGCTGGAACGCAGCCGCCTGTACGGCCGCTACGAGAAGCAGACCGGCCTGACCAGCGCCTACGGCATCACCACCACCGACCGCGAGGCCGATGCGCTGGTGTTCGGCATCGACAGCAGCTACGTGCGCGACACCCAGGCGTTCTCCGAGTACCGCATGCGCGATGCGATCAGCGGCCGCGACGTGCAGGCCGCCTCCGGCATCCGCAATACCTGGGACGTGCGCGAGGGCGTGCGCCTGAGCAGCTCGGCCGAACACGTGAAGGTGTACGACGGCAACACCGGCGATGCCACCGGCCTGGCGCTGGCGCTGGACTACGGCGTCAACCCGCTGTGGCGCGGCTCGGTGCGGGTGGAGTACCGCATCAGCGGCGACGTCGCCCAGACCGCGACCGACGAGGCCTTCGACACCACGCTGGTGCAGTTCATGCTGGCGCGCAAGCTCAGCCGCGACTGGACCCTGCTCGGCCGCAACTACCTGCTGCAGACCAACTACGCCGCGCGCGGCGACGTGCTGCAGAATCGCTTCCAGCTGGGCGTGGCCTACCGCGATACCGACACCAACCGGATCAACGCGCTGGCCCGCTACGAGTACAAGCTGGAGCGCGACGAGAGCGGACTGACCCTGCTCGACGGGCAGGCGGTGGACGGCAGCAGCCAGGACATCAGCAGCCGTGCGCACATCGTCTCCACCCATGCCGACTGGCATCCGTCGCGGCCGTGGTGGCTGACCGCGCACGTGGCCGGCAAGTGGCAGCAGGACCGTTTCGCCTATGCCGACGGCGGCCGCGTGGACAGCCGCTTCCATGCGGTGCTGGTGTCCGGGCGCGTGGTCTACGACATCACCGAGAACTGGGACATCGGCGTGCTCGGCTCCACCTTCCGTGGGCAGAGCGGTTCCAACCAGTACGCCTACGGCATGGAAGTGGGCCGGCTGCTGCGCCAGAACCTGTGGCTGTCGGCCGGCTACAACTGGTCCGGCTACACCGCCGACCGCGACCTGTCCGGTTACGAGTACACCCAGCAGGGCGTGTTCCTGCGTCTGCGCTTCAAATTCGACGAAGACCTGTTCCGCCGGGATCCGGTCCGTTACCGCGACCCGGCGCGCTGAGGAATCCATGATGACCACGACCCAACCCCGCTTCGTCCTGTCCCGCACCGTCGCCGCCGCCTTGCTGCTCGGCGCCTGTGCCGCCGGCAACGCCCAGACCCAGCTGTTGCCGCAGCAGCAACGCATCAGCGACGCCGCCATCGCCGCCGACCTGCACGGCTACCAATCCGTGCAGGACCGCATCCAGGCGCTCAACGACGGCGGCCGCCCGGTGCGCGACTACGCCTTGTCCAAGGCGCAATGCTGGCTCGACGTGTCCTTTCACGAATACACCCGCAACGACCGCAGCGCGTTCCCGCAAGGTGCGCTGAGCGAGTCGGAGAAGCTGGTGCAACTGATGGAGCAGGGCGCCGCGACGATCCCGACCGAGACCCCGCTGGTCAACGACGCCAAGTACCTGCGCGACGACCTGTGGCAGCGCCTGCGCGCGCTGCACGGCAGCGCCGGTTTCAGCTGCGCGCAGCAGGCGGCGGCCTGCGGCGAGGTCGAACTGGTGCACGCCGGCAACGAGTTCAACCAGCAGCAATGGCGCCATTCCAAGCCGTACATCCAGATCGCCGAGGACCTGGTCAACGACGCCGAGGCGCTGGCACGGCAGTGCGGCGGGCCGGAGCGGCCGGACATGCCGGCGGCGGCGCCGATCCCGCTGGTGGCCAACGTGCTGTTCGAGTTCGACCGCGACGGCTACAAGGACATCCGCACCCACTCGCTGGAAAGCCTGGATCGCGCGCTGGCACGCATCGCCGAAGAGAAGCTGACCCTGCAGAAGGTGGAGCTGGTCGGCCATGCCGACCGCATGGACGGCCGTGGCCACGACTACAACCAGGGCCTGTCCGAGCGTCGCGCGCGCACCGTGCGCGAGCTGCTGATCGGCCGCGGCGTCGCCGCCGACCGCATCCGCTACGAATACCGTGGCGACAGCCAGCAGGTGCAGCAGTGCGCCGGCGTGAAGCCGCGCGCGGCGCTGCTGGAATGCCTGCTGCCGAACCGCCGCGTCGAAGTGCGACTGGTGGTCGGTCGCGGCGACTGACGGCACCTAGAGCCCCTCTCCCCCCGGGAGAGGGGTTGGGGTGAGGGTACGGCGCGAAAGCGTCTCGCGGAGTTTGGGTGCACGAGGCTGCGCCCGTCCCCTCATCCGCCCCTTCGGGGCACCTTCTCCCGACGGGAGAAGGGAACAGCGCTAGCCCCTCTCCCCTCGGGAGAGGGGTTGGGGTGAGGGTCCGGCGCGAAAGCGCCTCGCGGAGTTTGGGGGCACGAGGCTGCGCCCGTACCCTCATCCGGCCCTGCGGGCCACCTTCTCCCGCTGGGAGAAGGGAACAGCGCTAGCCCCTCTCCCATCGGGAGAGGGGTTGGGGTGAGGGTACGGCGCGAAGCGTCTCGCGGAGTTTGGTGCAGGAGGCTTTGCCCGTACTCTCATCCGCCCCTGCAGGGCACCTTCCCTCGAAAACGGGCCATGGTCCCGCCGGCAGAAGGAGGCGCGGCCGGCCGGGCAGCGCTCAAGAATTCCCGCGCAGCGCCGCCATCATGGTGAAGCGAAGTCGCTTTCGCCGCCCGGATCGGGCTGTCCATGAGGGAACGCGCATGCTGTCCTTGCCACGCCTGCTGGGTCGTCACCTGGCCAAGTTCCTGTCCAAGCCGCGCCGGCACCGCTCGGAACTGCCGACCAGTCCGCCGCAGCTGCTGCAGGCGACCTTGCGCAAGGGCGACGTGCTGCTGGTCGAGGGCAACAGCCGCTTCTCCACCGCGATCAAGTACCTGAGCCAGTCCACCTGGTCGCACGCCGCGCTGTACATCGGCGATCACCTGGGAACGGCGGCCGACGCGGACGCGCCGACCTTCTGCGACGTGGACATCAACGTCGGCGTGCGCGTGGTCGGGCTGAGCGAATTCGCCGGCCTGCACACGCGCATCTGCCGCCCGGTGGGACTGGGCGCCGACGAGATCGATGCGGTGGTCGACTACATGGTCAGCCGCGTCGGCAACAGCTACGACCTGAAGAACATCTTCGACCTGGCGCGCTACCTGATCCGCACCCCGCCGCTGCCGTCGTCGGTGAAGCGCCGCTTCCTGGAACTGGGCAGCGGCGAGCCGACCAAGGCGATCTGCTCGACGCTGCTGGCGCAGGCCTTCGGCGCGATCCGCTATCCGATCCTGCCGGAGATCGGCAGCGTGCCGGTGTCCGACGCGCAGGATGCGGAGATCCTGCACAACCGTCATTACAGCCTCTACCTGCCGCGCGACTTCGACGTCTCGCCCTATTTCAACGTGGTGAAGCCGCGCCTGCAATCCGGCTTCGATTTCCATCGGTTGGTGTGGCATGGCGATGCCGATGCCGATGCCGATGCAGACGTGGCGCAACGTCAGCGCGTTGCACAGGTTGCCTGAAAGCGGTTGCAGTCTTCGCACCGCTCGGACCTGAATGCGGAGGTTCACCGCCGCGGCAGCGCGAAAACCGGCGATTCGATCACAACGCCTTCAGTTTCCTGCACCGCCAGGCGTCAAGTTTGCGGCGATCGCGGCCGATATCGGTGGATATACATCACCGGCATCGCCCTCAGGATCGCTATGAATCCCGTCCATTTCCTGCGTCGTCGCATCGCCAACCTGCCGATGACGCGCAAGTTCGTGGTGCTGTGCACCCTGCTCGCCATCGGCGTGATCCTGCTCGCCGTCGCCGCCGCGCGTCTGCAATACCTGGACCTGGTGGACGCGCGCAAGCAGACCGTGAAGACCCAGATCGACATGGGCATGAGCGTCATCGAACACTATGCGGCCAAGGCCAAGCGCGGCGAACTCACCGAGGCGCAGGCCCAGGAAGCGGCCAAGTCGGCGCTGGCCGACATGAAGACCAACGGCGGCGTGGACTACTTCTTCATGCTCGACCCGCAGATGCGCATCCTGATGCATCCCAAGCGCAAGGTCGGCACCGACATGAGCGACTACAAGAGCGATGCCGGCGAATACGTGTACCGCGACATCCGCACCGCGGTGACCAGCGGCGACGGCTTCAGCTACTACAGCGCGCCCAAGCCGGGCAAGAAAGAGCAGCTGCCGAAGATCAGTTACGCCAAGCTGTACCCGCAGTGGAACTGGGTGCTGGTGATGGGCGTGTACGCCGAGGACATCCAGGTCGAGGCGCTGGGCTTCACCAAGATCCTGACCGTGATCGGCGCGGCCCTGGTCGGTCTGGTGGTCGGGCTGTGCTGGCTGATCGCCAGCGCCATCGTCACCCCGCTGCGCGCCGCCACGCGCACCGCCGAGGCCATCGCCTCGGGCCGTTTCGACAACACGATCAAGGTGGAATCGCGCGACGAGACCGGGCAGCTGATGACCAGCATGCAGCAGATGCAGACCCAGTTGCAGCGCTTCAACGGCGAGATGCAGACCCTGGTGCAGCTGCAGCAGGGCGACGACATCAGCCACCGCATGCCGGAGGATTTCCCCGGCGATTACGGCACCCTGGCGCGCGGCATGAACACCGCGCTGTTCGAACACCTGGACGCGATCATCGAGGCGATGACGATCATGGGCGAATACGGCCGCGGCGATCTGCGCCGCGACATGCGCCGCCTGCCGGGCCAGCGCGCCGCGCTGCACGAAGCGCTGGATGCGGTGAAGAGCAACCTGTCGGCGATCAACGGCGACATCGCGCGCCTGGCCGATGCGGCGGCGCGCGGCGATTTCTCCGCGCGCGGCGACGAGGCGCGCTACCAGTTCGCGTTCAAGGAAATGGTGGAAGCGCTGAACCGGCTGATGCGGCAGGCCGAAAGCGGCCTGGCCGACGTGGGCCGGATCATGGGCGCGATCGCCGACGGCGATCTGTCGCAGCGCGTGGACGTGCGCTACGAGGGCGCCTTCGGCCAGCTGGCCGAGGCCGCCAACCGCACCGCCGAGCAGCTGACCACGATCGTGCAAGGCATCCAGCGCTCGGCCGAATCGATCAACACCGCCGCCGGCGAGATCGCCAGCGGCAACAGCGACCTGTCGGTGCGCACCGAGCAGCAGGCGGCGAGCCTGGAAGAAACCGCCGCGTCGATGGAAGAGCTGACCTCCACGGTCAAGCAGAACGCCGACAGCGCGCGCCAGGCCAACCAGCTGGTGCTGGGCGCCGGCGAAGTGGCCGAGAGCGGCGGTCGCGTGGTCGAGGACGTGGTCACCACGATGGCCTCGATCAGCGCCGCCTCCGCACGCATCGCCGACATCATCGGCGTCATCGACGGCATCGCGTTCCAGACCAATATCCTGGCGCTCAACGCGGCGGTGGAAGCCGCGCGTGCCGGCGAGCAGGGCCGCGGCTTCGCGGTGGTCGCCTCGGAAGTGCGCTCGCTGGCGCAGCGCTCGGCGGCGGCGGCCAAGGAAATCAAGACCCTGATCTCCGACTCGGTGCAGGAAGTGGAGCAGGGCTCGACCCTGGTCGCGCGTGCCGGCACCACCATGGCCGAGGTGGTGACCTCGGTGAAGCGGGTCACCGACATCATGGCCGAGATCTCCGCGGCCAGCGCCGAGCAGAGTTCGGGCATCGAGCAGGTCAGCAAGACGGTGATGCAGCTGGACGAGACCACGCAGCAGAACGCGGCATTGGTGGAGGAAGCCACCGCGGCGGCGAAGAGCATGGAAGACCAGGCCTCGGACCTGACCCGTGCGGTGGCGGTGTTCCGCCTTGCCGGCGCCGCCAGGCCGGTGGCCGCGGTCGCGCCCAGGCCGGTGACGACCCAGGCCGCGGTCCGTCCGGTCGCCGCCGCACGCGCGCCGATCAAGAAGGCGCCGGCAGCGGCTGCACGCCCGCTGGCGCGGAGCAAGCCCGGCGGCGCGCTGGTGGAAAGTTCGGAGTGGGAAGAGTTCTGAGCCAGCGCCACGACGTCCGTAACGGACGCCATGGCCGATGACGACGCCGATGCCTTAGCGCATCGGCGTCTTCGTTTCTGCGCCGGCCGCTGTCGGCGGCGGCGGCATCACGGTGCGCTCGCGGCGATGTCATGCCACGCCGCGAGCGAGGTGTGGTGCTCCAGCGCAACCCGATCAAGGCGACGCCACTACGTGTGGGAGCGACTTCAGTCGCGACGCGGCGTTGTCGAGGGAGTCTGTCGCGGCTGAAGCCGCTCCTACATGGGGTTGCGCCGTGCCAGTCCGAGCGCATTGCAGGAAGGGTGGCAGCGGTGCTCATGCGGCCCACGCGTTGCGTTGTGCCATCCAGCTGCGCGGCGTGGCTGGCGACTCCGTGGTCGCATCTGCCACACTGCGCCGCCCCGTTCAAGGAAGACTCGCCGGATGCATCTTCGTGCCGTGCTCGCTGCCGTACTCGCCGTGCCCAGTTCCGTCGCCGCTGCGCAGGACACACCCGCATCCGCTGCCGCGCCGCTGCTCACCCAGGTCGCGTTCGCCGGTGGCGACATGCAGTTGGGCGAGCGCGGCGGCCACTGCGCACTGCTGCGCGGCGAGACCGAACTGCTGGCGTTGGCGATCCCGGCGCCGTGCGGGTTCAGTCCAGACCGACACGGCAAGGTGCGCATCGAGCCGTTCAATCGCGGCAGCCGCATCGTGCTGGTCGAGCACATCCGCCCGGATCCGCGACCGCCGCTACGCGGCAGCGTGGGGCCGGAGTGCATCCGCGAGACGCAGGCCGTGCGCGCGATCGGCGGCACGCTGGAGGCCGGCCATGTGATCGCCTCGGCCGGCTGCGATCGCGGCCCGACCGACCAGAAGCTGTTCGTCGCCGGTTTCGGCTGGTGACGGTCGCGCGCGTGACGCGACCGCGCCGGTGCACGTGTCACTCGCCTTCGTCTTCCTCCTCCTCGTCCACTTCGGCATCATCGCCACGCCCGGGTGCATCGGCATCCACCGGTTCCAGCAAGGTGTAGTCGTTGTGCTCGCGGCGCTGGTAGGCCGACGAAACCGGATAGGCCAGCAGCGGCGGCTGCGGCGCCCGTGCCAGGAACGCGGTGGGAAACAGCCGCGGCCCGCGCAGCCAGCTGCGCCAGCGGTCGCCGCTCAGGAAGATCGGCCCGTCCGCGGTCAGCGGCGGCGGAATCGCGGCGTTGGCATGGGTCAGCACGCTGAAGCTGAGCAGTGCCGGTTCGCCGCGTTCCCAGCGTTCCCACAGCCCTGCCGCCAGCAGCACCTGGCCGTCCGCGTGGTGGATGTAATAGGGCTGCGCCGGTTTGCGGCTGCGGTCCCACTTGTAGTATCCGGACAGCGGGATCACGCAGTGCTGGCTCTTCCACGGCGCGGCGAAGATGCGGCTGCGCGCGGCGCGTTCCAGCCGTGCGGTGACGGTGGTGTAGGGCGTGTCCGGCGTCTTCGACCAGCGCGGCACGATGCCCCATTGCAGGCGCTCCACCTGCGCGACGCCGTCGCGGCACAGGAGTGCGGTGGCGAGGTCGCCCTTGCCCAGGTTGTAGTGGTCCGGATAGGCCGCCAGCGCCGCACGCAGCGACGTGTCCAACTGCGCGGGCAGGGCGTCCTCGATGCCGAAGGCCTGTACGAAACGTCTCATCGGTCTCTCGCGTTGCGTGCCTGCAGCTTAGGGCGCACGGCGGGCAAGCGCGGGTGAAGAAGTGGGGCGCGCCGCGATGTGCGCGCATGCGCTCGGCGACGGCGTCGCCGCCGCCGCTGACGGTTTCTTCATGCGTTCTTCCCGCGCGCGCTCGCATATTCCTGGCCCGATATCCGCGATCGCACGACCGTGCGTAGCGCAGGAAGGAGGCAATCGCTCATGTTCTGGAAACGCAATGGCCTGTCGCTGGTGCTGTTGGGGCTGACCCTGCTGTTCATGGGCGGCCAGGCGCTTAGCGGCCACCTCGCCTACAACGACGAACTGCGCCAGCAGGGACTGGCGCCGCTGATGTTCTGGGAATACCTGCACAGCGGCCATTTCGTCGGTGCGCTGTTCGAGAACTGGGAGAGCGAATTCCTGCAGATGGGCATGTATGTGGTGCTGACGGTGAAGCTGCGGCAGTGGGGCTCGGCCGAATCGCGGCCGCTGTCGCCCGAGCAGGAAGACGACAGCGTCGCGCCCGGCACGCCGCCGTGGCCGGTGCGTGCCGGCGGCATCTGGCTGTGGCTGTACGAACGCTCGCTGGCGCTGGCGTTCGGCTTGCTGTTCCTGACCAGCTTCGTGCTGCATGCGCTGGGCAGCTGGCGGCACGAACTGGCCGAGCGGGCGATGCAACGGCTGCCGGCGATCTCGCTTTTCGAGCACGCGACCGGCGCGCAGTTCTGGTTCGAGTCGATGCAGAACTGGCAGAGCGAGTTCCTGGCCGTGTTCGCGCTGGTGGTGCTGACCATCTGGCTGCGGCAGAAGGATTCGCCGCAATCCAAACCGGTGCATGCGCCGCACACGCAGACCGGCGATTGAGCGGGCGCGTGGCTGCCGAGCCTGCTGCGTTCCGAGGCGACGGCGTATTCGTGTGCTGCTGGAGTGCGTCACGCGCGCATGGCCGACACGAGCGAGCTGGCGTATCGGGTTGGAAACAGCTTCGATTCCGATGATGTTAGATATCGTAGGAGCGACTTCAGTCGCGACAGGATGCTATCGAAAGTGCCTGTCGCGACTGAAGTCGCTCCTACAAGTGCCCACGCTGCGGGCGTGTCCCGGTCGGGTCCTGGCGAATCTGCAGCGGCGAAGGACTCGCCGCTGCGGACCGTGTGCTCACAGCTTGATGTCGCCCTTGGTCGAACCGGCGCCCGGACCCGCACCCAGATCGGCGCCGGTGGTCGGATCGCTGTCCTGCTGCGACATGGTGCGCGCCGCAAGCGCCTGCAGCGCGCTCTCCTCGGCCGGACTCAGGCCGACGCTGGGCACGCCGCTGCCGCCATCCACGGCCGCCTGGCGGTTGCGGTCGGAGACCTTTTCCCATTGGCTGCCGCTGTTCCAGGGGCCGTTGATGTCGCCATCGCCCTGCGACATGTCGTAGAACGTGTCGGTGAACGCCGGATCGCCCGGCAGCTTGCCCGGCGGGAAGTTCGGCTCGATCGCGTACAGCGCCTTCTCGAACGACTTCTGGTGCGCTATCTCGCGGGTCATCAGGAACTTCAAGGCATCGACGATGCCCGGATCGTCGGTGACGTTGATCAGGCGCTCGTAGACGATCTTCGCGCGTGCCTCGGCGGCGATATTGGAGCGCAGGTCGGCGGTGGGTTCGCCGATGGAATCCACATACGCCGCACTCCACGGCACGCCGCTGGAGTTCACCAGCGCCGGGCCGCCGCCGTACAGGATCTGCTGGGTCTGGCTGGTGTTGTTGTTCCTGGTCAGGTTGCGCATCTCCTCGGCTTCGACCATGCCTTCGGACAGCACCGCCTTGGGTCCCTGGTTGAGCATGGCGATGATCGAACCGATGATCTCCAGATGGCTCAGTTCCTCGGTGGCGATGTCGTACAGCAGGTCCTTGCGGCCCGGATCGACCTCGCCGATGGCCTGGGTGAAATAGCGCATGGCGGCGGCCAGTTCGCCTTGCGGGCCGCCGAACTGCTCGAGCATCAGCGAGGCCAAGGCCGGATCCGGCTTGGCCACGTGCACCGTGTACATCAACCGCTTGTTGTGCATGAACATGAAAATCTCCTGGAGTGCGCCCACGGCAAAGCCACGACGACCTAGCGATCAGGCGTCGTGGCCAGTGGGCGCGTCTGGGTATAAAAAGCCGCGGCGCCGGCAATCGGCGCCGCGGTCGCGCGGTCAGGCCGCCTTGCGCTTCTGAGCGGCTTCCTGGTTGCCGCCCTGCTCGGCGAGCATGGTCAGCTTCTCGTCGGTGGACTTTTCCTCTTCCAGCGTTTCCAGCAGCAGCTTGAGCGCGTCGGTCTTGCCCAATTGCTTGGCCATCGCGGCCAGCGTGCCGTAGGACGCGATCTCGTAGTGCTCCACTTTCTGCGCGCCGCCGATCAGCGCCGCATCGCGCACCGGGCCGGCCTCGATCGATTCGATCACTTCCTTGCCTTCCTCCACCAGGCCCTCCATCGCCGCGCACTTGATGCGCTTCAGGCGCAGTTCGAGTTTTTCCACGATCTGGTCGATGCGTTCGATCTGGCCCTGGGTCTCTTCCAGATGGGCTTCGAAGGCCGCGCGCAGGGCCGGATTGGTGGAAGCGCGGGCCAGTTTCGGCAGCGCCTTGGTCAGTTGCTTTTCCGCGCTGTAGATGTCGGAAAGTTCGTGCAGGAACAGGTCGTCGATGGTCTTGATAGCCATGTCGGTGGATCTCCGTGATCGGGTAGTGGGATGGTGCAGGGTGGGCGTGCGGACTAGCGCTTGGCGGTCTGGCCCTCGGTCCGTTCGCGTTTCAGGAAGGCCAGGATCGTGGCCTCCTGGTGTTCGATCAGCCACTCGGCCATGGCGATTTCCTGGTCGAGAATGGCGGCGCAGATCTCGGCGATCTGCGTTTGGCCCGCCTCCTTGGCGGCAATGACCAGCGCGCGATAGCTGGCGATTTCCATGTGTTCGAAGGCGTAACTGATCCCGAGGCTCTTGGCCACTTCGTCGCTCATCATCGAATTGCCGGCGGCATGTACCGTCGCCATCACGCTGGCCACGGCCCCCTTGATGGTCGGGATGGAACCGTCGAGCAGTTCGATGCAGCGCTTGACCTGGTCGGACTGGTCGCGGGTCTCGGCGATGTGCTGCTCGATCCGCGCCTTGAGTTCGGGGTAATGCTCCAGGCGGCCGGCGGTGGCGGTCAGCATGGTGTTCGCCTCCTGCTCCATCGCGTAGGCGTCCTGCAGCCATTTCAGCAAACGCTCGGGGTTGCTTCGCGTCATGAACTTCCTCCAAAAGGATTCGTGGATCTTGATAGCGCCGCGCACTCGCGGAGTGCGCCACGTATCGGCTGTTTTTTCCCCTGTGCAGGCCAAGCTAGACGCACGCCCGTTAGCGCGGATGCAATGAAGGGTGAACGCCTTGCGAGGAGCGGAGCGCGTCAACGTCGCGCTGAAAACGCTGAATGCGGCAGCGCTCTCCGCCACCGTCGGGCGTGCGGCGACCGCGCGTTCACGGCGCCCGCGCCAGGCTCGTGCAGGCCATCGATACAGGAGACCCTCGTGCCGAAACTCGATCACGCCGATTGGCCGCAACGTCTGTGGCTGGTGCGGCATGGACAGAGCGCGGGCAATGTCGCCCGCGATATCGCCGAAGCCTCCGGGCAGGAGCTGATCGACATCGCCACGCGCGATGCCGACACGCCGTTGTCCGCACTGGGCGTGCAGCAATCGCAGCAGCTCGGGCAGTGGTTCGCGGCCTTGCCGGCGACGGCGCGGCCCCAGGTCCTGCTGACCTCGCCGTTCCTGCGCGCGCAGCAGACCTGCGCCGCGATCGGCGCGGCGCTGCAGGTGCCGCCGATGGCGCAGCTGCTGGACGAGCGCCTGCGCGAGAAGGAGTTCGGCATCCTCGACCGCTACACCCGGCACGGCATCGTCAGCCGTTTCCCGGAACTGGCCGAACAGCGCGCCTCGGTCGGCAAGTTCTACTTCCGCCCGCCCGGCGGCGAAAGCTGGTGCGACGTGATCCTGCGCCTGCGCAGCGTGGTCGAGGAACTGCGCCGCGATCATGCGGGCCAGCGCGTGTTGATCGTCGCCCACCAGGTCATCGTCAACTGCATGCGCTACCTGCTCGAACGCCTCGACGAGGCGGCGATCCTGGACATCGACCGGGGCGGCGACGTGCCCAACTGCAGCGTCACCGAATACGGCGTCGGCGACGCCGACGGGACGCTGCATTTCGGCCTGGTCCAGGCCAACGCGGTGCCGTTCGAGGTGCCGGTGACCACCGCGGCCGACCAGCCGGGCGGGCCGCGGTGACCCAGGCGCGCGCGATCCCGGTGACCGCGACGCTGTTGCGGCGCTGGCCGTTGCCCAGCGCCGCGGGCATCGCCGGCAAGGAGCAGCGCGGGCGCGTACTGGTGATCGGCGGCAGCTGCGAAATTCCCGGCGCGGCGTTGCTGGCGGCAGAGGCGGCGTTGCGCGCCGGCGCCGGCAAGCTGCAGGTGGCCACCGCGCGCCCGGTGGCCACGGCGATGGCGATCGCCCTGCCCGAGGCCAGGGTGGTGGGCCTGACGGCGGCCGCCGACGGCGAACTGCGCATCGGCGGCCAGGCGCTGCACGCCGATGCCGCGCGCGCCGACGCGCTGTTGCTCGGTCCCGGCATGCGCGCCCGCCCAGCGTTGCGCAAGCAGATCGCGCGGCTGCTGGAGGACACGCGCTGCGGCGTGGTGCTCGATGCCGGGGCGCTGGTCGACACCCGCGACATGGCCGATCCGGCGCGCATCGTGCTGACCCCGCACCATGGCGAGATGTCCGCATTGAGCGGCGTGCCGATCGAGCGCATCGCGGCGGACCCGGCGACCATCGCGCTGCGCTACGCACGCCGCAGCGGCGCGGTGGTGGTGCTGAAGTCGGCGACCACGGTGATTGCCGCGCCGGATGGCACGCACTGGGTGCACCGCGGCGGCAGCGCCAGCCTGGGTACCTCCGGTTCCGGCGACGTGCTGGCCGGCATCATCTGCGGCTTGCAGGCGCGTGGCGCCGGCAGCACGCAGGCGGCGGTGTGGGGCGTGCACCTGCACGCACGTGCCGGCGCGCTGTTGGCGCGGCAGATCGGCCCGCTGGGGCCGCTGGCGCGCGAGATCGCGACGCGGATTCCGGGCCTGCTCGCCGCCGGATGAGGTTGAGGCCGGGCGAGAGCGAAGTGTCGCGGTGCGAGGTGCGCGCGTGGCGCTCGCGCGTAGGCAACGCCGCTGCCGCGCTCACGCGGCGGCGGCGCGGTGGCGGCTATCACTAGTCGGTACTGCGTTGTCGCAGCGATCCGCCAATCGCAGCATGGCCGCCGTTACGGCCCATCACAGCGTCGCGGCACCGCCGGCGATGGTGAGCAGCGTGCCGGAGGTGTAGCTGGAGGTGTCGGCAGCGAGCATTACATAGGCCGAGGCCAGTTCCGCCGGCTGTCCGGGGCGGCCGAACGGCGTCTGCGAGCCGAACTCCTTGACCGAGTCTTCGTCCATGCCGGCAGGAATGAACGGGGTCCAGATCGGCCCCGGCAATACCGCGTTGACCCGGATCTTCTTGTCGGCGAGCAATCCGGCCAGGCCGATGGTCAGATTGGCGACCGCGCCCTTGGTGGTGGAGTAGGGCAGGATGTTGGGCGTGGGCTTCTTCGAGTTGACCGAGGCGGTATTGATGATCGAACCGCCTTCGGGCATATGCGGCACCGCCAGCTGCACCAGATGGAACGGCGCATGCACGTTGGTGGCGAAGGTCTTCTCCCACTCGTCCAGGGTGATTTCCTCGAAGCTGTGGAAGTAGCGTTGGTAGGCGGCGTTGTTGACCAGTACGTCGAGTCCGCCGAAACGCTCGGCCACGGTCGCGATCAGCGCCTGCGCCTGTGCGCGGTCGCTGACGTCGCAGGGGTACAGCAGCACGCGCACGCCGGCGGCCTCGACCAGCTTGCCGATGCGTTCGGCATCGTGCTGTTCGCTGGGCAGGTAGGCGATGGCCACGTCGGCGCCTTCGCGTGCATAGGCGATGGCCACCGCGGCGCCGATGCCGCTGTCGCCGCCGGTGATCAGCGTGCGCTTGCCCTGCAGCAAACCGTGGCCGACGTAGCTGTCCTCGCCATGGTCCGGCTTCGGATCCATCTTGTCGGTCAGGCCGGGGAACGACTGCTGCTGCGGCTTGAAGGGCGGATAGGGATAGTTCGGAACCGGCATGGCGATGTCCTGCTTCGGGGGGAAGGGACACCTTGCGCGTCAGTGGGTAAAGGCCCGGCCAAGATCGCGTCGTCGTCGTGTGTGCAGCGATGCCGCGCGCCGCGCGCGTGTCGGGTTACAGCGGCAGCGACACGCTGAACACGCTGCCGCGGTCCTGTCCGTCGCTGCTGGCGACCACCGTGCCGCCGTGTGCGGTCACGATCTCGCGCACCACGGTCAGTCCGATGCCCAGGCCGCCGCTGTGGAAACCGATCGCATGCGTGTCCTGCACGAACGGTTCGAACACCAACGGCAGCGCCTGCGCGGTGATGCCGATGCCGGTGTCGGAGACGATCAACTGCGCCTGGTCCTCGCTGTGCTGCAGCTCCAGCGCCAACCGGCCGTGCTCGGGCGTGTACTTGGAAGCGTTGTCCAGCAGATTGCGCACCACCTGCGACAGGCGGACGCGGTCGCCGTGCATCCACAGCGCATGCTCGGGCATGGTCAACGCCAACGTCTGCTGGCGCGCGTCGATCGCCGGGCGGCAGGCATTGGCCGCCTCCTCGATGATCTCGCACAGATCCATCGCTTGCTTGATCAGGCGCAGCTTGCCGGTGCGGACCCGAGAAACGTCCAACAGGTCGCCGACCAGGCGGGTCATGTGCGCGACCTCGTGTTCGATGATCTGCTGCATGTTCAGCAGCTCGGCGGGCGCCAGGGTGGTCAGCATCGAGCCAGCGATGCGGATCGGCGTCAGCGGATTGCGCAGCTCGTGCGCCACGAAGGCCAGGAACTCGCCCTGCCGCTGGTAGGCCTTCTCGGCGCCGGCCTGCAATTCCTGCGCGCTCAGTGCCGCCAGCACCAGGTGTTGGTTGGCCTGGCGCAGCTGCGCCTGCTGTTCGCTCTCACCCGCATCTGGTGCCGTCGTTGCGTCGATCGCGCGCGCTTTCGCGCCCAAGGCATTGCGGTGCGCATGCAGTTCGGCGACGCGGCGCGGATCGTAGAATTCGAAGCGGGCCGTCGACAGGCGCTTGGCGCAATACATGGCGTCGTCCGAATGTGACAGCAGGGCCTCCGCGTTGTCGGCATCGTCCGGATACAGGCTGATGCCGATGCTCACCCCCAGCCGCAGCGCATCCTCGCCGGCGACCGCCGGCCGTTCGAAGGCTTCGATCAGCGCCGTCGCTGTCGCGGCGGCGTAGGCGTTGGTGCTCAGTCCGGTCAACACCACGACGAACTCGTCGCCGCCATAGCGCGCCACCGTGACATGCGCGTCGACGATGCCGTCGATGCGCTCGGCGGCCAGGCGCAGGAACCTGTCGCCGGTCGCATGGCCGAGCAGATCGTTGACCTGCTTGAATTCGTTCAGATCCAGGAACAGCACGGCGATCCGGCTGTGCTGCGCGTGCGCCGTGGTGATGGCCAGATTGAGCCGTTCGAACAGCAGTTCGCGGTTCGGCAAGCCGGTCAACGCGTCGCGCTTGGCATGGCGCGTGGCGTCCTGCAGCGCCGTTTCGTAGCTCGCCACTTGCGCCTGGGCGCGTAGCGTGGAGAACACCAGGCGTTCGTTGGCCGCTTGCAGATCGGTCGCCAGTCCGAGCGGCGCACGTTCTTTCAGCGTACTCAGGTCCGCTTGCAACCGATCCAGCTCCAGCCGCGCGACCAGCGACTGGCGGCGCAGGTGCGAGAGCTCGAGCCGGGCCGCGTCGATCGCGTGCTGGTCGGAGGGCGTCTGCATGCGCGGTCAACTCGTGTCGAGGGCGTCATGCACGCCGTATTTGCGCATCGGCCGGCCGCCGAGCAGGCCTTCCTGCTGCGGCAACGCCGCGCCGATGCGAATGCCGCTGTCGTCGATATGGAATTCCCGCAGCGCGTCCGAGTGCGCGCTCGCGCGCACCTTGACCACGGCCATGACCCGGCGCAGCCGGCTGTCCACCTCGATGTAGCGCTGCACGATGATCGCATCGGTCATGAAGGCGGTGCCGTAGGGGCTGAAGCGCAGGTCGGTGTAGCGGTCTTCCAGTTCCGAGGTCATCAGCACGGTGACGCCGGTCGCGGCCAAGGCCACCACCATGCGCGACAGCGATTCGCGAAAGTCTTCGCGAAACGTCGGCGCCAACGCCAGCTCGAACGCCGACAGCGAATCGATCACCACGCGGGTGGCGCCGAGCCGGTCGATTTCCGCGACCAACAACTGCAGGATCTCGTCGATCGACAGGTCCGGCGCACGGCTGTCCACCACGCCGACCTGGCCGCTCGCGATCAATGCCGCCAGCGCGGGCGTGCGCGAGCGCTGCGGCTGCTGCTCGAAGACGACCAGCACGCCGTTGTCGCCATAACGCGCGCCTTCGGCGAGGAACGCCGCGGCGAGCAAGGTCTTGCCGGAGCCGGAGGGGCCTGCGACCAGCAGCGAATAGCCTTGCGGCAGGCCGCCGCCGAGCATCGCATCCAGCTCCGGCACGCCCATCGGCAAGCGCGCGCCGGTGCGCGGCGATGGTGCGCCTAGTGGCAGCACCGGCACCGGCGCGAACACCCGCATGCCGGAATGGTCGATGCGGAACGTGTGCAGCCCCGGCAGCGACGGGCTGCCGCGCATCTTCATGATCTCCATCTTGCGCACCATCGAGTTGCGCTGCACGCTCTGCCGCAACCAGATCAGCCCGTCGGCCACGGTGAACACCGGATTGGGATCGGATTCCACGAAGTATTCGCCGATCAGGAAGGTGGTGGCCTGCCAGCTGGTCATCAGCATGCCCAACTGCTGGATGAAGCGTTGCAGGCTGTTGTGCAGGTTGCCGTCGGCGGTGCTGGCCAGCGCCACCGAGCGGAACGAATCGACGAACACCAGCGCTGGGCCGTGCGCCTCCACTTCGGCGACCATGCGCGCCAGCACCCGGTCCAAATCGCCGGCCAGGGTTTCCTCGGAGAGGTTGACGAAGTGGATCGTGGCGTTGATCGCCGTTGTATCGAAGAAGTCGAACTGCTGCTGGTAGCGCAGCATCTTCAGTGGCGGCTCGCCGAGCACGCTGAAGTACAGCGCCGGACGCTCGGGCGTGGCCAGCGCGAACATCATCTGGTGCGCGAGCGTGGTCTTGCCGCAGCCGGGCGGCCCGGCGATCAGGTTGAACGAGAATTCGGGCAATCCTCCACCCAATACCTTGTCGAGTCCGGGGACGCCGGTCCGCAGGCAATGAATGGCGACTTTGCTGCTCATGGGGAAGTGTCCTGCGCGGGAGGTCCGCTGGAAGAGGCGACCCACACCGACTGCAACAGCCGTTCGGTGAGGGTTGCGCCGATCATGCTGTCCAGCACGCCATGAAAGGTCGAAAGGAATGTGCCGCCGCCTGCGGCCGCGGTGGTGGCGCTTTGCTGGCCCAGCACCAGGCCGAAGCTGTCTAGCGCGGCGTGTTCGCTGGACGCCTCGGTCGCGACAAAGGCCTCTTCCAGCCACGGGAAGCGGTCCTTGGTCAGGAACAGGGCGCGTTTGAACAGTGCGGCGACGCCGCGTGCGCCCAGGATCGGGATCAGTGCCTGTTCGATCTGCCGCCACGTCGAAGTGACGGATGTCGCGATCGTCGACGCCTCGGCGCCGTCGGCTGCTTGTCGTGCGAGCGCGGCTACCGTCGCAGATAACGCGGGGTTCTCCATTGCCTTGCGCGTACCTGCGGATTATGTGTCCCCACTGTATACCTTCGGTCACGCAACGCGCGTGGCGTTGTACTCATGCGTCCGGCAACCGCCGGTAAAAGCGGGGCGATGCTATCGGCGGCGGGTACGGCAGGAGCGCGCCGAGGCATTCCGCCCATCGCAACGCCCTGCCGATCAAGGCGGAAGGCGGGTTATGGACGGATACGTAGACAGCGAATAAACAGTTCAGGGCGCAATGGCGTCGAGCCCATGCGCCGGCGCGGAAGCGATTACGCCGAAGCGGCGATCGTGCGCGAGCCGAGGATGATCATGCGCAGCATCGCGCTGATCTGGCGGATCAGTTCCGGGTCTTTCTCCGGCGGCAGGTCCATCGCGGTGGCGCCCATCGCGAACACCAGCCGGGTGATCGCCTTGGACACCAGCGCCGGCTCGTGTAGCGGCGCATTGTCGATCGCGGCCAGGCGGATCAGGTCCACGCGCAGCTCTTCCTCGAAGTAGTTCAGCTCGCGGTCCACCGCGTGCTTGAACGCGTCCGAGCCGACCGTGCCCTCGCGCAGCAGCACGTGCAGCAGCTTGTCGTCGGCGCGCAGCTGCTCCATGAAGGTTTCCACCGAACTGAGGATCACGCTGCGGTTGCTGCCGGCCGCGCGCTGCCGCGCCTGGCCGATGATGGTGCGCAGCGAACTGCCGGCCAGGTCGATCAGTGCCACCGCCAATTCGTCCATGTCGCGGAACTGGCGATAGAAGCTGTTCGGGGCGATGCCGGCCTCGCGGGTCACTTCGCGCAGGCTCAGCGTGGACACGCTGCGGTGCGGCCCGATCAGCTTCAGCGCCGCCGCCAGCAGGTCTTCGCGCGAGATCGCGCTCTTGCGCGCGGGCAGCGCGTCCTCGGACAGGGGCAGGGGAACGATGGACGTCATGGGCGGACTGGGCGAGACAAGGCCGCGATCATACCCCTCTTCGTGAATATACAACTGTATAGACATCTGTATCTGCGCCTGTATAGTGGGCGCCATGAACGCTGCCCGCCGTCCTGCCGCCACCCGCTCCGCCACCCGCGCCCTGCGCGCCTGGGTGCAGCCGGAGGTGTTCGATTTCTGGTCCACGCGGATCCATCCGCTGTGGACCTGGCAGCGCCCGCGCGCGCGGCTGCTGCAGCGCGAACGCGCCAGCAGCGACGCGGTGACCCTGATCCTCAAGGCCAACCGCCACTGGCGCGGCCTGCGCGCCGGCCAGCACGTGCAACTGGGCGTGGAGATCGACGGACGTCGCCTGACCCGCAGCTACAGCCCCACGCCGCTGCCGGGCGGGCGCCTGGCGATCACCGTCAAGACGATCGACGGCGGCCGCGTCAGCCAGTACCTGGCCGACGCCGCACGGATCGGCGAGACCTTCGAACTGGGCCAGGCGTTCGGCGACATGGTGCTGCCCGCCGCGCCGCAGGGACGCTGGCTGCTGCTGGCCGCCGGCAGCGGCATCACCCCGATGCGCGCGCTGCTGCGGCAGCTGGCCGACGCCGGCATGCCGGCCGACGTGGACCTGATCTACTGGGCGCGGCGCCGCGACCAGGTGTGCTTCGTCGACGAACTGCAGGCGCTGGCCGCCGCGCACCCGCGTTTCCGCCTGCAGCTGGCGATCACCGGCGAAGGCGATGCGCCGGCGCCGCGCGTGGACACGTTGCCGCTGGCGCACCTGGCCGGGCTGGAGCAGGCGCAGGTGCTGGCCTGCGGTCCCGGCGGCTTCGTGCAGGCCGCGCGTGCGCGTCTGGAAGGCAGCGTCGCGCGCTTCCAGGCCGAGGCGTTCAGCACGCCGCTGCTGGCCGATGCCGAACACGGCACGGTCGCGGTGACGCTGGCGCGTAGCGGCCGTGTGCTACAGCTGCCGCGCGGGCAATCGCTGCTGACTGCGCTGGAAGCCGAAGGCCTGCGCCCGAAGCACGGTTGCCGCATGGGCATCTGCAACAGCTGCGCGTGCGGCAAGCAATCCGGGGCGACCCGCGACCTGCTCACCGGCGCGCACGCCACCGAACCGGGTTCGATGCTGAAGCTGTGCATCAACAGCGCCAGCAGCGACCTGATCCTGGACCTTTGAAGGACTTCCCCATGGCTGCTCCCCGCAACCGCGCACTGACCCCGGCCGAACTGCAGGCCTTCGGCGACGAACTCGATGCGCTGCGCGTGCGCACCGTCGCCACCCTGGGCGAGGCCGACGCGCGCTACATCCGCCGCATCGTCGCCGCGGTGCGCTACACCGGCCTGGCCGGGCGCGCGCTGCTGTTCCTGGGCGCGTTCGTGCACAGCGTGCTGTGGCCGGCGTGGATCGCCGGCGTGGCGCTGCTGACCCTGTCCAAGATCCTGGAGAACATGGAACTGGGCCACAACGTGATGCACGGCCAGTACGACTGGATGGGCGATGCCCAGCTCAACGGCAACACCTACGAGTGGGACATCGTCGCCACCGGCGACAACTGGCGCAAGACGCACAACTTCAAGCACCACACCTACACCAACGTGCGCGGCATGGACGACGACATCGGCTACGGCCTGCTGCGCATCTTCCCCGAGCAGCGCTGGCGTCCGTTCTATCTGGCGCAGCCGTTCATCGCGGTGGTGTTCGCGCTGCTGTTCGAATGGGGCGTGGCGATCCAGGACCTGCGCCTGGGCCGCTGGTTCGCCGGCAAGATGAAGCGCGGCGAGCTGCGCCGCACCTTCCTGCCGGTCGGCCGCAAGATGGGCCGGCAGATCCTGAAGGACTACGTGATCTTCCCGGCGCTGGCCGGCCCGTTCTTCCTGACCGTGCTGCTGGGCAACCTCGCCGCCAACGTGCTGCGCAGCATCTGGACCTTCGTGATCATCTTCTGCGGCCACTTCACCGCCGATGCGGAGACCTTCCCGAAGGAGTCGATCAAGGGCGAGTCGCGCGGCCACTGGTATCTGCGCCAGCTGCGCGGTTCTTCCAACCTGGCCGGCGGCAAGCTGCTGAACGTGCTGTCGGGCAACCTGAGCCACCAGATCGAGCACCACTTCTACCCGGACATCCCGGCCAACCGCTACGCGGCGCTGGCGGTGGAGGTGAAGGCGATCTGCGCGCGCTACGGCCAGCACTACAACACCGGCTCGCTGCCGCGCCAGTTCGGCCAGGTGATGTGGCGGATCGTGCGCCACGCCTTCCCGAGCCGGCCGCGGCCGGTGCGCCAGGTACGCCAGCACGAGGCGATGCAGCAGACGGGTTGATCGCGCCGGACGACGCGTGATGCCAACGAAAGCAGGCCAGTCTGGCCTGCTTTTTTTATGCCGACTCCTTTGGGCTTGCGGCCGTAGTCTTGTGCAGACGGGAGGAAATGGCGGGGTGCAGGCGCTGCCAGGATATGGAAATATGTACCCGTTTCGGGTATGTTTTGGAGGCAAGGATGACTCGCACGTTCAAGCGAAGGGATTTTGCGCGGTGGCAGGCCGGCGAAAAGCTGTCCGGCACCGTTCTGTGCAAAGCGGTCCAGGAGATGGAAGCCTGGCTGATTGACGTGGATCTGGGCGGTCAGCTCTACAAGAAGCGGGTGGCCCGTCCTGGCGGCGGCAAGAGCGGTGGTTACCGCACGTTGTTGGCCGCTCGCATCGGCAGTCGCTACGTGTTCCTGCATGGGTTCCCCAAGAGCGGCAAGGCGAACATCGCGCAGGAAGAGAAGAAAGCGCTGCAGTTCGCCGGCAAGGTGTTTCTGGAACTGTCCGGGGAAGCCTTGCTGAAAGCCTTGCAGTCGGGCGTATTAGTGGAGGTGCGGTGTGAGCAAAATCATTGAATCGCTGCGTGGTGATCTGGCCGCGCTCCACGAAGCGGGAGCGATCGGCAAGGTGACGATGCGCGAATTCGACGCGATCTGTCCGCCGCCGGTGCGAGCGTTCGGCGCGGCCGACATCAAGCGTCTACGCGAAGCCCTGAAGTTCAGCCAGCCAGTATTCGCGCATCACCTGCATACCACGGCATCGACGGTGCGCAAGTGGGAGCAGGGCGAAACCCGTCCTGCCGGGCCAGCGCTCAAGCTGCTCAACGTGATCGCCGACAAGGGGCTTCAGGCGATCCTGTAACGCGTGCCATGCGTTTCCGGCGCAGTGCTACAGCAGCGCGGTGCAGGTGGCTAAGCGTTGGCGCACGGCCAAGCGTGGCGACGGGACATGCACACGGACTGGCGGGAGAACCCGCCGGTTTTGTGCCTGACTTTCCACGCATCGCTCACGCGGCGGCGCAGATCATCCGCGCTGCCCGCGCATCACGCCTGGTGCGCCGGTCCATTCGACTGCGCGAGGTGTGCGATGAAGGCTGCAAACCTGTTCAATGCCGTCGCCAAGAAAGCGTCGTACGCGGCCGGCACGCCGTGGACATTCTGCATCGCGCTCGGCATCGTGGCGCTATGGGGCGCCAGCGGCCCGGTGTTCGGCTTCAACGATACCTGGCAGCTGGTGATCAACACCGGGACCACCATCATCACCTTCCTGATGGTGTTCCTGATCCAGCATACCCAGAACGCCGACACCGCGGCGATGCAGATCAAGCTCGACGAGCTGATCCGCGCCACGCGCGAAGCCAACAACGAGCTGCTGAACCTGGAAGAGCTGGACGAGAAGCGCCTGGAACAGATCCGCAAGCAGTACGAAGCGCTGGCGCGTGCGGCCGGACGCGAGCAGCAGGCACGCACGGGCAGCGGCGGGCAGCAGGCGACGGCCGCCGCGCCGGATGTCGACACCGCCGAGTGAGCGGCTTCGCACGCCGCGCCGCGCGCGTGCGCCCGGCGGCTCCGTGACGCCGGACTTACGCCTCGCGTGGGACGCTGTCGCTCCCCCTCCCGCGGAGCAGCGCACGTGTCGAAACTCAGCATCGCCCGGCATCTGGCCGAAACCCTGGAAAGCGCCGGTGTCGAGCGCATCTGGGGAGTGACCGGCGACAGCCTCAACGGGCTGACCGACGCGCTGCGGCAGATGGACAGCATCGAATGGATGCACGTGCGCCACGAAGAGGTGGCCGCGTTCGCCGCCGGCGCCGAGGCCGCGCTGACCGGCAAGCTCGCGGTCTGCGCCGGCAGCTGCGGGCCGGGCAACCTGCACCTGATCAACGGCCTGTTCGACTGCCATCGCAGCCACCAGCCGGTGCTGGCGATCGCCGCGCATATCCCGTCTTCCGAGATCGGCCTGGGCTACTTCCAGGAAACCCATCCGCAGGAGCTGTTCCGCGAGTGCAGCCACTATGTCGAACTGGTCACCAATCCGGCGCAGATGCCGGAGGTGCTGCACCGGGCGATGCGCACCGCGATCCTGAAACAGGGCGTGGCGGTGGTGGTGATTCCCGGCGACGTGGCGCTGCAGGAGCTGCCCAAGGGCACGCCGAGCGCCTGGCCGGCGCTTGCGCCGCCGCGGATCCTGCCGGCCGACGCCGACGTGGAGCGCCTGGCCGAGCTGCTGCAGGCAAGCGAGGCGACCACGTTGCTGTGCGGCAGCGGCTGCGCCGGCGCGCACGACGAGCTGGTGGCGCTGGCCGACCTGCTCGGCGCGCCGATCGTGCACGCGCTGCGCGGCAAGGAGCACGTGGAATGGGACAACCCGTTCGACGTCGGCATGACCGGCCTGATCGGTTTCAGTTCCGGCTACCAGGCCATGCTCAACTGTGACACGCTGTTGATGCTCGGCACCGATTTCCCGTACCGCCAGTTCTATCCGAAGGACGCGGCGATCGTGCAGGTCGATCGCGATCCGGCCGCGCTGGGCCGGCGCACGCCGCTGCAACTGGGCATCGCCGCCGACGTGCGCGAGACCATCGCCGCGCTGCTGCCGAAACTGCAGCGGCGCGAGCAGCGCGGCTTCCTTGACAAGTCGCTGGCGCATTACTGCAAGGCGCGCGAAGGCCTCGACGAACTGGCCGTGGCGGCCGCGCCCGGCGAACCGCTGCACCCGCAGTTCGTGACCCGGATGATCGATGCGCTGGCCGACGAGGATGCGATCTTCAGCTGCGATGTCGGCACGCCCACGGTGTGGGCGGCGCGCTATCTGACCATGAACGGCAAGCGCCGCCTGCTCGGTTCGTTCAACCACGGCTCGATGGCCAACGCGATGCCGCAGGCGCTGGGCGCGCAGGCGCAGTTCCCGCGGCGGCAGGTGATCTCGCTGTCCGGCGACGGCGGCTTCACCATGCTGATGGGCGATTTCATCTCCCTGGCGCAGCTGGGGCTGCCGGTGAAGGTGGTGGTCTACAACAATGCCTCGCTGGGCTTCGTGGCGATGGAGATGAAGTCGGCCGGCTATCTGGATACCGGTACCGACCTGAGCAATCCGGACTTCGCGGCGATGAGCAACGCGATGGGCATCCTCGGCCTGCGCGTGGACGAGTCGGCGCAACTGGAGCCGGCGCTGCGCCAGGCCTTCGCGCATCCGGGGCCGGTGCTGGTCGATGTGCGCGTGGCCACCCAGGAGCTGGTGATTCCGCCGGCGATCAAGCTGGAGCAGGCCAAGGGCATGGGCCTGTATCTGTTGCGCGCGGTGATGAGCGGGCGCGGCGACGAGGTCGTCGAACTGGTCAAGACCAATCTGCGCTGAGCCGTGAACGGCAGCAGTGCGTCCGCGCATGCGCGGTGTTGCGCGCTGCTATCTTTCAATTTTCGCGTCCCCCGGTGGACCATGCCCCGTTCGCTGTTGCGGCAGCTGCTGCTGATCTGGATCGTCATCCTCGCCGCGTGCGTGGGCATGGCGGTGGTGCTGTTCGGCCTGTACCGGCACAGCGAGGGCGTGCGCGTCAGCGAGGCGCAGGCGCGGTTGCAGGGCGAATGCGCGCGCATCGTGCAGCGCTACAACGGCGCCAGCACCGCGGCGCGCGGCAGCGACGGCGCCGGCCTGGCCGCGGTGGTGCTGCAACTGGTGCTGGCCGACGCCGCGGGCGTGGAAGGCGGGGTGTGGGAGCGGCAGCGCGGTTTCGTCGCCTATGCCTATCCCACCTACGACGGCAGCGACCACAAGACCGATGTGCCGACCGCCGAACAGAGCGCCATCGTGGCTACTGCGCAGCGCGGTGTCGCCAAGCAGCAGGCGGTGCACTACCGCCGCGATGGCCAGCGCGAGACGCTGTTGATCGCGGCCTGCCCGCTGGATCGCAGCACCGCGGCGTGGACGATGGCGCGGGTCACTGCCACCGGCGAGGCCTCGGCCAGTCGTCCGCTGGCGGTGGGCGTGGCGCTGATCCTGGCGCTGGTGGTGGTGTCGGCCATCGCGCTGGGATGGGTGGTGCGGCGCTGGAGCCAGCGCCTGCACGGCATCCAGCAGGCCTTGGCGACGCCGGCGGAGGTGCCGACGATTCCGGCCACCGGCGCGCCGGAACTGGACCGCCTCGGCGCGGCGGTCACCGACTATGCGCAGCGCAGCGTGCAGGCCCTGGCCGAAGCGCGCCGGCTCGGCGAGGAACTGTCGCGGCACGAACGGCTTGCTGCGCTCGGGCGCATGACCGCGACCGTGGCGCACGAGATCCGCAACCCGATCGCGACCTTGCGCCTGGCCCTGGAAAACCAGATCGCCGCCGGCGAGGGTGGTTTCGACGAGGCGCAGGCGCAACTGATGCTGGCGCAGATCCAGCGCCTGGACGGCGTGGTCGAAAGCCTGCTGGGCATGGTCCAGCCGATCCGCCTGCAGCGCGAGACGGTGGCGTTGCAGCCGTGGTTGCAGGCGCTGCTCAATCCGGCCGACTGGGATCCGCTGGCGCCGCCGATCGCACTGCAATTGGCGGAGGCGCCGAGCGAATGGATCCTGGATCCGCAGCAGGCGGCGCGGGCCTTGCACAACCTGCTGCGCAACGCGCTGCAGCACGCCGCGCCCGGCACCGCGGCGACGCTGACGGTCGCAGCCGACGCCGACCTGCTGCGGCTGACCGTGGCCAACCAAGGCCCCCCGGTGCCCGCGCCGGTGGCCGCGCACCTGTTCGAGCCCTTCGCCAGCGGCCGCAGCGACGGCAACGGCCTGGGCCTGGCGCTGGTGCGCGAGATCGCCCGCGCGCACGGCGGCGAGGTGCGCTACGCGCACCACGACGGCGTCACCTCCTTCATTCTGGAACTGCCATGGCGCGCATCCTGATCGTCGACGACGACACCGCCTTCCTGAGCACGCTGCAGGCCACGCTGCGCTCGTTCGGCCACGAGGTGATCGCCGCCGGCGACGGCGAGGCGGGACTGGCGCGATTGCGCGACGGCGGCATCGACCTGGCCTTCGTCGATTTCCGCATGCCGGGCATGGACGGCATCGCGCTGATGCGCGCGCGCCAGGCGCATGCGCAGGCCGCGGCCGTACCGCTGGTGATGCTCACCGCCTACGCCTCCAGCAGCAACACCATCGAGGCGATGAAGCTCGGTGCGTTCGATCACCTGGTCAAGCCGGTGGGCCGCGCCGACATCGTCGCGGTGGTGGAGCGCGCGCTGCAGGCGCATGCCGGCGGCGACGGCAGTGCGGCAGCGCCGCAGGCGCCGGCCGAGGATGCCGGCGCGCTGCTCGGACACAGCGCGGCGATGCGCACCGTGCACAAGCGCATCGGCCTGGCCGCGGCCTCGGACCTGCCGGTGCTGGTCAGCGGCGAGACCGGCACCGGCAAGGAGCTGGTGGCGCGCGCGCTGCATCGCGCCAGCGCCCGCGCGGGCGCGGCGTTCGTCGCGGTCAACTGCGCGGCGATCCCGGCCGAACTGATCGAAAGCGAATTGTTCGGCTACCGCAAGGGCGCCTTCTCCGGCGCCGTCGCCGATCGTCCCGGGCTTATCCGCGAAGCCGACGGCGGCACCTTGTTCCTGGACGAGATCGGCGACATGCCGCTGCCGATGCAGGCCAAGCTGCTGCGTTTCCTGCAGGAAGGCGAGGTGTCGCCACTGGGCGGGCGCGGCGCGCAGAAGGTGGACGTGCGCGTGGTCGCCGCCACCCATCGCGAACTGGCGCAGTTGGTCGCCGACGGCCGTTTCCGCAGCGACCTGCGCTACCGGCTCAACGTGGTGCCGATCGAATTGCCGCCGCTGCGCGAGCGCGGCGACGACATCGTGCTGCTGGCCCAGCATTTCCTCGAGGAGGGCGCCAGCGCGCCACGCACGCTGTCGGCAGCGGCGCAGGCGCGGCTGCGCGCGTATCCGTGGCCGGGCAACGTGCGCGAGCTGCGCAACGCGATGCAGCGCTGCCAGGTGCTGGTGCGCACGCCGACGATCGAGGCGCACGACCTGGACGAGGTGTTGGCCGGCGATGCCGCGGCGACGTCCGCCGAGACGCCGGCGCTGACCCTGCCCGACGCGATCGCGCAACTGGAGAGGCAGATGATCCAGGCGGCACTGACCCAAGCGCAGGGCAATCGCGCCGAGGCCGCACGCCGGCTCGGCATCCACCGCCAACTGCTGTATCGCAAGCTCGACGATTACGGGCTGGGCTAGGCGCAGCGCCACCGGCCAGCCACGACGCGGCCCGACGCCCGCCCAATATCCGCCGCAATCGCAGCCGCAACGCCCGTGTAGGAGCGGCTTCAGCCGCGACAGACACTCCCCGCAACGCGCCTGCCAACCCGAACAACCCCATCCGCCAGACAGCGCTCCCCAGCGGCACCCGGCAGCAAACGAAGCAACCGCTCCAAGCGTCCGCTCGCAGACACCACAGCTGTCCGCAAAGCGGACGACAGTGGATGAAGCGCAGACACCCATCGTGGCCGTTTCCAAGTGCTATGTATTTAAAAATCAATAACTTAAAACTTGGCACGGATGCTGCGATGACAGCCATACAGGCGGACTCCCTCGCCGCCCTGGAGAACTTCCGATGATCCGTCGTAGCGCACTCGCTTTCTCGCTGGCCATCGCCGCCGCCACCGCCGCCGCCCAGGTGCCGGCTCCCCCCGCGGCCCCTGCCGCCGCCGCTGCCGGTATCGCACCGCCGCCCGCGCCGCCCGCACCTCCTGCGCCACCCGCGCCGATCGCCGCCGCGCAGGTCAGTGTCCGAGGCACGGTCGACCGCTTCATGCTCAATCCCAACGGCGACGTCGATGGGCTGTGGCTGCGCGACGGCACCCAGGTCGGCTTCCCGCCGCACCTGTCGGCCGACCTGCAGGCCGCGGTGCGCCGCGGCGATGCGGTGACCGTGCAGGGCTATCGCCTGGGCACGCTGCCGCTGCTGCAGGCCAGTGCGATCAGCGCGCGTCGCAGCGGCAAGCAGGTGGTGGACCGCCCGCCGAACCCGCTGGCCGGCCCGCCTGCGCCGCCGACCCCGCCGGCGTTGAATCCGATGCAGGCCGAAGGCCGCATCGAACGCCTGGTCTACGGTCCGGGCGGCGACACCGCCGGGGTGCTGCTCAGCGACGGCACCGTGGTACGGATGCCGCCGCACGTGGCGGTGCAGTACGGCACGCTGTTGCGCGTCGGCGCGCCGCTGAGCGTCAGCGGTTTCGGCGTGGCGACCGCGGCCGGTCGCGCGCTCGAGGCGACCCAGCTCGGCCGCGACCGCGCCTCGCAGCGCACCCTGTTCGCGCCGCCCGCACCGCCGGTCCCGCCGGCTGCGCCGCCGCCGCCGGGCGGTCCCGCCGCACCCGCCGCACCGCCGGTGCCGCCGCCCGCGCCGCGCTGATCGGCCTGGCCATGTGACCCGGCGCCCGCTGCTTGCCGCGGCGGGCGTCGCTACCGGCGCGACGCCGGTTCCCCACGTTCATTGGAGTAACGCTATGCATTGGGTCGATCCCGATTACCTGCCGGAAACCCGCGGCACGCTCGCCCGCTTCCTGCTCAATCCCAAGGCCGAGGTCGATGGCCTGCTGCTCGACGACGGCACCGAGGTGCATACCGCGCCGCACCTGTCGGCGCAGTTGCTGAAAACGCTCAAGCCGGGCATCGCGCTCGGCGTGCGCGGACTCAAGCCCTACGGCGTGGACATGCTGGTCGCGCTGGCGATCGATCCCGACGGCGGCAAGCGCATCGCCGATCGCGGGCCGCATGGGCCGCACGCCGATCACAAGCCGGGCAAGAAGCCGGAGAAATCCGCAAAACCCGAGAAGCACGAAAAGCCCGCCAAGACCCAGCACAGCGGTGTGATCGCGCGGCTGCTGCACGGCCCGCACGGGCAGGTGCACGGCGCGCTGCTCGAAGACGACAGCACCGTGCGTTTCCCGCCGCATGCCGCCGCGCCCTTGGCCAAATGGCTGGCGGTGGGCAAGCCGCTGGCGGTGGAAGGCCACGTACTGGCTTCGCCGCATGGCACGGTGATCCACGCGCAGGCCCTGGGTGCGAAAGCGTCGGCGTTGCAGCCGATCGCGCCCAAGCCGCATCCGCCCAAGCCGCACGACGCCGACAAGCCGAAGCCCAAACCCAAGCACTGAACCGGGCAGGACGGGGGCGGTCGCGGTGACGCGGCGGCCCCTGCGTCGCGTATCGTTTCGCGTCCGTCGCGGTGTCCGCGGCGGCGCTTTCAGGACCTCGCCATGTCGCTTTTTCGCTGTGCGCCTCGCTATGGTTTCCCGCTTGTTTCCGCCCGCGTGGCGGTGCGGCGATGAGCGCGCCCGCGCCCGCCGCGCCTGGTGCCCGCCCGCGTGGCACGCGCGCGCTGGAAGCGCTGAACTTCACCCTGGCCGACGTGCAGGACGGGCTCGGTCCGTTCCTGAGCGTGTTCCTGCAATCCAAGGGTTGGTCGCTGGGGGCGATCGGCTCGGTGATGAGCATCGGCGGCATCGCCGGCATGCTCGCGACCACGCCGGGCGGCGCGTTGGTCGATGCGACCCGGCGCAAGCGCAGCATCGTGGTGGTCGGCTGCACGTTGATCCTGCTGGCCTCGGCGCTGCTGTGGTGGTCGCCTAGCTTCGCCGGCGTGGTGACTGCGCAGGTGATGACCGCACTCGCCGCCGCGGCACTGGGCCCGGCGCTGTCGGGCATCACCCTGGGCCTGGTGCGGCAGGCCGGGTTCGATCACCAGATCGCGCGCAACCAGGTCGGCAGCCATGCCGGCAACGTGGTGGCGGCGGCACTGGCCGGGCTGCTCGGCTGGAAATTCGGCTTCGGCGCGGTGTTCGCGCTGACCGGTTGCTTCGGCGTGCTGGCGATCGCCTCGGTGCTGCTGATCCCGCGCGATGCGATCGACCATCGCGCCGCGCGCGGCCTGGCCGACGCCGGCGCGCACGGCGCGGACCACGCCAGCGGCTGGTCGGTGCTGCTGACCTGCAAGCCGCTGCTGGTTTTGGCGTTGGCGCTGGCGCTGTTCCACCTCGGCAATGCGGCGATGCTGCCGCTGTACGGCATGGCCGTGGTCGCCGCGCACCAGGGCGATCCCAGTGCGTTGACCGCGACCACGATCATCGTCGCGCAGGCGACGATGGTGGTGGCCTCGCTGCTGGCGATGCGCCTGATCCGCGTGCGCGGGCATTGGTGGGTGATGCTGCTGACCTTCCTGGCGCTGCCGTTGCGCGGGCTGATCGCGGCCAGCCTGATCCATGCCTGGGGTGTGTTCCCGGTGCAGATCCTCGACGGCGTCGGCGCCGGCCTGCAGAGCGTGGTGGTGCCGGCGCTGGTGGCGCGGTTGCTGCAGGGCACCGGCCGGGTCAACGTCGGCCAGGGCGCGGTGATGACGGTGCAGGGCATCGGCGCGGCATTGAGTCCGGCGCTGGGCGGCTGGATCGCGCAGGACTTCGGCTACCGCACCGCGTTCCTGCTGCTCGGCGGCATCTCGCTGCTGTCGCTGGCGCTGTGGGTGGGTTTCCGCAAGCAGTTGCTGCAGGTGGCCGGGGTGCCGACGGCGCAGGGGGCTGTGGCGCCAGCGCCGGCTTGATTCGCCGTCGCGACCGCGCCGCGCCGATCAGTCCAATGCCACGCCCGCGACCACGTCGCAGGCGATGCCGGCAGCGGCCAGTTGCGCGGCCAGCTGTGCATGCGGCCACTGGCGGAACGCATCGCCGGGTTTCAGGCTGACCACGCGCTGCCCGGCCTGCACCTGCGCGATCAGCAACGCCAGGTGCGCGTCGGCGTCGGCCGGCAGCGGCTGGCGTGTCGCATCGCGGCGCGCCAGGCTCAGCACCGCGGCGTCCACTGCCGGATCGCACAGCAGCAGATCGGCCTGGTTCAACGCGCGCAGCGCCTTCAGCGTCAGCGCGCCGGGATCGCCGTTGCCGGTGCCGACCAGCCACACGCTGCCGCGGCGCGGCACGTCCTCCGCGCTGCGCTGCAGAGCATCGTGGAACGCCTGCTCGGCGGCCTGGGTCTGCCCGCCCTGCAGCAGCACCTGCACCGGGCCTTCCAGTACCTGTTCGAACCAGCGCCGGCGCTGCGCCAGCTGCGGCAGACGCGCGCGGATCGCCTCGCGGTGGCGCGCGAACAACTGCGCCAACTGCGCGTAGGAATGGTCCAGCTCGGTTTCCCAGCGCTCGCGCAGGCGCCGCGCCAGCATCGGCGCCGCGCCGCTGGAGGAGATCGCCACCAGCAGCGGATCGCGGTCGATGATCGCCGGCACCTGGAACGTGGACAGCTCGGCGTCGTCGACCACGTTGACCAGCTTGCGGCGTTGCCCGGCCTGCGCGGCGAGTTCACGGTTGAAGGCGTTGTCGTCGGTGGCCGCGACCACCAGCCAGGCGTCGTCCAGCCATTGCGGATCGAACGCGCCATCGACCCGCTGCAGCCGGCCCTGCGCCAGCCACTGCGCCACCGTGGCGTTGAGCGCGTGCGCGTACACCAGCACCTGCGCGCCAGCGTGCAGCAGCGCCTCGATCTTGCGCATCGCCACCTCGCCGCCGCCGACCACCAGCACGCGGCGCCCGCCCAGGTCGGCGAACAAGGGATACAGCGGCATGCAAACTCCTGCGGGGTGGGGGACGGCTCGCGGCGGACGCGTGTTGCATGGCACCATGCGGCTCAGCCAACTTCCGCTAGCCAGGCCCGAATGCTGCGCGTCCTGCTGGTCAACGATACCGAAAAGCCGATCGGGCAGCTGCGCCAGGCGCTGCTCGACGCCGGCTACGAGGTGTTGGACGAAGTGGCGGCGGCGCCGGCGCTGCTCAAGGCGGTGTCCACCCAGCAGCCGGACGTGGTCATCATCGACGTCGATTCGCCTTCGCGCGACACGCTCGAGCAACTGGCGCTGATCCATCGGCAGGCGCCGCGTCCGGTGGTGATGTTCTCCGCCGACGGCGACGACCAACTGATCCGCGCCGCGGTGAGCGCCGGCGTCACCACCTACGTGGTCGACGGCCTGGCGCCGGCGCGGCTGGCGCCGATCGTGCAGGTGGCGCTGGCGCGCTTCGAGCAGGAAGCGGGCATGCGCCGGCAACTGGACGAAGTGCAGGGCAAACTGCGCGACCGCGAACAGATCGACCGCGCCAAGCGCCTGCTGATGGACAAGCGCGGGATGAGCGAGAACGAGGCCTACGCCGCGCTGCGGCAGCAGGCGATGAAACAGGGACTGAAGCTGGCCGAGGTCGCCCAGCGCATCCTCGCGATGGCCGACTTGCTGGGATGAGGAAGCGATGAGCGCACCACTGCACCCCGAACCGCGCACCTTGCGCCTGGGCTACCTGCCGCTGATCGACTGCGCGCCGCTGGTTGCCGCGGTGCGGCTGGGCCTGGACCGTCGCCACGGCCTGCGCCTGGACCTGCAACGGCAGGCCTCGTGGGCGGCGGTGCGCGACAAACTGCTGTCCGGCGAACTGGACGCGGCGCACGCATTGGCCGGCCTGGTCTACGGCGTGGAATGCGGCATCGGCGGGCCGCAGGCGGACATGGCGATCCTGCTCACGCTCAACCAGAACGGCCAGGCGATCACCCTGGCGCCGGCGCTGGCCGACGCGCTGGCGCAAGGCACGCCGCTGCGCAGCGCGCTGGCTGCGCTCGGCCGCGCGCCGGTGTTCGCGCAGACCTTCCCCACCGGCACCCACGCGATGTGGCTGTACTACTGGCTGGCGGCGCAGGGCGTGGATCCGATCGGCGGCATCCAGGCGGTGACCCTGCCGCCGCCGCAGATGCCCGATGCGCTGGCGCGCGGCGAACTGGACGGCTACTGCGCCGGCGAACCGTGGGCGGCGCAGGCCGAAGCGATGGGCGTGGGCCGGCGCGCGATCCGCAGCGGCGAGCTGTGGCCCGGCCATCCGGAAAAAGTGCTGGCCTGCCGCCGCGCTTTCGCCGCGCTGCAGCCGGAACTGGCGACCGCACTGACCGCCACGCTGCTGGACGCCTGCCGTTGGCTCGACGATGCCGCGCATCGCCGCGAAGCGGTGGCGTGGCTGGTCGATCCGGAGGTGATCGGCTTGCCGGCCGAGCGCATCGCGGCGTGCCTGCTGCCGGGCGGCGCCGCCGACGATGGCGCCGATCCGCAGGGTCTGCGTTTCCACGCCGGCGGCCTGGCGAACATGCCGTGGCTGTCGGATGGGCGTTGGTTCCTGCAGCAGTTCCGGCGTTGGGGATGGTTGCCGGCGAGCGAGGTGGGCGCCGAGCAGGAGGCGGCGCACGATGCGCAGATCGTGGCGCGAGTGCATCGGTTGGAGACGTATCGTGCGGCGGCTGCGCAGTTGGGGATCGCGGTACCGGAGCACGACGAGCGCGAGGATGGGTTGCCGGATTGGGGGGATGCGCGCGCGCCTGCTTAGCTAGGCAACACGCTGTTGTCTTGCACTGGGTATCCGGCGTATGGCAAGGAGCATATCGTCGCGTTCTTGCTCTGCGTAAGCGATCTCCCGCAGAGGCACGGGTTCATGGCCGTCGATTCTGTGGTGTGCAGGTTGATGCTGCGCTGCGAGCCGCAACAGCTGATCGTCCGCAGCTCCGCCGGGTCTGGGCAACGCTGTTAGGTTTGGCGAATGCGGGAAGAGGCAATGGCTACTTTGGGCGGGAAACGAACTTGCAGGCGTGGGGTGACAGGGTGACCAGTGTGTATCAGTCCACCCGGCAAAATTAGCGCTGCGTGCGTTCCATCTTCAGCCGTGCCTGCGACTTATCGTCTCCCAGCGCTGCGGCGCGTTCCAGTAACGCCAGCGCGGTGGTGCGGTCGGCATCGCCGCCGCGTTCCAAGCGCATGAGCGCGGCGTTGTAGGCGGCAATGGCGCTGCCCTTGGCGGCGGCGCGTTCGAAGCCGGCCAGCGCCTTGTCCGGGCACAGGAACAGGACGTCCCAGCCGGCCGCGGCCTGCGTCAGCAGCGTGGGGTCGGTATCGCCGATGTCGCCCTCCACGAACGTGGGCCAGCCCGCCACCAGGGGAACGAACAGCTCTGCGCCAGCGGGCAGGAAATAGGAGCCGGCGCCTTCGCGCACGGTGTAGGCCTGGTGCGTGGTGCGGCGTGAGCCGTCCTTGGAAAGCCACAGGAAGCCGTCTTCGCCCTTCACCGGAAAACCGTCCAATGCCTTGGACACGCGATCGGCCAGCGACGGCACGCCCGGCCCTGGCGACACGCCGGTCCACGAGGCCAGCAGTTCCACGCGCTGCACGTTTTCGTCGCGTTGCGCGCGAATGGTCGCGGCGAGGTCGTGGGGGGTGAGAATGCGCCACTCTCCGTCGTACATGCGCCAGGGGCTGGCCTGCAGGCCGATGGTGAAACTCGCAGCGCTGTCCGGCACGGCTTCCATGTAGTCGTAAAGCGCCCGGGCCGAATAGACGCAGCCGGCGGCCCCCTTGCTCGGCGAGCAGGTTGTCACGCTGACCGAGCCCGACAGCGGCAGGTGGTTGTCGCACGCCCACGCGGCAGGGCTGAGCAGAAAGACGGCGAGCAGGGCGTGTTTCATCTGATGGAAAAAGGATGGCCGACAGGAAGACGGCAGCGTGCCGATTCCCGTGCGGTCCAGCAAGCCGGAGTGCACGATTGTCGGCGGTAGCCGCTTTTGGCCAAGTGCGGCCGCCGCGGACGCTAGCGATGCCGCATCCGGATGGCGCTGGCCGGCGAGCTGGAGAATGCTGTGGTGGCGCTGGAATCGCAGTGCCTGGGGCGTGGCGCATCCAGCATCGGCGGATCGGGATTCGGTGCCATGGACGCAAGGCATGTTCGAATCCTCCAGTACCTTGTCCATGGCAACCACACGCGACTCGCCACGATTGCCGCGACGCACAATAAAGGTGCGTTGCGCACCACTTGTGTTCGTTGGCGCGTGGCGCGGCCGGCGGTCGGCGGCGCTGCAACTTGCTGATGAACTAGCCAACGCCTTGAATTCTCGGATGATTCGGCCGCGCCGCCGCCGCCGCGAACACTTGGCACGCCGATTGCGATAGCTCCAGCGCGGACGCAACGGGGTGTCCGCACCAACTCGATTCGGCAGGCGGGCCAACGGCGGCCCATCTGCCCAGACAACGGCGTCTTCCGGTGCGAACCGGACGGCGCCGTTTTCGTTTTTCCCTCACCTCGACTACCGCGCGCTGCGGGTGGTGTGCAGCGCTGCGGCCCAACGTTTCTCGGAGATGGCGCGGATGAACCGATCGTTCTGGCAAGCCGGGCATACGCCCACGCTGTTGTCGGCGTTCCTGTATTTCGACCTGAGTTTCATGGTCTGGTACCTGCTCGGTCCGCTGCAGGTGCAGATCGCCGCGGCGTTGCAGCTGGATACGCAGCAGCGCGCGCTGATGGTCGCGGTGCCGATCCTGTGCGGGGCGGTGCTGCGGCTGTTCCTGGGCATGCTCGCCGATGTGATCGGCGCCAAGCGCGCGGGGATGCTGGCGCAGGTGCTGGTGATCGTGGCGCTGGCGGTGGCGTGGCAGCTGGGCGTGCGCAGCTTCGCGCAGGTGCTGCTGCTGGGGCTGATGCTGGGCGTGGCCGGGGCCTCGTTCGCGGTGGCGCTGCCGCTGGCCTCGCGCTGGTATCCGCCGCAGCATCAGGGCACGGCGATGGGCATCGCCGGCGCCGGCAATTCCGGGACGGTGTTCGCGGCGCTGTTCGCGCCGGTGCTGGCCACCGCGTTCGGCTACCAGGCGGTGTTCGGGCTGGCCTGCATCCCGCTGCTGTTGACCTTGCTGGTGTTCGCGGCGTTCGCCAAGGACGCGCCGGTGGAGGTGCCGCGCAAGCATCTGGGCGACTACGCGCGGGTGCTGGTCGGCAACCGCGATTCGTGGTGGTTCATGCTGTTCTACGCGATCACCTTCGGCGGTTTCGCCGGGTTCGCCAGCGCCTTGCCCGGCTACTTCCACGATCAGTTCGACTTCTCGCCGAAGCTGGCCGGCTGGGCTACCGCGGCGTGCGTGCTGGCCGGTTCGGTGATGCGTCCGCTGGGCGGCGCGCTGGCCGATCGCATCGGCGGCACGCGCACGTTGCTGTCGATCTATCTGCTGGTGGCGTTGCTGGTCGCCGCTGCGGCGATCGGCGTCGGCGGCCCGGCGGCGACGGTGGCGCTGTTCGTGCTGACCCTGCTGTGCCTGGGCACCGGCAACGGCGCGGTGTTCCAACTGGTGCCGCAGCGTTTCGGTCGCGACATCGGGCTGATGACCGGGCTGATCGGCATGGCCGGCGGCATCGGCGGTTTTCTGCTCGCCGCGGGGTTGGGCATCGTCAAGCAGCACACCGGCAGCTATGCGCTGGGGCTGTGGCTGTTCGCCGGCTGCGCGCTGCTGGCCTGGGGCCTGCTGTCCAACGTCAAGCAGCACTGGCGCAGCCAATGGGCCGCGGCCGGCGCGGCGCGCGTCTGATCCTCTCCACCGAAGCGAGACTCGCATGAACAAGCCAAGATTGGTGGTGGTGGGCAACGGCATGGCCGGCATCCGCACCGTGGAAGAACTGCTCAAGCTGATGCCGGGGATGTACGACATCACCGTGTTCGGCGCCGAGCCGCATCCGAACTACAACCGCATCCTGCTCTCGCCGGTGCTGGCCGGCGAACAGCGGTTCGACGAGATCGTGCTCAATCCGCTGGCCTGGTACGCGGAGCACGGCATCCGCCTGCATGTGGGCAAGGAAGTCACCCGCATCGATCGGATCAGGCGCAAGGTGATCGCCGCCGACGGCACCGAGGCGCCGTACGATCGCCTGCTGCTGGCCACCGGCTCGCTGCCGATCGTGCTGCCGGTGCCGGGCAAGGAGCTGAAGGGCGTGATCGGCTACCGCGACATGCACGACACGCAGACCATGATCGACACCGCCACGCGCAAGCGCCATGCCGTGGTGATCGGCGGCGGCCTGCTCGGCCTGGAGGCGGCGAACGGGCTGAAGCAGCGCGGCATGCAGGTGACCGTGGTGCACCTGGCCGACTGGTTGCTGGAGCGCCAGCTCGACCCGGTCGCCGGGCAGTTGCTGCAGCAATCGCTCAGCGAACGAGGCCTGGAGTTTCGCCTCGGCACCTCCACCACCGAGCTGGTCGGCAATGCCGACGGCGAAGTGGTGGCGGTGAAATTCTCCGACGGCAGCGAGGTGCCGGCCGACCTGGTGGTGATGGCCGCCGGCATCCGTCCCAACATCGCGCTGGCGCAGGCCGCCGGCATCCACTGCACGCGCGGCATCGTGGTCAACGATACGCTGCAGACCTTCGACCCGCGGGTGTACGCGGTCGGTGAATGCGCCAGCCACCGCGGCATCGCCTACGGCCTGGTCGCGCCGCTGTTCGAGCAGGCCAAGATCTGCGCCAACCACCTGGCCGGGTTCGGCATCGGCATCTACCGCGGGTCGGTGGCCTCGACCAAGCTCAAGGTCACCGGCATCGACCTGTTCTCGGCCGGCGATTTCATGGGCGGGGAGGGCAGCGAGGAGATCGTGCTGTCCGATCCGGCCGGCGGCGTCTACAAGAAGCTGGTGCTGAAGGACGACAGGCTGGTCGGCGCCTGCCTGTACGGCGATACCAACGACGGCGCCTGGTATTTCCAGTTGCTCAAGGATGCCAGCCCGATCGGCGAGCGCCGCGAGCGGTTGATGTTCGGCGAGAGCGCGCTCGGCGACGCCGGCACCGCCGGCCAGGACCGCGCCAGCGCGATGCGCGACAGCGACGAGGTGTGCGGCTGCAACGGCGTGTGCAAGGGCACCATCGTCAAGGCGATCAACGCGCAAGGCCTGTTCACCGTGGACGAGGTCAAGAAGCAGACCAAGGCGGCCAGCTCCTGCGGCTCGTGCACCGGCCTGGTCGAGCAGATCCTGATGAACTGCCTGGGCTCCAACTTTCAGCAGACGCCCAAGACCAAGGCGGTGTGCGGCTGCACCGACCTGAGCCATGGCGAGGTGCGCCAGGCGATCCGCGAGGGCAGGCTGCTCACGCATGGTGCGGTGTACGCGCAGTTGCAATGGCGCAGTCCGAACGGCTGCGCCACCTGCCGCCCGGCGATCAACTACTACCTGCTGTCGACCTGGCCGCGCGAGGCGGTGGACGATCCGCAGTCGCGCTTCATCAACGAACGCGCCCACGCCAACATCCAGAAGGACGGCACGTTCTCGGTGATCCCGCAGATGAAGGGCGGGGTGACCAACGCCTCGGAACTGCGCCGCATCGCCGACGTCGCCGACAAGTACGCGGTACCGATGGTCAAGGTCACCGGCGGCCAGCGCATCGATCTGCTCGGCATCCGCAAGGAAGATTTGGTTGCGGTGTGGAAGGACCTGGGGATGAATTCCGGACACGCCTATGGCAAGTCGATCCGTACGGTGAAGACCTGCGTGGGCAGCGAGTTCTGCCGCTTCGGCACGCAGAACAGCACGCAGATGGGCATCGACCTGGAAACCATGCTGGCCAACATGTGGAGCCCGCACAAGGTGAAGCTGGCGGTGTCCGGCTGCCCGCGCAACTGCGCCGAGTCGGGGATCAAGGACGTGGGCATCATCGCGGTGGAGTCGGGCTGGGAGCTGCATATCGGCGGCAACGGCGGGATGAAGACCGAGGTCGCCAAGTTCCTGGTCAAGGTCAGGACCGCCGAGGAGGTGAAGGAGTACACCGGCGCGTTCCTGCAGCTGTACCGCGAGGAGGCCTACTACCTGGACCGCACCGTGCACTACATCGAGCGGGTGGGCATGGACTACATCCGCCAGCGGGTGATCGAGGACGCGGCCAACCGGCGCGCGCTGTACGAGCGCCTGCTGTACGCACTGGAAGGCCTGCCCGATCCGTGGGCCGAGCGCATCGCCGGCGCCAGGCAGCGCGAATTCCAGCCGTTGCGCGTGGCCGCGCCGCTGGCGCTGGTGGAGGACTGAGCGATGAACGCAGCCGCTTCCGATCCCGTCGCGTCCGACGCCAGCGCCCGCCGCTGGATCCGCATCTGCCGCATCGACGAGATCCCTTCGCTCGGCGCGCGCGTGCTGCAGATCGACGGCACCGACCCGATCGCGCTGTTCCGCACCGCCGGCGACCGCGTGTTCGCGCTGGTCGATCGCTGCCCGCACAAGGGCGGTCCGCTGTCGCAGGGCATCGTCGCCGGCGACAGCGTCACCTGCCCGCTGCACAACTGGAACATCGCGCTGGACAGCGGCCAGGCCTGCGCGCCGGACGTGGGCTGCACACGTCGCTATCCGGTGCGCGTGGACGATGGCGACGTGTGGCTGTCGTTGCAGGGCGCCGCGTGATGGACGGCGCGCACGTGCCCGGCGCGAGCGCAGTCGCGGACAACGTGGCACGGCGCACGCTGACCCGTTCCACCTGCTGCTACTGCGGCGTCGGCTGCGGCGTGCTGATCGAGACCGAGCACGGCGCCGACGGCGCGGCGCGCATCGTCGGCATCGAAGGCGACCCGCAACACCCGGCCAACTACGGCCGGCTGTGCAGCAAGGGCCGCACCCTGCCGGAGACCGTGCGCAGCCTGCATGGCCGCGCGCTGCAGCCGGAACTGCGCACGCATCGCGACACGCCGCGGCGCGCGGTGGACTGGGCGGTGGCACTGGACAGCGTGGCCGAGCGCCTGGCCGGCATCGTCGAGCGGCACGGGCCGGACGCGGTGGCGTTCTACCTGTCGGGACAGCTGCTGACCGAGGACTACTACGTCTTCAACAAGCTGGCCAAGGGCCTGATCGGCACCAACAACATCGACACCAATTCGCGGCTGTGCATGTCCAGCGCGGTCAGCGGCTACAAGGTGGCGCTGGGCGCGGACGGCCCGCCGACCTGCTACGAAGACCTGGAGCTGGCCAGGACCGTGCTGCTGGCCGGCAGCAACATGGCCTACGCGCATCCGGTGCTGTTCCGCCGGCTCGAGGACGCGCGCGCGCGCGATCCGGACGTGCGCTGGATCGTGGTCGATCCGCGCCGCACCGACACCGCGGCGATGGCTGACCTGCATCTGCCGATCCAGCCCGGTACCGACGTGGCGCTGTTCAACGGCATGCTGCACCACCTGATCTGGGAAGACCGCATCGACCGCGGATTCATCGCCGCGCATACCCAGGGCTTCGCCGAATTGCGGCAGACGCTGCGCGAATACACCCCGGCGATGGCCGCCGACCTCTGCGGCATCCCGGTCGCCGACCTGGTGCAGGCGGCGGAGTGGTTCGCTCGCGACCTGCCGGCACTGTCGCTGTATTGCATGGGCCTGAACCAGTCCGCGCACGGCACCGACAAGAACCTGGCGCTGATCCATCTGCATCTGGCCACCGCGCAGATCGGCAAGCCCGGCGCCGGCCCGTTCTCGCTGACCGGGCAACCGAACGCGATGGGCGGGCGCGAGGTCGGCGGCATGGCGACGATGCTGGCCGCGCACCGCGAGATCAGCAGCGCGACCGATCGCGCCGACCTGGAGCGGCTGTGGCAGCTGCCGGCCGATCGCCTGTCGGCGCGTCCCGGCCTGCCGGCGGTGGCGCTGTTCGATGCGTTGCGCCGCGGCGAGGTCAAGGCGGTGTGGATCGCCTGCACCAATCCCGTGCACTCGATGCCGGACATCGCACAGGTGCGCGATGCCTTGCGCCAGGCCGAGCTGGTGATCGTGCAGGAAGCGTTTGTGCACACCGACACCGTGCCCTACGCCGATGTGCTGCTGCCGGCGGCGAGCTGGGGCGAGAAGGACGGCACGGTGACCAATTCCGAGCGCCGCGTCTCGCGCGTGCGCAAGGCGCTGCCGGCAGCGGGCGCGGCCAGGCCGGACTGGTGGATCGCCAACGAAGTGGCGCGGCGGCTGGAAGCACGGCTAGATGCGTCGTCGGCCGGTTCGCGTTTCGGCTTCGCCGATACCGCGGCGGTGTTCGACGAGCACCGTGCACTGACGGTCGGCCGCGACCTGGACATCGGCGGACTCGACTACGCGCGGCTGGATGCGCAAGGCCCGCAGCAATGGCCGCTACCGGCCGGCGCCGCGCATGGCCAGGCGCGGCGCTATGCCGATGGCGTGTTCGCCACCGCCGACGGGCGTGCGCGTTTCCATCCCACGCCGTACAAGCCAGTGGCCGAACCGACGTCGGCGCGGTTTCCGTTGCGCCTGCTGAGCGGGCGCCTGCGCGACCAGTGGCACGGCATGTCGCGCAGCGGCCGGGTGCCGGGGCTGTTCGCGCACAGCCCGCAGCCGGGCCTGCGCATGCATCCGCAGGACGCCGCGCGGCGCGGACTGCGCGCCGGCGACCTGGTGCGCATCGTCAGCAAGCGCGGCAGCCTGGTGTTGCCGCTGGAAGCGTGCGAGGAAATGCGTTCGGGCGACGTGTTCGCGGCGATGCACTGGAACGCGCAGTTCCTGCACAGCGGCGGCATCAACGAACTCAGCCTGGGCGCGGTGGACGCGCGTTCGCAGCAGCCCGAGCTCAAGCACGCGGCAGTGCGTGTGGAGAAGGCCGAGTTCGGCTGGCATCTGTTGCTGGCCCGGCGCGGCGATGCACTCGCGCTGCAGGCGGCGGCGCAGCCGTGGCTGCGCGACTTCGGCTATGCCGCGTTGAGCCTGCAGGCCGAGGCCGGCGAACAGGATCAGGCCTGGCTGGTGCTGCGCGCCGCCGCCGAGCAGGCGCCGGCGCCCGCGCAGCTGGAAGCGCTGGCCGCGGCGCTGGCGCTGGCCGGCGGCGACGCCGATACCCTCGAATACCGGGACGCGCGCCGCGGCCTGCTCAAGCGCGTGGCCTGGCGCGGCGCCGCGCCGCTCAGCCATCTCGACGGCCTGCTGCTGGCGGGTGCGCAGCGCGATGCCGGCGGCGAAGCGTTGCTCGAGCGTGCATTGAGCGGCGACGCCTGGCACGGCGCGCGGCTGGCGGCATTCGCGCAGGCCGGCGGCGCGGCGCGCGATCCGGTGGTGTGCCAGTGCACGCAGGTGCGCGAATCGGCGATCCGCGCCGAAGCCGCGGGCGGCGCGGCGCCGGCCGAGATCCGCACGCGGCTGGGCTGCGGCAGCGTGTGTGGCTCGTGCATGCCGCAGGTGCTGCGGCTGTGCGCCACGGCCGCAAGCGCATGAACGGCTGTGGCTTCCAGGCTGCCCTTGTGCCTGCCGCGGAGTGTGCAGGAAATGCCGCAGGCGTCGGCCTTCCGCGTCAGGCGGGCGACAACGCGCAGCGACGCGCCGGTGGCCAGCGCCTGCCGCAGCTGCGGCGGTTGGGTAACGCAATGGGACTGGCGCTCGCGAGATCTTCCCGCGTCGCACACGCCGCCGCCGCTGCGAGAGTACGCGGCAACCGCGTGCACATGAGTGGTCGCGGCGCGAGCGCCGCCCTGGTGTCAGCAGCGAATGGCGCGACGAACGTCGCATGCGCCCGCGGCCCGCGCCACGCCGCCGGCAGGGCGCGGCGAGCGCGCGCGTCGCGGGCGCAGGCAGACGGCATTGCGGATGGGCGCAGCCGGGCACAGGCGGGTGCGATGTCCCTGGGGTTGTTCCTTCTTTCTGGCTGGAGTCTGCGATGAACGATGCAAGCGCGTCCGGTGTGTGTGGCGGCGGCGAAGTGGTGTTGTTGTCGGCCGGTCCTGGCGACCTGGAACTGCTGACGCTGAAGGCGGTCAAGGCACTGGCGGCGGCGCAGGTGCTGCTGCTCGACGATCTGGTCAATCCCGACATCGTGCAGTTCGCGCCGCAGGCGCGGGTGATCCGCGTCGGCAAGCGCGGCGGTTGCCGTTCCACGCCGCAGGATTTCATCTGCCGGCTGATGCGGCGCTATGCCCTGCAGGGCGCCAATGTGGTGCGCGCCAAGGGCGGCGAAGCGTTGCTGTTCGGCCGCGCCGGCGAGGAGATCGCCTTCCTGCGCGCGTCGGGCGTGGCGGTGCGGATCGTCAATGGCGTCAGCGCGGGGTTCGCGGCGGCGGCCGGGCTGGGCATGTCGCTGACCCATCGCGACCACTGTCACGGCATCACCTTCGTCACCGCGCACACCCAGGACCATGGCGAGCCGGACTGGGCGGCGCTGTGCGCCACCCGCACCACGCTGGCGATCTACATGGGCATGGGCCGCATCGCCGCGCTGACGTCGGCCTTGCTGCGCCACCTGCCCGGCGCCACGCCGGCGGCGGTGGTGCAATCGGCGAGCCTGCCGCAGCAGGCGCAGTTGCTGACCACACTGGACCGCTTGGCCGCCGATGTCGAAGGTTTGGGCATCGGCGCGCCGGGGGTGATCCTGATCGGCGGCGCGGTGGGCGAAGCGCAGGCGCAGCCCGCGCAGTTGCACGTACTGCAGGCGATAGCGTGATTCCTTGTGGGAGCGACTTCAGTCGCGACGGGCTTTACCCGAGGAGCCCGTCGGACTGAAGTCGCTCCCACAACTGACAACATGGGCATCGAAAATTCGCCAACGCTCCCTGTAGGAGCGACTTCAGCCGCGACGAGCGGAGTCGAACTATCTCGGCATCGTGTAACGTTCCGAAGTCGATGACCCCGAACCACCGCGACATCCTGAATCCAGATGGGCCACCGGCTGCGGATACAGTCGCGGCTGAAGCCGCTCCTACAGTGCACCGCCTTGGAATCTGCCGCGATCCTCTGTAGGAGCGGCTTCAGCCGCGACGAGCGGAGTCGAACTATCTCGGCACCGTGTAACGTTCCGAAGTCGATGACCCCGAACCACCGCGACATCCTGAATCCGGATGGGCCACCGGCTGCGGACACTGTCGCGGCTGAAGCCGCTCCTAATAAGCGGGCTTGTCTGTGCTGAGAGCGGCCCAACAATCGATCTGGGCCGCTGTCTGCCACCGCTTCGCGTTACGCCGCCGGTGCCGGCGGCGGCGCCGCATTCTGGTGCTGGGCGGCGGCGACCTTGCCGTCGCGTTCCGCGGCCAGCAGGGTCAGCGAGCGGCAGATGCCATGCCATTGCGAGCCGCCGGGCAGGCCGTGTTCGTGGTCGCGTTCGGCGGTGTCGATCAGCACGCGCCAGTGCTCGCCTTCGACCATCGGCAAGGTGAAGGTCACGTCCTCGGTGGCGCCGTTGACGATCATCAGCAAGGTCACGTTCGACGCGGCCTGGCGCAGGCCGCTGGACGGCGCCTTGCCGTCCAGGCGCATCATCAGCGCGCGTGCGTGCGGATCGTGCCAGGATGCATCGTTCATTTCCTCGCCGTCCGGCGCCAGCCAGCTCACGTCTTTGATGCCCAGTTCTTCGTCGTAGACGCCGTCGAAGAAGCGTGCGCGGTGCAGCAGCGGATAGTGCGCGCGCAGGTGGGTCAGGCGCGTCACGAACGCGGTCAGCCGCTGCGCGCGCTCGCCGCTTTCCCAGTTCAGCCAGGTCAGCTCGTTGTCCTGGCAGTAGGTGTTGTTGTTGCCGCCCTTGCTGCGCCCGAACTCGTCGCCGGCCAGCAGCATCGGCGTGCCCTGCGACAGCAGCAGCGTGGCCAGCATGTTGCGCATCTGCCGCAGGCGCAGCGCGTTGATCTCAGGGTCGTCGCTCTCGCCCTCGACCCCGTAGTTGGCCGAGATGTTGTTGTCCGAGCCGTCGCGGTTGTCCTCGCCGTTGGCTTCGTTGTGCTTGTGCTCGTAGCTGACCAGGTCGTGCAGGGTGAAGCCGTCGTGGGCGGTGACGAAGTTGACCGAGGCGGTGGGGCGGCGGCCGCGGTGGTTGAACAGGTCGGCCGAGCCGGTCAGGCGCGTGGCCAGTTCCGCCAGCTGGCCTTCGTCGCCGCGCCAGAACGCGCGCACGTTGTCGCGGAACTTGTCGTTCCATTCCGACCAGCCGGGCGGGAAGCCGCCGACCTGGTAGCCGCCGGGACCGACGTCCCACGGTTCGGCGATCAGCTTGACCTGGCTCAGCAGCGGATCCTGGCGGCAGGCGTCGAGGAAGCCGCCCTTGGGATCGAAGCCGTGGTGTTCGCGGCCAAGGATGGTGGCCAGGTCGAAGCGGAACCCGTCCACGTGCATCTCCGACACCCAGTAGCGCAGCGAGTCGTTGACCATGCGCAGCGCGCCGGCATTGGTCAGGTCGAAGGTGTTGCCGGTGCCGGTATCGTTGATGTAGAAGCGGCGGTCCTGCGCCAGGCGGTAATAGCTGGCGTTGTCGATGCCCTTGAACGACAGCGTCGGCCCCAGTTCGTTGCCTTCGGCGGTGTGGTTGTAGACCACGTCCAGGATCACCTCCAGCCCGGCGTGGTGCAGGCGCGCCACCATCTGCTTGAACTCGGCGACCGTGCGCGTGGCCATGTAGCGCGGCTGCGGCGCGAAGAAGCCGATGGTGTTGTAGCCCCAGTAGTTGCGCAGGCCCTGCTTGAGCAGGTATTCGTCGTCGACGAAGGCGTGCACCGGCAGCAGTTCCACCGCGGTCATGCCGAGCCGCTTGATGTGCTCGACCACCTCGTCCACCTTGAGCCCGGAGAAGGTGCCGCGCCAGGCCTCCGGCACCGACGGATGGCGCATGGTGGTGCCGCGCACGTGGGTCTCGTAGATCACCGTGCGGTCCCAGGGCGTCTGCAGGCGCTGGTCCTTGCCCCAGGTGAAGGCCGGATCGATCACCGCGCACTTGGGCACGTAGGCGGCGCTGTCGCGGCGGTCGAAGCTCAGGTCCGCATCCTTGTGGCCGATGGTGTAGCCGAACAAGGCAGGCGCCCATTTCAGCTCGCCGACCAGTTGCTTGGCGTAGGGATCGAGCAGCAGCTTGTTGGGATTGAAGCGGTGCCCGGCATCGGGTGCGTACGGACCGTACACGCGGTAGCCGTACAGCTGGCCGGGGCGCGCATCGGGCAGGTAGCCGTGCCAGATCTCGTCGGTGTACTCGGGCAGCACGATGCGCTCGACCTCGCGGCCGCGCTCGTCGAACAGGCACAGTTCGACCTTGGTGGCATTGGTCGAGTACAGCGCGAAATTGACGCCCAGGCCGTCCCAGGTGGCGCCGAGCGGATACGAGCGGCCTTCGCGGATGCGGGAGCGGCGGGCGAGCTTGCGAAGCGGCATGCGAAATCCTTACGACGTGGCGGGGCCGTTGCCGGCTGGGGAAAGCGAGTGGTCTTGCGGATCGGCGCGGGCTTCGGCGTCGACCAGGCGTTCGGCCATGGCCCAATGACGGGCGGCGCGGCCGTCGGGCCGGCCTTCGGCTTCCCAGATTTCGTGTGCGAGTTGTTCGATGCGGCGCTGGCGTGTTTCTGCGTCCATGGCGGTCTTGTCGGGGGAAGGTGGCCAGCACGGCCACCGGCATGTCAGGGAACGGCGGCCAGCACGGCCACCGGGAAGTCGGCGAGCAGGTCCGCCACCGGCATCGAGGCCGATGCCGCGAGGTCGCGCCCGCTCAGCACGTGCCGGTACTGTGCCGCGGGCAGCGTCAGAAAGGTGTTACGCCAATCCAGCTGCGCGCGCAGCGGCGCCGCCGCATCCAGCGGTTGCGCCGCGGCGGTCAGGCGCGGCACCACCACCAGCAGGGTCAGGCCCTCGTGTTCGCGCGCGAAGCCGAGCACGTGTTGGGCGTGCGGACCCTGCGCCTGCAGCGGGCGATAGCGGCCATGCGCGAACAGCGCCGGATGCGCGCCGCGCAGGTGCAGCAGCTGCGCGGTCAGCCACGCCTTGACATGGCCGCTGTGCCAGTCGCGCAGCAGTGCCGACGGCGCGGTGGCGTCGTGCAGCCAGGCCTGGCGCAGCGCGTAGTCCACCGGGCGGCGGTTGTCCGGATCGACCAACGACAGGTCCCAGCCTTCGCTGCCTTGGTACAGGTCGGGCACGCCTGGCACGCTCAGCCGCAGCGTGGTCTGCACCAGGCTGTTGAGCGCGCCGGCCGGGGCCAGCGCGGCCGCGGCCTGGGCCAGCGCCTCGCGCAGCGGCGCGCCGGCCGGCGCCAGCAGCGCCGCGTCCAGCAGTGCGCGCGCGCCGCGTTCGTAGGCCTCGTCCGGCCAGGTCCAGTAGGTACGCAGCTTGGCCTCGCGGGCGGCCTTCAGCTGCCAGGCGCCGATGCGCTCGGCGTAGTCGGCCAGGCCGGCGGCGTCGTCGCTGGCCAGTTCCAGCGGCCAGGCGGCGACCAGCATCTGCCACAGCATCAGCACGTCGCCGGGCAGCGGCGCGGCGCTGCCGGCCGGCAGCAGGTCGGCGGACAAGGCCTGGAAGCGCGCCACCTGTTCGGCCCACCACGGCGCCTGCGCGCTGAGCGCGGCCAGGCGCATGCGCACATCTTCGCCGCGCTTGTGGTCGTGGGTGGCGGTGGCCAGCAAGGCGCGCGGATGGTGCTGCGCGCGCGCGGCGTTGGCGGCGTGGAACGCGTCCGGCGCCAGCGCGAACACGTCCGGGTCGCTGCCGACCTCGTTGCGCGACAGCAGCACGCCGTGGCGATAGAACGCTGTGTCCTCGACCGACTTGGCGTTGAGCGGCGCCGACAGCTGTTCGATGCGCCGGCGCACGATGCGCCGCAGCGCGATCTGCGCCTTGCCGGTGCCGCGGCCGTCGCGGCTCCAGCGCTCGATCGCGTCGATCGCCGCGCACACCCGCGGCTCGGCGCCGGCGCGCGCGTGCTGCGCGGCCTGCGCCAGGCGCGCCGCATCGGCTTCGTCCAGGCCATCCGGCCCGGCGTAGGTGCGGTACACCTCGAAGTGCCGCAACAGCGCCATCAGGCCGCGCGCCAGCATCTGCGGGCTGAACTCGCGGGTGGCCGGGTCCAGGTGCGCGGCGGCGGCCAGCGCCTGCACGGTGCGCACGAATTCGGTCTGCAGCGACCCTTGCAGGATCTCGTCGCGCGCGGCGCGCTGTTCCTGGCCGAAGTCGCCGCTGCGGCTGGTCTCGCGGCGCCACAGCGCGGTCAGCGGTGCGGCGCCGGCCGGGTCGTGCAGCACGCCGGCGACCTGGTCCATGAAGTCGTAGCCGGTGCTACCGTCGCACGGCCAGTCGCTGCGCAACGTCTCCTGCGGTGCCAGGATCTTCTCGATGTACAGCGCGATGCCGCCGGCGGCGATGCCGCGGCGGCGCCCGGCGCGGTCCAGCTGCGCGCGCAGGCGCTGCACGTAGCCGGTGGGATCGGCCAGGCCATCGACGTGGTCCACGCGCACGCCATCGAGATGGCCTTCGGCGACCAGCCGCAGCGGCAGTTCGTGCACCGCGGCGAACACGTCGTTCTGCTCCACGCGCAGTGCCGCCAGCGAGGTGATGTCGAAGAAGCGGCGGTAGTTGAGCATGTCGTTGCCGACCCGCCACCAGGCCAGCCGGTAGCACTGGCGTTCGATCAGCCGATGCAGCGCGTCGTCGCCCAGCCGCGCGGCGTCGTTGAGCCGTGCCGCCCAGGCCTGGCGTGCGGCCGGCGGATCCTGGGCCACGGCGCCTTCCAGGCGGATCGGGAAGCGCTGGTCGTGGTGTTCCAGCTGCACCTCGCCGTCCTCGGCCACGCGCAGTTGCAGCGCGCCTTCGCTCAACGCCTGCGCGTAGGCGCGGTCCAGCACCGGCAGCCACAGCTTGCCGTCGCGTCCGGGCGCGCGCCAGTCGATGTCGAACCAGCCGGCGTGGCGGCTGCGCCGGCCATGCTTGAGCACGTCCCACCACCATGGATTGGCCGCGTGCGCGGCCATGTGGTTGGGCACGATGTCCAGGATCAGGCCCATGCCGTGCGCGCGCACGCGCTCGGACAGGTGCAGCAGCGCGGGCTCGCCGCCGAGTTCTGGGTTGACCTGGCGTGGATCGGTGACGTCGTAGCCGTGGGTGGAGCCGGGCACGGCGGTGCCGATCGGCGACAGGTACAGATGGCTGATGCCCAGGCCGGCGTAGTAGGGCACCTGCGCGGCGGCGTCGAGCAGGGTGAATCCGGCGTGCAGTTGCAGGCGCGCGGTGGCGCGCAGCGGAGTGAAGCTCATGCGTCGGTTCCTTGCGCGGCGGAGGCGGTGCGGCGCGCGTGCGCGAACGCCCCCAGGCGGGTGGCGAGCGGCGCGCCGGCGGCCGCCGTGTCCGCCGCCGGCAAGCGCCGGCGCCAGTTCGGGTGGCCATCGACGGTGCCGGGCAGATTGGGTTGCTGGTCCAGGCCCAGCGCGTCCTCGGCCGGCAGCAGCGCCAGCGGCGAGGGCGTGGCGGCGACGAAGCGCAGCGCATCCAGTTCGGGGTCGTGCGCCTGCGGCAGCGCTGCGGCGACGGCGGCGTCCATGCGCGCCACGTCGGTGATGCGGGCCAGATGGTCGGCGCGTTGCTGCGCGGCATCGGACAGCTGCAGGCGGTGGCGCCAGTCGATGTCCTCGCCGCGGCGCCAGCCGCGCAGCGTCGGCAGGTCGTGGGTGGTGGTGGTGGCGATGGCATCGCCGCGCCATTGCGCCGGCGCCAGGAACGCGCCCTTGGCGTCGCGGGTGAACAGCAGCACGTCGATGCCCATCACCCCGCGCTGCGACAGTTCGGCGCGGATGCCGTCCGGCACCACGCCCAGGTCTTCGCCGATCACGATCGCGCGGTGCCGCCACGATTCCAGCGCCAGCAGGCGCAGCAGGTCGTGCAGCGGATAGCGCAGGTACACGCCGTCGGCGGAACGGGCGCCGCGCGGGATCGTCCACAGCCGCAACAGGCCGAGGATGTGGTCGATGCGCACGCCGCCGCGGTCGCGCATCACCGCACGCAGCAGCTCGATGAACGGCGTGAAGCCGCTGGCGCGCAGCCCGGTCGGCGAATAGCCGCCGATGCCCCAGGCCTGGCCATCGCCGTTGAACGCATCCGGCGGCGCGCCCAGTTCCAGCCCGGCCAGCACCGCCTGCGGCCAGGCCGCGGCCTCGGCGCCGCCGGGATCGAAGCCCACCGCCAGGTCGGCGATCAGGCCGATGCCCATGCCGGCATCGCGCGCGTGCCGCTGCACGCCGGCCCAACTGCGCGCGGCCAGCCACTGCGCGAAGCTGTGCAGGGCCGGATCGGCATCGCCGAAATCGCGCGCGGCGAACGCGGCGTAGTCGTGCAAGGCGGCGCCGCGTTCGTGCTGGAACGCGGCGAAATCGGCATGGAGCGCGGCGTCGGCCTGGGCGAAGTCGGCGTGCAGCTGGCGCAGCCACTGCCACTTCGCGGCAGACGAGGCCGGCCAGTCGATCAGCGCGCGGGTCTGCGCTTCGGCGAAGGCCTGTTGCAGCCCGGCGGCCTGCAGGGCGCGCTGCGCCATGGCGGTACCGAGCACGCGTGCCGGGGCGGCCTGCAGCGGATCCAGGAAACGGCGGTCGCCCGGCGAATACGGGCTGTAGTGCGTGCCGATCGGTCGCGCCGCATGTACCGGGCTCAACGCGATCGCATCGCCGCCGGCACGCGCGATGCGCTCGGCCCAGGCGGCGACGCCGTCCGCATCGCCGATGCCGGCGTCGTCCGGGCCTTGCGCCGAATACACCTGCAGCGACAGGCCCCAGCGCCGCGGCGCGTCCTCGCCGACCGCCTCGGCGACGCCGTAGCAACGCACCGGCGCCACCGCCAGCGTGGTGTGGCGGTCGCCGTGCTGCAGCGTCCAGTAGCCGTGCGTGTCGAGCGCGGCGAGGCGGCCCTGCGCATCGAAGCGGCCGTCGCGGCGGCTACCGTCCTCGTGCTCGAGCCGGTACGCCGCACCCGGCGTGCCGCCGGCGTCGATCGGCGTGCCGACGTCGGCGGTCAGCAGCGGCGCGGCGCTGCCGCCGCTGGCCTGCAGCTGGCGCAGGCTGTCGCGGCAGGCGGCATCGTCGCGCGCGTCCAGGCCGAGCGCACCGAGCACGCTGCGCAGCGTGTCCGTGCCGACCGTGCGCGGCGTGTCGGATGCGTCGATCCAGTCGACCAGCAGGCCGGCGGCGGACGCCAGGGTGTGCAGGGGGGTATCGGTCATGGGCGAGTCGGGGCCGCGGCAATGGGGAAAGAAGGACGCACCGCCGTCGCCGCGAGCGCCGCGCACCTGTCAGGCAGGCGCACGGTCGCGGGCGACGCACGGGAGGGGCAGCGTGCCGGAAGCGCTGTCGCGATGGCGTCGCGACAGCCCGCGCTCACGCGGCGGAACCGGCCCGGTAGCGGGCGACGAAGGCGTTCGGCGGCAGCTGCGCCGGATCGTCGCCAGCGTTTTCGGCATGGACCGTCGCGCCAGGCAGATCCAGCGCCACCGGCGTATCGCCGAAGTTGGCGGCCACGTGCCACTCGCCGCCGCCCAGGGTCCAGCCCGCGGCCACCGCCCTCGGCCCCAGCATGCGGGCGCCCACGGCGCGTGCCTGGGGCAACGCCGGTACCAGATGCTGGCGGCGCAGCGCCATCAGCGCCACGAACCAGTCGCGCCAGCGCGCGCCGTCGCCGTGGGTGGCATCGCTGATGTCGGCGATGGACGCTGCGAACGTGCTCGGCGCGTTCGGGTCGGGAATGGTCGCGCGCTGCTCAGGATCGGCGAACGCGGCGAAATGCGCGAACTCGCGGCGCCGGCCTTCGCGCACCGCCTCGTCCAGCGGCGGCGCGAAGTCGGTGAAGAACAGGAACGGGGTGCGGCTGCCCCACGGCTCGCCCATGAAGAACAGCGGGATCATCGGGGTCAGCGCGGTCAGCGCCAGCGCCGCGCGCAGCGCCGGCTCGGACACCTGGGTGATCAGCCGGTCGCCGCGCGCGCGGTTGCCGATCTGGTCGTGGTTCTGCGCGAAGATCACGAACTTGTGCGGCGGCAGCTGCGCGCTCGGCTCGCCGCGCGCATGCCCGCGGTGGTCGGCCTGGCCCTGGTAGGCGAAGCCTTCGCCCAGCACCCGCGCCAGGTGTTGCGCCGGCGCGTCGGCGAAGCCGGCGTAGTAGCCCTCGTTCTCGCCGGTCAGCAGCACGTGCAGGCTGTTGTGGAAATCGTCGTCCCATTGCGCGCTGTAGCCGCGCTCCAGCACGCCGGCCTGATTGGCCTCGTTCTCCAGCACCAGGTGCACGTGGCGCCCGGCCGGCACGCTGGCCATGATCGCCTCGCGCAGCGTGTCCAGGAACGCGTTCGGCACGATCGCGTGCACCGCGTCCAGGCGCAGGCCGTCGAAGCGGTACTCGTGCAGCCACATCAGCGCGTTGTCGATGAAGTAGCGCTGCACCGGCGCGAGCCGGAAGTCGATCGCCGCGCCCCACGGGGTCGGCGCGTCTTCGCGGAAGAACGCCGAGGCGTACTGGCCGAGGTAGTTGCCGTCCGGGCCGAAGTGGTTGTAGACCACGTCCAGGAACACGCTCAGGCCCAGCCCGTGGGCCTCGTCGATCAGCGCCTTGAGTTCGTCCGGATGGCCGTAGGCCGCGGCCGGCGCGTACGGCAGCACGCCGTCGTAGCCCCAGTTGTGACGGCCGGGGAACGCGGCCAGCGGCATCAGTTCGATCGCGGTGACGCCCAGCGCCGCCAGCGTCCGCAACTGCGCGCGCAACCCGGCGTAGCCGCCGCAGGCGCCCACGTGCAGTTCGTAGAACACCGTTTCCGCCCACGGCCGGCCGCGCCAGGCGGCGTGCTGCCAGCGATAGCCGTCGCTGGCCAGCACCGCGCTGGCGCCGTGCACGCCGTCGGGCTGCCAGCGCGAGGCCGGGTCCGGCACCGGTTCGCCGCCGTCGACGGCGTAGCGGTAGCGGGTGCCGGCGGCGCAGGCGATGGTCGCGGCGAAATAGCCGTCCGCGGCCGCGGCTAGCGGCTGCCGGCTGCCGTCGTCGAACACGATGTCGACGCTGCTCGCGTCCGGTGCCCACAGCACGAAGGCGACTGCGCCGTCGGCGGTGGGCCAGGCGCCCTGGCGCAGTGCCGCGGGCGAAGCGGTTGCCGCGTCGCCGGTCGGCGTTGCGCTCGTTGCGATGTTCAAGTCAGTGCTCCGCTTGCAACCAGAGGGTGGACAGCGGCGGCAAGGTCAGCGCCAGCGATTGCGCGTGCCCGTGCATCGGCTGCGCGATGCTGCGCAAGGCGCCGCCGTTGCCCTGGTTGGAGCCGCCGTAGTGGCCGCTGTCGGTGTTGAGGATTTCGCGCCACAGCCCGCCGCGCGGCACGCCCAGGCGGTAGTCGTGGTGCACGTTCGGGGTGAAGTTGCTCACCGCCAGCAGCGGCGGCGCGCCGCCGGCGCGGTCGTGGCGCACGAAGGCGAACACGCTGTTGCGGTGGTCGTCGGCCACGCTCCATTCGAAGCCTTCCGCCGCGCGGTCGCTGCGGTACAGCGCCGGCAGCGCGCGCAGCTGGCGGTTGAGGTCGCCGACCAGCCGCGCCACGCCGCGATGCTCCGGGCGCTGCGCCTGCGCCCAGTCGAGCGCGCGGTCGTGGTCCCATTCCTGCCACTGCCCGAACTCGCCGCCCATGAACAGCAGCTTGCGTCCCGGGTGCGCCCACATGAAGGCCAGATAGGCGCGCAGGTTGGCGAAGCGCTGCCAGGTGTCGCCGGGCATCTTCGCCAGCAACGAACCCTTGCCGTGCACCACTTCGTCGTGCGACAGCGGCAGCACGAAGTGCTCGGAGAACGCGTACACCAGGCCGAAGCTCATCTCGCTGTGGTGGTGCTGGCGGTGGATGGGATCGCGCCGCATGTAGCTGAGCGTGTCGTGCATCCAGCCCATGTTCCACTTGTGGCTGAAACCCAGCCCGCCCTGCTCCGGCGGTGCGGTCACGCCCGGCCAGGCGGTGGATTCCTCGGCGATCACCCGCACCCCGGGGAAGCGTTGCGCGATCTCGGCGTTGAGCCGGCGCAGGAACGCGATCGCCTCCAGGTTCTCGCGCCCGCCCTGGGCGTTGGGCACCCATTCGCCCTCGTTGCGGCCGTAGTCGCGGTACAGCATCGCCGCCACCGCATCCACGCGCAGGCCGTCGACATGGAAGCGCTCGATCCATTCCAGCGCGCTGCCGATCAGGTAGGCGACCACTTCGGCGCGGCCGTAGTTGTAGATCAGCGTGTTCCACTCGCGGTGCACGCCTTCGCGCGGATCGGCGTGTTCGTACAGCGCGGTGCCGTCGAAGCGCTGCAGGCCGTGCGCGTCGTCGGGAAAGTGCGCGCCGACCCAGTCCAGGAGCACCCCGATCCCGGCCTGGTGGCAGGCATCGACGAAGCGCGCGAAACCGTCCGCGTCGCCGTGCCGCGCGGTCGGCGCGTACAGGCCCAGCGGCTGGTAGCCCCAGGAGCCGCCGAACGGATATTCGGTGATCGGCAGCAGTTCGATATGGGTGAAGCCCAGTTCCTGCACGTAGGGGATCAGCTGCGCGGCCAGCGCGTCCCACTGCAACGGCTGGCCGTGCGCGTCGTGGCGCCAGGAGCCGGCGTGCAGCTCGTAGATGCTCATCGGCTGCGCGGCACCGGCGCGGGTTTCGCGCTGCGCCAGCCAGGCCGAGTCGTGCCAGGCGAAATCGGCGGCGCTGGGCACCACCGACGCGGTGTCCGGCGCGCGCGTGCTGTGGCGGGCGACCGGGTCGGCCTTGCGCGGCAGCGGCGTGCCGTCGGCGTCGAGGATCTCGTATTGGTAGTGCTCGCCGCCGCGCAGCCCGGGCACGAACAGTTCCCAGACGCCGGCCTGGCGATGCAGGCGCAGCGGATGGCGGCGGCCGTCCCAGCCGTTGAAGTCGCCGACCAGCGCGACCCGCCGCGCATGCGGCGCCCACACCGCGAAGCGCACCCCGTCGACCGTGCCGATACGGGTGTGGTGCGCGCCCAGCGCGGTGCGCAGCGCGGCGCCGTCGCCCTCGGCCATGCCCTGCAGCCAGGCCTCGTCCAGCACCGGGCCGAACGCGTAGGGGTCGTCGATTTCCTGCACGGCGTCCGGCCACACGATGCGCAGCCGATAGGCCGTCGTGGTCTTCAGTTCGCCTTCGAACACGCCTTCGGCCTCCGGGTGCGCGCGCATCCGCGCCACCAGTTTGCCGTTGCCGTCGAGCAGGCCCAGCGCATCGGCGCCCGGGACCAGCGCGCGCACCCGGATCGTGCCGTTCTCGTCGGCGTGCGGGCCCAGCCAGGCGAACGCGTCCACCGCTTCGCCGCGCGCCAGCGCCTGCAGGGCGAGGCGTTCGCGTTCGTCGTTCGCCGCTTCCAGCGGCGCGTCCCACACCGGGATCGCGTCCGGCGCCTGTTCCCGTTCGCTCATGCCACCGCCGGCGATAGCGGAGCGGTGCGGTCGTACAGGGCCATGTACTTGCGTCCGGCCAGGTCCCAGCCGCTGGGCCGCAGCATCGCCGCGCGGCGCATCGCCTGCAGCAGGCCCGGCAGGCGGAAGGTGCGGAACACCCGCTGCAGGCAGCGGCGCAGGCCGTCGGCCGAGGGTTCCTCGAACAGGAAGCCGGTCACGCCATCGTCCACGGTATCGATCAGGCCGCCGGTGGCGTGCGCGATCGGCAGGCTGCCGAAGCGCTGCGCGTACATCTGGCTCAGCCCGCAGGGTTCGAAGCGCGACGGCATCAGCAGGAAGTCCGAACCGGCGAACATGCGCCGTGCCAAGCGCTCCTCGAAGCCGATATGGGCGCCGACATGGCCGGGGAAGCGCCGCGCCAGCGCCGCCACCGCCTGCTCGATCTGCGGCTCGCCGCCGCCGATCACCACAATCTGGCCGCCGGCGGCGACGATCTGCGGCGCCACCTCGCAGATCATGTCCAGGCCTTTCTGGTGCACCAGCCGCGACACCACCGCGAACAGCGGGCCGTCGCTGTCGATCAGGCCGAACGCGCGGCGCACCTGGGCGGCGTTCTCGCGCTTGCCCTGGACCTGGTCGATGCCGAAATGGGTGTGCAGATGGTCGTCGGTGCGCGGGTCCCAGCTGGCGTCGATGCCGTTGACGATGCCGCTGAGGCGGCCGCTGGCGGCATGCCGGGCCAGCAGCGTGTCCAGGCCGCAGCCCTGCGCCGGTCCGGTGATCTGCGCCGCGTAGCTGACGCTGACCGTGTTGACGTGGTCGGCGTGGACGATGCCGGCGCGCAGGAACGACATCTGCCCGTAGAACTCCAGGTCCTGCAGGCCGTTGTCGGGGATGCCCAGCGTGCCGGCCATCGCGTACGGGAACAGGCCCTGGTAGGCCAGGTTGTGGATGGTCAGCAGGCACGGCGTGTTGCCGCCGGACCAGCGCACATAGGCGGCGGCCAGCGCGCACGGCCAGTCGTTGAGATGCAGCAGGTCCGGATTCCAGTCCAGCCCGGCGCGGCCGCCGGCGATCTGCGCGGCGGCGTGCGACAGCGTGGCGAAGCGCAGCGCATTGTCTTCCCAGTCGCGGCCTTCGCTGGAGACATACGGCGAACCCTGGCGTTCGAACAGCTGCGGGCACAGCAGCACGTACACGCACAGGCCGTCGGGGCGGTCCGCGCGGCCCAGCGCGCAGGCCGGCAGCCCGGCGTGGGCGGCGACGTGGCCGACGATCTCCAGCGGACCGGTCTTGCGCAGCACCGCCGGGTAGCCGGGGATCAGCACCCGGATGTCGCAGCTGCCGCGCAGCGCGCGCGGCAGCGCCGCGGCGACGTCGCCCAGGCCGCCGGCCTTGATGAAGTCGGCCATTTCCGAGGTCACGAACAGGCTGGCGCGGCGCGGCGCCGGTTGCAGCTTGACGGTGACCTCGGCGGTGCGGATGAAGCGTCCGCGCGCATCGCGGTGGCGGCGCCGGGGCGCGCGCAGCACCGGGTGGGTGTCGCGTTGTCTATCGGGCAGATCGGCGGGCGGGGGAGGCGACATTGGCGATTCCGTCGGGGAGGGGGGGACGGGCACACGGAAAACGACTGCCGTCGCGTGTCCGCAGCGGGCGCGCGACGTGAAACCAGAAAAATGAAGGACAGCAGATACCGGCGGGTCAGCGCCTCTTCAGTAATGTACGAACGCAGCGATAAAAGGGGCGTGAAACGCGCGGCTTGTCTACGCTGCGCCCGCCCGGTTACCGCATAGTGATTTCGCCGCAATACAGTGGGTTAGACCCGCACAGCCGATGAACCGTTTAGTTTCCTTTCCGGTGCCGCCATCCGCCACGCCGCTCGGCCTGAATGCGCAGGTTGCGCTGTCTTCATCGGGCCTGTGCTGCAATGCCGGCATGAACCCATCGGACCCAAGGATGCGACGCGAGCTGGACGGCTTCGTATTGGATGCCGTCCTCGCCGCGGCGCCGGACGGCGTGCTGCTGCCGCAGATCCGCATCTCGGACGCGAAGGGTGCGGTATTGAGCCGGCATGCGTTCGATGGCGTGTATTTCGGCGATGTTCGCGCCGGGGAGCACTTCGTCGCCGAACGTCTGGCGGCGATCCGTTCGGCGCAGTATGGGAAATTGGTGTTCGGCTGAGCCGCGGCGTGCTGTCCGCGGGCCTCGGGCGCAGGCCGTGCATCGGCCCTGCGTCAGTGCGCCGGCTGCAGGCGCTGCAGCGCCGCCAGCAAGCCGGCATGGCTGTAGGGTTTGGGCAGAAAGCCGGTATGCGTCGGCAGCGCCGCGGTGTCGGGATGTTTCATGCCGGAGGTGAGCAGGGCCGGAATCGTGACCGCACGCCGGCGCAGTTCGCGCACCATGGTCATGCCATCGCCGCCGGGCATCTGCACGTCGCTGAAGATCAGGTCCACATCGGGATCCTGTTCGAGCATGGCGAGCGCCTCGTGGGCGGTGCCGGCGGACAGGACCCGATAGCCGTCGGCATCGAGCATCATCCGAGCCAGTTCGCGAATCGTCTGGTCATCCTCAACCAAAAGAATGGTGGTGAGGGCGCAAGTGCCACGCATAATGCTGATACCGCCGCGTTTTCAATACTGGCAGCTTCACGATTCGGCGGTGAAGCGCTGGTGACGCTGCGGTGATGCCGATATGCTGAACCCACTCATCGCGAGACCCCGCTTGTCCACTCACGCCCGCTATCGACAGATCGTCGAACTCTCGCACGATTGCATCAAGGAGATCGGCCGCGACGGTGTCGTGCGATCGATCAACACGCGCGGCCTGCGCCTGCTCGGCGCGGCCGAGCCCAAGCACGTCGTCGGCCGCGCGTGGCAGGATCTGTGGCCGGAGGAGATGCGGCCGCTCGCGGAAGCGGCGTTCGCCGCCGCCTTGCGCAACGAGCAATACGAATTCTGGGCGCAGCGCGAAACCTTCGACGGCCGGCCACGCTGGTGGCACGTGCAGGCCAGCCCGCTGACCAACGTCGACGCCGAAGTGGAAAGTGTGCTGGTGATCAGCCGCGACGTCACCCAGCACCGCCAGATCGAGGAGGCCCTGCGCACCCTGGGCGACCTGCCGCAGACCGGCGCCGGCGTGCCGGTGCAGCGCGTCAGCGAGACGCTGGGGCAGCAGTTGCAGGCCGAGCACATCGAGCTGCGCGGGCAGCTGGACATCGCCCTGGCCGCGCAGCGCGTCGCCGAGCGGGCCATGACCCAGGCGCAGAAAGGCGAGGCGATCGGGCAGATGCTCGCCGGCATCGTCCACGACTTCAACAACATGTTGCAGACCGCGATGACCTCGGTGAGCATGGTCGCCGAGCATCCGCAGCGCCTGCAGCCGGACCAGCGCAAACTGCTCGGCATCGCCGGCGAGGCGCTGCAACACGGCGCGCGGATGACCCGGCGCCTGCTCGGCTTCGCCCGTGCGCACCCGGTCAAGCCGCAGTGGCTGGATCTGTGCGAGGTGGTCGCGCACATGCAGCCGCTGCTGGCGCAGGCGTTGGGCGGCGAGATGAAGTTGCAACTGACCAGCCTGGCCGGCGGCGCCACCACCTATGCCGACCGCAGCTCGGTCGAGCAGGCGGTGCTGAACCTGGCCTTGAACGCACGCGACGCCTGCCAATCCGGCGACGTGGTATCGATCCGCTGCGGCAACCTGCAGGTGCCGCCGGGTCAGGCTGCGGCGATGCGCCAGCCGGGCCGCTACGTGACCCTGTCGGTCAGCGATCAGGGCGAGGGCATGTCCGAGGACACCAAGTCGCGGCTGTTCGAGGCCTATTTCACCACCAAGCCCGAGGGCAAGGGCACCGGCCTGGGCCTGGCCCAGGTCTACGGCCTGGTGCGCCAGGCCGGCGGCTTCGTCGACGTGGACTCCGAACTGGGGCGCGGCACAACCATCACCCTGGCGTTCCCCTATGTCGCCGAAGCGCCGCCGGGCGAGGGCGGCGACAGCGCGGCATTGCCCTCGCCGGCCTGAGCCAGAGGCTTGGCGTGTCGGCAGCAGTTCGCTCCGCCTGACCGCTTGCGCGCGGTATAGCCGGCGCACCACGCTGCTGGCGCGACGCGTGCAAACCGCGCCAGCAGCGGCGCCCGATGCATTCGGCCGCCTGCGGCAGCACCGAGTCGAACCCGGCACCGGCGTTGCCGCGCAACGATTGCGTCGGGCGTCGCGCGGTCCTTCAGCGCGGTCGCGCGCCGGCACGGCAGGCCTGGCGGCTGCGCCGGTGAGGTAACGCGACCTTTTGCACGAGGCGCTTGCTGGAGCGCGCATCTCTCCGCTGTCCGCGGCGAATCGCGGCTTCGATCCGCCGCGTTTCGGACCGCATGGCCTGCCCGTCGCACGCTTCTGCGCATGCAGCGAAGCGCCGCTTGGCGCTGGCGAATGGCTGAACGGACCTGCTGGCGGCGGCGTGGCGCGCGCTCGGCCATCTTTGCGAAAGCTTACTATTTAGGGTTTACAGTGGCGGCCGTATTTTGCCCGCCCGACAGGAGAGAACGTGGGTACGAGTGGCAATGACAGCAGAACGGTGCCGATTACGGCGCCAGCGCGCGCGGTGGCGCGCCCGTGCGGAATTCCCAGGTCGCGTCGCTGCGCTGTCCGACGAGGCTGGCGGAACGCATGAGCATGGTCGCCCCCACACCGACCCTGCCCGATTCCGTTGTGCTCGATGCCGGCCATGCGGTGCTGCCGCCCGAGGCGCCGTTGCCGATGCCGGTGCAATCGCTGCGCCAGGGCAAACTGCGCAACACGCGCCTGCCCACCACCCCGCCCGGCATGTTCTGGCGGCGGCTGTACGTGTTCGGCAGTACCGCGCTGATGACCGCCTACGCCAGCGTGCTGATCGGCAAGGTGCTGCTGATCGGCGGGGTCAGCGTGCTCGAAGCCTGCCTGATGGCGCTGTTCATTCCCCTGTTCGCGTGGATCGCGTTTTCGTTCGTCAGTGCGCTGGCCGGATTCGTGACCCTGGTGTTCGGCGGCGGGCGCAAGCTCGGCATCGATCCGGACGCGCCGCTGCCGCTGGTGCGCAGCCGCACCGCCCTGCTGATGCCCACCTACAACGAGGATCCGCACCGGTTGATGGCCGGACTGCAGGCGATCTACGAATCGGTCGAGGCCACCGGCCAGATCGAGCACTTCGACTTCTTCATCCTCAGCGATACCACGCGCGCTGCGGTCGGTGCCGAGGAAGAGCAGGTCTATGCCGAACTGGTCGAACGCACCGGCGGCCAGGGCCGCATCTACTACCGGCGCCGTGCCGACAACGCCGAGCGCAAGGCCGGCAACATCGCCGACTGGGTGCGCCGTTTCGGCGGTGCCTATCCGCAGATGCTGATCCTCGACGCCGACAGCCTGATGACCGGCGAGACCATCGTGCGTCTGGTCGCGGGCATGGAAAACAATCCCGACGTGGGCCTGATCCAGACCCTGCCGGAAGTGGTCAACGGCAACAGCCTGTTCGCGCGCATGCAGCAGTTCGGCGGCCGCGTCTACGGCCCGGTGATCGCCTACGGCGTGGCCTGGTGGCACGGTTCGGAGAGCAACTACTGGGGCCACAACGCGGTGATGCGCACCCAGGCCTTCGCCGAACAGGCCGGCCTGCCGGCATTGCCCGGGCGCAAGCCGTTCGGCGGCCACGTGCTCAGCCACGATTTCGTCGAGGCCGCGCTGATGCGCCGCGGCGGCTGGGCCACGCACATGGTGCCGTACCTGCAGGGCAGCTACGAGGAGGGCCCGCCGACGCTGACCGACCTGCTGGTGCGCGACCGCCGCTGGTGCCAGGGCAACCTGCAGCACTCCAAGGTGGTCTTCGCGCGCGGCCTGCACTGGATCAGCCGCATGCACATGATGATCGGCATCGGCCATTACTTCACCGCGCCGATGTGGGGCCTGCTGATGCTGATCGGCATCGCGATCCCGCTGCAGAGCAATGGCATCGACCTGGTCGCCACGGTGGTGTCGCCGTTCTCGCCGGCGCGCTACTGGCACCAGCAGGACTCGACCCGGGTGTTCTGGGTGTTCGCGGTGACCATGTTCGTGCTGCTGGCGCCGAAGGTGCTGGGCTACTTCGCGATGCTGCTGAAACCCGAGGAGCGGCGCGGCTGCGGCGGTGCGCTGCGCGCGCTGCTGAGCATGCTGCTGGAAACCGTGCTGGCGGCGCTGATGGCGCCGGTGGTGATGTACGTGCAGTCGCGCGGCGTGGCCGAAGTGCTGGCCGGCAAGGATTCGGGCTGGGACGCGCAGCAGCGCGACGACGGCCGCCTGTCGTGGCTGGCGTTGGCGCGCAGCTACGGCGGGCTCAGCGCGTTCGGGCTGCTGATGGGCGGGATGGCCTATGTAGTGTCGCCGTCGCTGGCGGCGTGGATGGCGCCGGTGGTGATCGGCATGGCGCTGGCGATTCCGGTGGTGGCGGTGAGTTCCTCGCGCGCGGCCGGGTTGTGGCTGCGCCAGCTGCGCATCCTGGCCATTCCCGAGGAGCAGAAACCGCCGGCGGTGCTGCTGCGCGCGGGCGAATTGCGCCGCGCCGCCGCCGCGCGCCGCGCTGCCGGCTGACCCGGCGGCGGACGCGGCAGGCATAATGCGCCCCATCTCGATGGGGACCGCACGCATGCTGGAAACAGTGGAACACGAAACCGCCGCTTCGCCGGCGTGGACCGTCCTGTGGCTGCACGGACTCGGCGCCGACGGCCACGACTTCGCGCCGCTGGTGCCGGAGCTGCTGCGGCCGGGCTGGCCGGCGTTGCGCTTCGTGTTTCCGCATGCGCCGGTGCGTGCAGTGACGATCAACAACGGCGTGCGCATGCGCGCCTGGTACGACATCGTCAGTCCCGATTTCTCCAATCGCGCCGACAGCGCCGGCGTCGCCGCATCGGTCGCGCAGGTCGAGGAACTGATCGCGCGCGAACACGCGCGCGGCGTGCCCGCCGAGCGCCTGCTGCTGGCCGGTTTCTCGCAGGGCGGGGCGATCACGCTGGCGACGGGGTTGCGCCGCGAACGGCCGCTGGCCGGGTTGATCGCGCTGTCCACCTACCTGCCGGAGGTGGCCGACGTGGCCCGCTGGCATGCGCCGGCGGCGCTGTCGCAGCCGCTGTTCATGGCCCACGGCCAGGGCGACCCGGTGATCCCGCAGCCCTATGCCGAGCAGACCGCGCAGGCGCTGCAGGCGCTGGGCATGCCGGTGCAATGGCAGCGCTATCCGATGGCACACCAGGTCTGCGCCGAAGAGATCGCCGATCTGCAGGACTGGATGAGCGCGCGCTTCGCCGCCGGCTGAGGCGCGGCGGCGGCGCCGTGGCGCGTGCGCCGGAGCCGAGGCCACAGTCGCTGCGGCGCGGATGACGGCCCGCCGGCAGCGGGGCTACTATGCGGCGAGACCGCGCTCCAGCCCATTGAGGTGACGTACGTGAAGGTGGTGATCGCCGACGACGAACCCCTGGCACGCGAGCGCTTGCGCGCGCTGTTGGCCGAGCATGCCGGCGTCGAGGTGGTGGCCGAGGCCGGCAATGGCCTGGAAACGCTGCGTGCCTGCGCCGAGTTGCGTCCGGATCTGGTGCTGCTGGACATCGCCATGCCCGGCGTCGACGGGTTGGAGACCGCGCGCCACCTGGCCAGCTTCGAGCCGCGCCCGGCGGTGGTGTTCTGCACCGCCTACGATGCGCACGCGCTGTCCGCGTTCGAGGCCGCGGCGATCGACTACCTGATGAAACCGGTGCGCGCCGAGCGACTGGCGGCGGCGCTGGAGCGCGCGCGCACCTTCATGGCCGGTCGCGGCAGCGCCGCGGCGGTGTCGTCGGCGCAGCGCCGCAGCCATCTGTGCGCGCGCCTGCGCGGCAGCCTGCGGCTGATCCCGGTCGACGACATCCACTATCTGCAGGCCGAGGAAAAGTACGTGGTGGTGCATCACGCGCGCGGCGAGGACCTGATCGAGGAGTCGCTGAAGTCGCTGGAAGAGGAGTTCGCCGAGCGCTTCGTGCGCATCCACCGCAACTGCCTGGTCGCGCGCCACGAACTGGTCGAGCTGCGGCGCCTCGGCGAGGGCCAGATGCATGCGGTGCTGCGCCATGCCAAGCAGCCGCTGGAGGTGAGCCGGCGCTGCGTGGCGCAGCTGCGGCAGGAGATCCGGCATCTTTGAGGGGCCGGGATTGGGGATTCGGGATTCGGGATGAGTAGCCGTGCGGCGTTGGGATTTGGGGTGGCCGGGCGTGCGTCTGTGGACGGGCGGCGATCGGCAGCGGCCGTGGGCCTTCGCGCCTGCGGCCCGTGGCGGCGCTTTCCGCGATAATGGGCGGATGAAGATCCTGCGCATCGCTACCCGCAAGAGTCCGCTCGCCCTGTGGCAGAGCGAACATGTCGCCGAACGCCTGCGCCAGGCGCACCCGCAGCTGGACGTGGTGCTGGTGCCGATGAGCACCCGTGGCGACGAAGTGCTGGACCGCTCGCTGGCGGCGATCGGCGGCAAGGGCCTGTTCCTGAAGGAACTGGAGCTGGCGATGCTGCGCGGCGAGGCCGACTGCGCGGTGCATTCGCTGAAGGACGTGCCGATGGAACTGGACCCGCCGTTCGCGCTGCCGGCGATCCTGACCCGCGCCGATCCGGCCGACGCGCTGATCTCCAATCTCTATGCGTCGCTGGAGGCGCTGCCGCTGGGCGCGCGGGTGGGCACCTCGTCGTTGCGCCGGCAGGCGCAGCTGCGCGCGCGGCGCCCGGACCTGCAGTTGCTGGACCTGCGCGGCAACGTCAACACGCGCCTGGCCAAGCTCGACAACGGCGGCTACGACGGCATCGTGCTGGCCTGCGCCGGCTTGCAGCGGCTGGGCCTGGAGGCGCGCATCACCCAGCGCCTGCAGGCGCCGGACTGGCTGCCGGCGCCGGCGCAGGGCGCCATCGCGGTGGAATGCCGCGGCGACGACGCGGCCGCGCTGGGCCTGTTCGCCGCGCTCGACGATGCCGCCACCCGCAGCTGCGTGGAGGCCGAGCGGGCGATGAACCGTGCGCTGCACGGCAGTTGCCACGTGCCGGTGGCCGCTTTCGCGCACTGGCAGGGCGAAGACCTGCTGTTGCAGGGCATGGTCGGCGGCGTCGCCGACGGGCGGCTGGTGCGTGCCGAGGCGCAGCGTCCGGCACACGAGCCCGAGGCACTGGGCCAGGCCGTCGCCGCGGCGCTGCTGGGCGCCGGCGCGCGCGAGCTGCTGGACGCCGCGCTGCCGGCTTGAGAGGCCGAGCCAGGCGCCCTGTCTGCAGGCGGCCAACCCGTAGGGGCGGCTTCAGCCGCGGCCGGGCCTCACCAGGAACATCCTGTCGCGGCTGAAGCCGCTCCTACAGGAAAGCGCCGTCAGCCGACACGCCGGGCTCGACCCCGACGGCTGGCCGACCATGCGCCGGCCCGATCGCCGCCGCACCTGCCGTTGCGACTCCCCAATCCCGAATCCCCAATCCCGGCCTCACTTGAACTTGTAGACCACGTTCATCGTAGCCAGCGTATCGGTCTTCTTTTTGTCGTCGCTGACATCGCTGTTGTGGCGCGCCTGCCAGCCGGCCTTCAGCGCCAGCCGCGAGTTCATGCTGACCGAGATGCCCAGGTCGTTCTGCGCGAAGGTGTTGTAGGAACCCGATTCGACCAGCAGGGTATTGGCCAGCTCGGTGTTGTCGGTCAGGCCGTACTTGAAGTCGACCAGGCCGCGGCCGATCAGCCCGGTCTCGGTGCGGTCCTCTTCCACGTCGTGGGCGCGGCGCACGCCGGGGCCGATCTGCACATCGAGGCTCCTGTGATCGCCGTCCATGATCCGCGTGCCGTAGCCGATGCCGATCGTGGCCAGGCGGTCGTAGGTGGCGAAATCGTCGCGCTCGTAGCGCAGCGAGGCGGTCAGCTGGCGGTGCTCGCCCAACTGCAGCGCGCTGCCGGCGCTGCCTGTGTAGCGGTTGGACGTGGTCTGGCGCACGCGCTCGGTGCTGCCGTCGTCGTTGGTGTTGGTGTATTCGGCGCTGGCGCGCAAGGCGAACAGGTCGATGCTGTGGATCCAGTCGCCATCCAGGTACTGGCCCTTGAGCCGGCCGTTGAAACTTTCGTTGGAGCTGTTGCCGCGCGAGGAGGAGAGTCCCAGTTCGCCGGAGCCGCTCCACGGTGAACTGCCTGGTTCCGCCGGCGGGGCGGGCACATCGGCGGCCAGGGCCGGGGAGGTGCACAGCAGCAACAAGGTGATGGCGGATACTACGGTGGCGCAGCGGGGCATGGCTTTACTCTCCGGTTGAGGACGCAGCCTTCGGCTAACGGAATGGAAACGATTTCATCATACCGGATCTACATGACGCCCCGGCCGCCGGCGGACCCCGGCTTCATCGCCGGTTCGGCCGCCTCGCCGCGGTTGGCGCGCGCGACCGGCCGCAGCGCGTTCTTCCGCCACGGACTTCAGACATAATCGGGGCCATGGACCGCTACGAACGCATCAACGCACTGCACCGGCTGCTCAAGTCCGCCCGCTATCCGGTGACGGTGGCGCGCCTGCAGGACGAACTGAGCTGCTCCCGCGCCACCGTCTATCGCGACCTGGCGTTCCTGCGCGATGCGCTGATGGCCCCGGTCGAGGGCGACGGCGAGGCCGGGTTCCGCTACGAGTCCGGCGAGAGCGACCGCTTCGAACTGCCCGGGCTGTGGCTCAGTTCCGAGGAACTGCACGCCCTGCTGGCCTCGCAGCAGTTGCTGGCGCGGACCGGCGGCGGGGTGCTGTCCTCGGTGCTGGCGCCGCTGCAGCAGCGCATCGAGAGCCTGCTGGCGGCGCAGGCCGGGGCCACCCATTGGCCGGTGGAGCGGGTGCGGGTGATCCCGCACCGCGGGCGCAAGCTCGACGAGGCCAGTTTCCGTACCGTCGCCTCGGCGGTGCTGGAGCGCAAGCGGCTGTCGTTCGACTACCGCGCGCGCTCCACCGACGAATCGACCAAGCGCACGGTGTCGCCGCAGCGCATCACCCACTACCGCGACAACTGGTACCTGGACGCCTGGGACCACGGCCGCGATGCGGTGCGCAGCTTCGCGGTGGACCGCATCAACCATGCGCGGCTGCTCGACCAGGTGGCGCAGGACGTGGCCGACGAGGAACTGGACTCGCAGCTGGCGGCCAGCTACGGGATCTTCTCCGGCGCGCCCAAGGGCTGGGCGACGATCGTGTTCAGTCCCAAGGCCGCGCGCTGGGTCGCCGACGAGCACTGGCATTCCAAGCAGCAGGGGCGCTTTCTGGCCGACGGCCGCTACGAACTGAAGGTGCCGTACAGCGTCTCGCGCGAGTTGCTGATGGACGTGCTGCACTACGGGTCGGATGCGGAAATCGTCGAGCCGCGCTCGCTGCGCGAGCAGGCCAAGTCGCTGCTGTCGCTGGCGCTGAGCAACTACAGCGACGACTGAGGCATTGGTAGCGGGCGGGATGCTGCCGTTGTAGGAGCGGCTTCAGCCGCGACGGGCTTGCCGTTAGCTGATGCCGCCTGTCGCGGCTGAAGCCGCTCCTACACTGGATCCGGCGGTGCGCTGCCGCTGCCCAGGATGGCGCCGATGTTGGTCTCGATCCAGTCCACCAGCGCCTGCACATGCGTCGCCGCGTCTTCGCCCAGCGGGGTCAGCGCGTATTCCACATGCGGCGGGACTACCGGATAGGCGGTGCGCTGCACCAGGCCGTCCGCTTCCAGCGCCTGCAGGGTCTGCGACAGCATCTTCTCGCTGACCCCTTCGAGCTTGCGGCGCAGGTCGCCGAAACGATGCGTGCCCTTGCGCAGCGCCACCAGCACCAGCACGCCCCAGCGGCTGGTCACATGGCTGAGGACGGCGCGGGAAGGACAGTGCTGCGCGAACACCTGGCCGCGCGTGGGATCCGCGGCGGGGACGCGCGGCGCAGTGCAGGGGACGTCGGAAGGAACGCTGGCCAATCGGTGCACCTGTCTGGGGGACGGACCGGCCCGATCATACGGGGGCCGGCTGGCGCTGCGCTGAGCGGCAGGCGATGGGGGTGCAACCTATTCGGGGATCGGCGACACGCCTCAGGGCTTGCTCGGCACTTCGAAACCGAGCTTGCCGACCTGGTCGCGGCGCTGCGCCACGCGCTTGAGCTTGTCCACCTTGATCCCGTAATCGTGGTCCAGCTTGCCGACCAGTTCGCGATACTGCTTGTAGTCCATGTCCGGCGTGCGCGAGAACACCCAGGCCAGGTCGCGGCCGGGATAGTCGATCAACGCCCAGGAATAGTCCGGCGCCACCTCGAGGATGCGGTACTTGGTCGGGACCACGGCGAAGAACCAGGTGGTCCAGCGGCGGTCGCCGGTGCCGTCCTTGACCGTGGCGCGCGAGGTGACTTCCTTGACCGGCTCGTCGAAGCCTTCGCGGTACTGGTAGCGCACGGCGATCTTGCCGTCTTCCTTGAGCGTGTACTCGTCGCTGCTGGCGACATGCCCGCGCTCGGCGAAATAGGGCACGTGCGCGATCACGTACCAGCGGCCCATGAAGCGCTGCAGGTCGATCGGCGGTTGCTGCGAGGGTTCTTGCTCCGGGGATTTCGCCCGTGCCGCCGGCAGGGGGACGGCCATGCCGAGCAGCAGCACGGAGGCGAACAGGGAAAGCAGGCGCATAGGGCAGGGATCCGGGGCTTGAAGAGACACGCTATCCAGTATCGGGCGAAAGTGATGTCAATAGTGGGTCGCAGCCGTTGAGATGGCCGCGCGGCAGGCTGTACGCCTCAGCCCTGCTCCGGAGTCGCCGCCATGCCGATCGCCCGTTCCTCCCGTCCCGCCCCCGCGCCGCACCCCGCGCTGCGCCGCCTGGTGCGGCAGGCGCTGCTCGCCGGCCTGGCCCTGGTGCTGGTGTGGCCGGCGGCGCGCGGCTACAGCGAATGGCTGGGCTGGTGGCCGCTGTGGCTGCTGGGCATGCCGCTGAGCGCGTGGTGGGCGCTGCACCGCTTCCCGCTGCCGCTGCGGCCGTTGCGGCGGGTCCTGGCGCGGATGCGGCCGCGGGTGCAGGCACGGCGCCGGCGTGCGCCGGCCTGGCGGGTCAGCCGCGCAGCCTGACCTTCGGCAGGGGAGGGCGGCGGCCCTGCATGCTACGGTTCCGGGCTGTTCTCCTGGACGTGACCCATGCCCTCTCTTGCCCATGCCTGCCTGCTCGCCGGACTGATCGTCTCCGGCACCGCCGCGGCGAAGGAAACCGCGATGCCCCAAGATCCCTATGCCTGGCTCGAAGACGTCACCGGTGCCAAGCCGCTGGACTGGGTCAAGGCGCAGAACGCCAAGACCGAGGCGCGGCTGACTGCGCAGCCGGGCTTCCAGGCGCGCGAGGCCGGCATCCGCGAGGTGCTGGACTCGGACGCGAAGATCCCGGCGGTGCAGAAGATCGGCCCGTACTACTACAACCTGTGGAAGGACCGCGAGCACGAGCGCGGCCTGTGGCGGCGCACCACCCTGGACGAATACCGCAAGCCCGAGCCGAAGTGGGAGACGGTGCTGGACCTGGATGCGCTGAACAAGGCCGAGGGCGAGAACTGGGTGTGGCATGGCGCCGAGTGCCTGCGCCCGGACTACCGCCGCTGCCTGATCGCGCTGTCGCGCGGCGGCGCCGACGCCGACGTCACCCGCGAGTTCGACCTGGGTTCCAAGCAATGGGTGAAGGACGGCTTCTTCCGCCCCGAGGCCAAGGGCGGCCTGGGCTGGATCGATGCCGATACCGTCTACCTCTACACCGATTTCGGCGCCGGTTCGCTGACCAGCTCCGGCTATCCGCGGGTGGTCAAGCAGTGGAAGCGCGGTACCCCGCTGCAGAGCGCGAGCCTGGTCTACGAAGGCAAGCCGGAAGACATGTACATCGCCGCGATGCACGACGACACGCCCGGCTACGAGCGCGATTTCGTCAGCCGTACGCTGGCCTTCTATAACGACGAGATGTATCTGCGCAATGCCGACGGCAGCCTGCGCAAGATCGACGTGCCCAACTCGGCCAGCAAGCGCGTGCACCGCGAATGGCTGACCCTGCAGTTGCGCGATCCGTGGACCGTGGACGGCACCACCTATCCCGCCGGTGCGCTGCTGGCCGCCAAGTTCGACGACTTCATGGCCGGCAAGCGTGCGTTCCGGGTGTTGTTCACGCCGACCGACAGCACCTCGCTGGAGGGGTTCGCGTGGACCAAGTCGACGCTGGTGCTGAACGTGCTGGACGACGTCAAGAGCCGGCTGTGGGTGCTGACCCCGGGCGACGGCGAGTGGGCGCGCGCGCCGTTCCCGGTCGGCGACCTGGCCTTCGGCAGCATCAGCGTCGATGCGGTCGATGCCGACGAGAACGACCAGGTGTGGCTGACCTCCACCGATTTCCTGACCCCGACCACGCTGATGCTGGCCGACGTGCAGCGCGGCCCGCAGAGCATCGAAACGCTGAAGGCGATGCCGAGCTTCTTCGATGCGTCCAAGGACGCGATCGAGCAGCACTTCGCCGTGTCCAAGGACGGCACCAAGGTGCCGTACTTCCTGGTCCGGCCGAAGCAGCTCAAGCTGGACGGCAGCCATCCGACCCTGCTGTACGCCTACGGCGGCTTCGAGATCTCGATGACCCCGTTCTACTCCGGCGGCCTCGGCCGCGCCTGGCTCGACCAGGGCGGCGTGTACGCGCTGGCCAATATCCGCGGCGGCGGCGAGTACGGCCCGCGCTGGCACCAGGCGGCGCTGAAGCAGAACCGGCACAAGGCCTACGAGGACATGGCCGCGGTGGCGCAGGACCTGGCCGCGCGCAAGATCACCTCGGCCAAGCACCTGGGCGTGCAGGGCGGCAGCAACGGCGGGCTGATGGCCGGCAACATGCTGGTGCAGTACCCGCAGCTGTTCGGCGCGGTGGTGGTGCAGGTGCCGCTGCTGGACATGAAGCGCTACAGCCACCTGCTGGCCGGCGCCTCGTGGATGGCCGAGTACGGCAATCCGGACACCGACGACTGGACCTACATCCAGACCTTCTCGCCGTACCACCTGTTCGACCCGAAGAAGACCTACCCGCCGGTGATCTTCCTGACGTCGACCCGCGACGACCGGGTGCACCCGGGCCACGCGCGCAAGATGGCGGCGAAGATGATCGACGCCGGCAAGGACGTGAGCTACTACGAGAACACCGAAGGCGGCCATGGCGGCGCGGCCAACAATGCGCAGGCCGCGCATATGCAGGCGCTGGCGTACGGGTTCCTGTGGGAGCGGCTGAAGGATTGAAGGCTCCGTAGCGGCTGGTCTTGGCGGATGTCCGTGCCGCCTGGTGCGGGCGTTTGGAGTTCTGGCAAGGCGCGGTAACCCAGGGCCGGAGCAACAGCA
>NZ_JACSQX010000005.1:266390-420924 GCF_014836395.1 Xanthomonas bonasiae
ACGGCCGGAGCAACAGCAACGGCCGGAGCAACAGCAACGGCCGGAGCAACAGCAACGGCCGGAGCAACAGCAACGGCCGGAGCAACAGCAACGGCTTTCGCGCCCTTGGCGCGAGTTACTTTTGTCTTGGCAAAAGTAACCAAAACCGCTGTCGCCGACGCGAGCCGATGCGATAAGGCCGCATCGGTTCCCTGCGCTCCTCGGCGCAAGCGGCACGGCGCCCAAACTCGCTTCGCTCAAACAAGGGCGCCTCTTCGGCCGCTTGCGCCTGCGGTGCTCGGCTCGCTCTAAGGCGAAGACAATCAAAAGCCACAGCAACAGCGACAGCCAAAGCCACAACCACAACCACAACCAAAGGCACAACCATAGCCAAAGCCACAACCACAACCAAAGCCACAGCCACAGCCACAGCAGTGTTGGCTATGCGATGTGGCCGCTGACGATGCTGTGTTTGGTTTCGGTCTGCAGGGTCATTGTGATCGGCAGTGCCTGAAGGCGTTTACGGTTCAGCGTGGCGATCCCACCGCGCCAGCCCGCGCGCGATGCGTGCCACCGCTTCCTGCAACCGCGGCAGGCTCTGCGTGTAGGCGACGCGCACGTGTTGGCGCGCGCGGTGGTGGCCGAAGTCCACGCCCGGGGTGAACGCCACGTGCTCGGTCTCCAGGAAATGCGCGCAGAACGCCTGCGCGTCGTCGGTGAAGGCGCTCACGTCCGCGTACAGGTAGAACGCGCCCTGCGGTTCCACTTCGATGCGGAAGCCTAGCGCGCGCAGCGCCGGCAGCAGGTAGTCGCGGCGCTGGCCGAATTCGGCGCGGCGCGCTTCCAGGATCTGCAGGGTTTCCGGCAGGAAACAGGCCAGCGCCGCATGCTGGGCGATGCTCGAGGCGCTGATGTACAGGTTTTGCGCCAGCTTCTCCAGCGACGGCACCGCCGCGCGCGGCGCCACCAGCCAGCCCAGGCGCCAGCCGGTCATGCCGAAGTACTTGGAGAAGCTATTGAGCACGTAGGCGCTGTCGTCGACCTCGAGCACGCTGGGCGCGTCGATGCCGTAGCTGAGGCCGTGGTAGATCTCGTCGACCACCAGGTGGCCGCCGCGCGCCTGCAGCGCCTGCGCCAGCGCGGCCAGTTCGGCGCGGTCCAGCAGGGTGCCGGTCGGGTTGGCCGGCGAGGCGACCAGTGCGCCGACGCTGTCGGCGTTCCAGTGCGCGTCCAGCAAGGCCGGGGTCAACTGGTAGCGGCTGTCCGGACCGACCGGCACCAGCTGCGCCGCGCCTTCGACCAGGCGCAGGAAATGCCGGTTGCACGGATAGCCGGGGTCGGCCATCAGCCAGTGCTTGCCCGGATCCACCAGCAGCGCGCTGGCCAGCAGCAGCGCGCCGGAGCCGCCGGGGGTGATCATGATCCGCGCCGGGTCCAGGTCCACGTCGTGGCGTTGCCGGTAGAACCCGGCCAGCGCCTCGCGCAGCGCCGGCAATCCGCGGGCGGCGGTGTAGCGGGTGTGGCCGGCCGCGAGCGCGGCCTGGCCGGCGGCGACGATCGGCGCGGCGGTGGTGAAGTCCGGTTCGCCGATCTCCAGGTGGATCACGTCGTGGCCGGCGTGTTCCAGTTCGTTGGCGCGGGCCAGCAGCGCCATCACGTGGAACGGCTCGATGTCGCGGCTGCGTTGGCTGTAGGCGGGCAGCGCGTGCGGCGCGGTACGGGGTTCGGTCGGAAGCGGGTTCATGGCCCGATGATAGAGGAGCGCGGCGCACGAAATCGTTGCGCGCGCTTGCCAGGATGCGGCGTCTCGCGGAGACTCGGCCGGCACCGTGCGGCGCCGCGCCGCATGCCTGCCGTCTCCCGGCCCGGGCGGCGCGTCCTTGCTTGCGTTACTGCCGCCGGAGCCCCATTAGATGCATCATCGTTCCCTGCTAGCGAGCTTTCTGCTGCTCATGACCGCGCCCTTCGCTTCCGCCCTCGCCACTGACGCCACCCCGCCGCATCCGGCCAAGCAGCCGCACACGGTCGCCGCGCCGTTCGGCGCCACCCGCCAGGACGACTACTACTGGCTGCGCGACGACAAGCGCGAGAATCCGCAGATGCTGGCGTATCTCAATGCCGAGAACGCCTACGCCGACCAGGTGCTGAAGCCGCTCAAGCCGCTGGAAGACACGCTGTACAAGGAGATCGTCGGCCGCATCAAGCAGGACGACAGCAGCGTGCCGTACCGCGAGCGCGGCTACTGGTACTACACCCGCTTCGAGAGCGGCAAGGACTACCCGGTGCATGCGCGGCGCAAGGGCAGCATGGAGGCGGCGGAGGAAATCCTGCTCGACGTCAACGCGATGGCCGCGGACAAGGGCTATTTCAGCCTGGGCGATGCGGTGGTCAGCCAGGACAACCGCCTGCTGGCCTGGACCGAGGACGATGTCGGCCGCCGCCAGTACGTGGTGCGCTTCAAGAACCTGGACACCGGCGAGATCTACGCCGACCGCGTGCCGGGCGTGTCGCCGGAGGTGGTCTGGGCCGACGACAACAAGACCTTGTTCTACGTCGAGAACGACCCGGAAACCCTGCTCACCGTGCGCGTCAAGAAGCATGTGCTGGGCACGCCGGCCGCGCAGGACGTCCTGGTCTACGAGGAGAAGGACGACAGTTTCTACATGGGCGTGGGCCGTACCCGCGACGACAAGTACATCGTCATCGGCGTGGAGAGCACGGTGTCCTCCGAGCAGCGCTACGCGCCGGCCGCCGACCCGCAGCGCTTCACCGTGCTGGCGCCGCGCGAGCGCGACGTCGAGTACAGCGCCGACCATTTCGACGGGCGCTGGGTGATCCGCACCAACTGGAAGGCCAAGAACTACGCGCTGATGACCGCGCCCGACGGCGCCACCAAGCGCTCGCAGTGGCAGGCCTGGCTGCCCTACGACGAGAAGGTGTTCATCGACGGCTTCGAGCTGTTCGACGGCTTCACCGCGATCGCCGAGCGTTCCGACGGCCTGGAGCGGATCCGCCTGCACTTCGCCGACGGCAAGGAGGACTACGTCAAGGCCGACGAGCCGGCGTATTCGATGGGCCTGTCGGTCAATCCCGAGCCGGACACGCCGTGGCTGCGCTACAGCTACACCTCGCTGACCACGCCGGCCACCACCTACGAACTCAACACCCGCACCGGCGAGCGCAAGCTGCTCAAGCAGCAGCCGGTGATCGGCTACGACGCCGACAAGTACCAGACCGAGCGCGTGTGGGTGACCGCGCGCGACGGGGTCAAGGTGCCGGTGTCGCTGGTGTACCGGAAGGGCTTCAAGAAGGACGGCACCGCGGCGCTGTACCAGTACGCCTACGGCAGCTACGGCATGTCCACCGATCCCAACTTCAACCTGCCGGTGGTCAGCCTGCTCGACCGCGGCGTGGTCTACGCCATCGCGCATATCCGCGGCGGCCAGGAGATGGGCCGCGACTGGTACGACCAGGGCAAGCTGCTCAACAAGAAGAACACCTTCACCGACTTCATCGACGTCACCCGCGGCCTGGTCAAGCTGGGCTATGCGGCGCCGGACCGCGTCGCCGCGGCCGGCGGCAGCGCCGGCGGCCTGCTGATGGGCGCGGTGGCGAACATGGCGCCGCAGGATTACCGGGTGCTGGTGGCACAGGTGCCGTTCGTCGACGTGGTCACCACCATGCTCGACCCGAGCATTCCGCTGACCACCAACGAATACGACGAGTGGGGCAATCCGGAGCAGAAGCAGTACTACGACTACATGCTCGGCTATTCGCCGTACGACAACGTCACCCGCCAGGCGTATCCGGCGCTGTTCGTCGGCACCGGCCTGTGGGATTCGCAGGTGCAGTACTGGGAGCCGGCGAAGTGGGTGGCCAAGTTGCGCGACGACAACACCGGCACCCGCCCGATCGTGTTCCGGGTCAACATGGAAGCCGGCCACGGCGGCAAGTCCGGGCGCTTCCGCCGCTATCGCGAGCAGGCCGAGTCGTACGCGTTCATGCTCGACCAGCTGGGTGTGGAGCAGGCGGCGAAGTAGCGCCGGCTGGTCTGGCATCCTGTCGCGGCTGAAGCCGCTCCTACAGTGCACCCGGCCGGTGCGCCGCCAGCGTTCTTTAGGACCGGCTTCAGCCACGACGGTTCCCAAGGTCAGCCAGGCTTCCGGCTTGGCTCGTCGCGACTGAAGTCGCTCCCACAGTGGCGTGCGCTCGGCTGGCTGGGTGCACTGTAGGAGCGGCTTCAGCCGCGACCACGAGGTTCCGGAGCCGGCCCGGTTTCCGGCTTCGTTCGTCGCGACCGACGTCGCTCCTGCAAGAGGCCGCTGCGGCGAGTGCCGGTGGGTGCACCGTGGGAGGGACTTCAGTCCCGACGGCATCCAGCTTCGGCCAGCGCGCTGCGTCGTTCCGGGCGCACGAAGCGACGGCGTCCGGCACCGCGAGGTCCGCGTCGCCATCCGGCCGCGGCTTTATCATGCGCCGATGGAACCCCCTTCCCGTTTCCGCTGGGCCTGGTGGCTGCTGGCCTACGTCAGCCTGGCGACGGGCATCGTCGGCATCTTCGTGCCGGGCTTGCCGACCACGGTGTTCGTGCTGATCTCGGCCTATGCCGCCTCGCGCGGCTCCGAGCGCCTGCGCCGGCGGTTGCTGGAGGATCCGCGTTTCGGCGCCAGCATCCGCGACTGGGAAGCGCACGGTGCGGTCAGCCGCCGCGGCAAGTGGATGGCCACGCTGACCATGGCGGTGTGTGCGCTGGTGCTGCTGCTGTTCGTGCACACGCCATGGGTGCAGGTGGTGGCGATCGGCTGCATGAGCTGCGTGGCGCTGTGGCTGTGGCTGCGCCCGGAGCCGCCGCCGCGCGATTGAAGCGGGAGCGCGCGTCTGCATCGGCCCAGGCGTGGCTGCGCCTGGCCGCAGCGTGGCAGGCGGCACAGCCGGTTCATGCCCTTCTGGCTATACTCGGCGCATGAGCACATCGTTCCGTCATCCGATCCGTATCGCCCTGTTCGGCGCCGCCCTGCTGGCGCTGTCCGGGTGCGGCAACAAGGGCCCGCTGGTGATGCCGCAGAAGCCGGTTCCGGTGGAAGCCGCACCGGCCGCCGCGCCCGACGCGACGCCGCCCGCCACCACCGATCCGGCCGGCCAGGCGCAGCCGGTCGATGGCCAGCAGAAGCCGGCCGACGACACCAGCACCACGCCCACCGATGGGAATGAGTGAGGCCAGCGTCGCGGCGCGCCTGCGCTTTTCCAAGATGCAGGGCGCGGGCAACGATTTCGTGGTGCTCGACCTGCGCGACGGCACCCCGCCGCCGGACGCCGCGCTGGCGGTGCGCCTGGCCGACCGCCATTTCGGCGTCGGCTGCGACCAGCTGCTGACCATCGAGGCGCCGCGCACTGCCGAGGCGGTGGCCAGCTACCGGATCTGGAATACCGACGGCAGCCTGGCCGGGCAGTGCGGCAACGGCGCGCGCTGCGTCGCCGCCTGGCTGGTGCGCGACGGCGCCGCCGGCAGCGATCCGTTCGTCATCGACAGTCCGTTCGCTTCGCATCGCATCGAACGCGGCGCCGACGGCCAGTTCGCGGTGGCGATGGGGGTGCCGCGCTTCGCCCCGGAGGACGTGCCGCTGATCGGCTTCCCGCGCATGCGCGAGGAATATGTGCTGCCGCTGCAAGGCGGCAGCGTGCGCTTCGGCGCGGTGTCCATGGGCAATCCGCATGCGGTGCTGGAAGTGGGCCTGGTCGATGCGGCGCCGCTCGAACGGCTGGGGCCGTTGCTGCAGCAGCACGCGTCGTTTCCCGATTCGGTCAACGTCGGCTTCGCCCAGGTGATCGACCGCGGCCATGTGCGCCTGCGCGTGTACGAGCGCGGCGTCGGCGAGACCCTCGCCTGCGGCAGCGGCGCCTGCGCGGCCGCGGCGGTGCTGATCCAGCGCGGCCGCGTGGACCGCGACGTGCGCGTGGTGCTGCCCGGCGGCGAGCTGCGCATCCGCTGGCCGCACGACGCGGCGCCGGTGGTGATGTCCGGGCCGGCCGCATTCGTTTTCGATGGGGAGTGGATCCGATGAGCGAGACCCAGGACAAGATCGGCGCGCACGAAATCGCCGCATGGCTGCGCCGCCATCCGGCGTTCCTGAAACAGTTCCCCGACCTGGCGCTGACCCTGGTGGTGCCGCGCGACGACGGCCCGACCGCGTCGCTGGCGAGCTATCAGCTGGAAGTGCTGCGCGACAAGAACCGCGAGCTGTCGCGGCGCCTGTCCGAGCTGGCCGGCAATGCCCAGGTCAACGAGCGCCTGGCGGTGCGGACCCATCAGCTGACCCTGGCGCTGATGCGGCAGACCAGTGCCGCCGACAGCGTGCGCGCGATGGCCGCGTCGCTGCAGGAGGATTTCCAGGGCGACCTGGTCAGCATCGTGCTGCTGCGGCCATTGCCCGGGCTGGAGCAGGCGCCGTGGCTGCAGATCCTGGCGCAGGACGATCCGCGGCTGGCGCCGTTCCGCGACTGCCTGAAGGACGGCGAGCCGATCTGCGGCCGCCTGCAGCCGGAAAAGCAGGCGCTGCTGTACGCCGAGCGCGTCGAGGACGTGCAGTCCACCGCGCTGCTGCCGTTGCCGGGCGTGGGCCTGCTCGCGGTCGGCAGCCGCGATCCGAACCGCTTCTATCCCGGCATGGGCACCTTGTTCCTGCGCATGATGGGCGAGTCGCTGACGGTGGCGCTGCAGCGCTTCGCATGAAGGGCGGGACGCGGGACGCGGGACTCGGGACCCGGAAAAAGCGGGCCGACGCGCGCGCCGAGACTTCGGCCGACGCAGCCGAATCCCGAATCCCGAGTCCCGAGTCCCGCTTCCTCGCCTATCTGCAGGTCGAACGGCGCATGTCCGCGCACACCCTGGACGCCTACCGCCGCGATCTCGCTGCGCTGGCGGCCTGGGCGGCGGACAATGCCGGGGTCGACATCGCCGCGCTCGGCGCCGAGCAGCTGCGCCATTTCATCGCCGCCGAGCACCGCCGCGGGCTGTCGCCGAAGAGCCTGCAGCGGCGCCTGTCGGCGTGCCGCAGTTTCTATGCGTGGTTGCTCAAGCATGGGCAGATCGCCGCCAGTCCGGCCGCCGCGCTGCGTGCGCCGAAGGCGCCGCGCAAGCTGCCGCAGGTACTGGACGCCGACGAGGCGGTGCGCCTGGTCGAAGTGCCGACCGACGTGCCGCTGGGCCTGCGCGACCGCGCACTGCTGGAACTGTTCTATTCCTCCGGGCTGCGCCTGAGCGAGCTGTGCGCGCTGCGCTGGCGCGACCTGGATTTCGCCAGCGGCCTGGTCCGCGTGCTCGGCAAGGGCAACAAGCAGCGGCTGGTACCGGTCGGCTCGCACGCGCGCAAGGCGCTGCTGGAATGGCAGGCGGAGACCAAGGCGGCGGCCGAGGCGCCGGTGTTTCCGGGCCGCGGCGGCGCGCCGATCGGCGCGCGCGCGGTGCAGATCCGGATCAAGCAGCTGGCCGGGCGCCAGGGCCTGTTCAAGCACGTGCACCCGCACATGCTGCGGCACAGCTTCGCCAGCCACATCCTCGAATCCTCCGGCGACCTGCGCGGCGTGCAGGAGCTGCTCGGCCACGCCGACATCGCCACCACGCAGATCTACACCCACCTGGATTTCCAGCATCTGGCCAAGGTCTACGACGCCGCGCACCCGCGCGCCAAGCGCAAGTCCTGACCGGCCGGAACGGAGACGGCGCGGGCGTCCGTTCGCGCGCTTGTTCTGGATCAAGGCGCGCGCCGCTGCGGGCGGGAACACTGTCCGCCGGAACATGCAGCGAGGCAGGTCGATGGCGAAACCCTTTCCGTTGCAACCCGCACATCCCGAGCGGATCTGTTGGGGGTGCGACCGCTACTGCGCGGCGGCGGACCTGGCATGCGGCAACGGCTCCGGACGCGTCATGCATCCGATCGAGATGCAGGGCGAGGACTGGTACCTGCTGTGGGGCATCGAGCCGGAGCCCGAGCACCCGGGCCGCGCGAAGATCGGCGGCGATCGGCAAACCCATGCTTGAACCGGCCGCGGCATGCCCCCACACCTGAAGAACCGCTCAGGAGGCCGCATGGACCCCAGTCAGAATCCCAACGTTTTCCACGCCACCACGATCCTGTCGGTGCGCCGCAACGGCCATGTCGCCGTGGCCGGCGATGGTCAGGTGACGCTGGGCCACACCGTGATGAAGGGCAATGCGCGCAAGGTGCGCCGGCTCGGCCGCGACGGTCAGGTGCTGGCCGGCTTCGCTGGCGCCGCCGCCGATGCGTTCACCCTGTTCGAACTGTTCGAGGCCAAGCTCGAGAAGCACGGCCAGCTGACCCGCGCAGCGGTGGAACTGGCCAAGGACTGGCGCACCGAACGCCGCCTGGGCAAGCTCGAGGCGTTGCTGGCGGTGGCCGACAAGGAAACCTCGCTGATCATCAGCGGCACCGGCGACGTGATCGAGCCGGAGGACGGCATCATCGCCATCGGCTCCGGCGGCTCCTACGCGCTGTCGGCGGCGCGCGCGCTGCTCGGCCACACCGAACTGGACGCCAAGACCATCGCGGTCGAAGCGCTGAACATCGCCGGCGACATCTGCATCTATACCAATCGCAACGTGGTGGTCGAGGAGCTGTGATTCGGGAGTCGGGATTGGGGATTCGCAAAAGCGCTCCTTTCCCTGTGCTCGGACACGCCTCGATCGTTCCTACTCCGCTCTTACGAATCTCCAATCCCCAATGCCCAATCCCGACACCTCAACCATGACCCCGCGCGAAATCGTGCAGGAGCTGGACCGCCACATCGTCGGCCAGCACGACGCCAAGCGCGCGGTGGCGATCGCGCTGCGCAACCGCTGGCGGCGCATGCAGCTGCCCGATGCGCTGCGCAACGAAGTGATGCCCAAGAACATCCTGATGATCGGCCCCACCGGGGTCGGCAAGACCGAGATCGCGCGGCGCCTGGCGACGCTGGCCAACGCGCCGTTCGTCAAGGTCGAGGCCACCCGCTTCACCGAGGTCGGCTACGTCGGCAAGGACGTGGAGCAGATCGTGCGCGACCTGGCCGACACCGCGGTCAAGCTGTATCGCGAACAGGCCAAGACCCGCGTGCGCACCCAGGCCGAGGAGCGCGCCGAAGACCGCATCCTCGACGCGCTGCTGCCGCGGCGCAGCGCCGGCATCGGCTTCGATCCGGAAGCCGCGCGCAACGAGCCCTCGGCGCAGGACAACGACACCCGCAGCAAGTTCCGGCGCATGCTGCGCGCCGGCGAACTGGACGAGCGCGAGATCGAGCTGGACGTGGCGGTCAACGTCAGCATGGACATCATGACCCCGCCGGGCATGGAAGAAATGGGCCAGCAACTGCGGCAGATGTTCTCCAACCTGGGCGGCAGCAAGTCGCAGTCGCGCAAGCTGACGATCAAGGCGGCGCGGCCGCTGCTGATCGAGGAAGAGGCGGGCAAGCTGGTCAACGAGGAAGACGTGCGCGCCGCGGCGATCGAGGCCTGCGAGCAGCACGGCATCGTGTTCATCGACGAGATCGACAAGGTCGCCAAGCGCGGCGAGGCCGGGTCGTCCGGCGGCGACGTGTCGCGCGAAGGCGTGCAGCGCGACCTGCTGCCGCTGGTCGAAGGCTCCAACGTCAGCACCAAGTACGGCACGGTCAAGACCGACCATATCCTGTTCATCGCGTCGGGCGCGTTCCACCTGGCCAAGCCCAGCGACCTGATCCCGGAGCTGCAGGGCCGCTTCCCGATCCGCGTGGAACTGTCGGCGCTGTCCAAGGACGATTTCATCCGCATCCTCACCGAGCCCAAGGCGGCGCTGAGCAAGCAGTACGAAGCGCTGCTGCTGACCGAAGGCGTGACCCTGAGCTTCACCGAGGATGCGATCGACCGCCTCGCCGAGATCGCGTTCCTGGTCAACGAGCGCCAGGAGAACATCGGCGCGCGGCGCCTGCACACGGTGCTCGAGCGCCTGCTCGATACGTTGAGCTTCGAGGCGCCGGATCGCGACGGCCAGAGCGTCGTCGTCGATGCCGCCTACGTCAACACGCACCTGGGCGAGCTGGTGCAGGATCCGGATCTGAGCCGTTACATCCTGTAACTCCGGCGTGCCGGCTGGGCGCAGGCGAGCCTGCGCCGCAGTGCGCGCAACTGCTTGCTTGCGGTCGGTACAGTTGTGGGAGCGACTTCAGTCGCGACGGTCTTTCCCGGGAAAGCTGCGTCGCGGCTGAAGCCGCTCCTACAGGGTTCGTGGCGGTGCCCCCCCCCCCACGCTCAGTACAGCGGCGTCCCCGCCTGGTACGCAGCCACGAATCCCTGCCAGTCCAGCTGCACCTGCGCCGCATAGTCGAACGCGAACTGGCGCAGTTCCGACTTCAATCCGCTCTTGCTGCTGGCCGCGGCATCGATCTGCTTGTCGATGCTGTAGCTCACCACCGCCGGATCGTAGTCCTGGTCGGACAGCGCGTGCGCCGAGGCCAGCGCCTGGCCCAGGTAGGTGGCGGCGGTGGTCAGCTTGCCGGCGCTGCTCAGCGCGGTCGGGTCCAGGTCTTCCTGGAACGGCGATTTCTCGTGCACGTAGAACGGCACGCCGGCGACGCTGGCGTAGCCGATCAGCACGTCGGCATCCAGGGTCTGCGCCTTGGCGGTGCGCGCCACGCGCTCGCCTTCGTGGTTGTCGTAGCTGGAGGCGGGCATCTGCGACGGCGCGGCGACGGCGACCACGCTGGCCGCTTCCTGCTTCCATTCCAGGATCACGTCGTCGCCGGTCGCGCTGCTCGCGCCTTCGACCAGCACGTACAGGCGCTGCCGGCCCAGGCTGCCGGTGCCCGAGCCGAGCTTCTGGCGCACGTCCTTGATCGTGTAGTAGCTGGTCGCGTAGCGCTTGGATGCCGCGATCGACGCCACATAGCCGTTCATCGCGCTGGCGACCGCCGCGTAGGTGGCGCTGTCCACCGCGACCAGGTTGTCCAGATTCTGGAACGTGCGCTTGCCGCCGCTGACCGCGGTGTATTTGCCGAGCAGGCTGCTGCGGCTCTTGCCGTCGGCGCTGTCGATGGCCTTGGCCACCACGCCGCTGGTGTTGCTCTTGGCCAGCTGGAAACTCTTCTCGGCGTCGCTGCCCTTGAAGTCGCCGATCTTGTCCAGGTAGGCGCCGACCATGGTCTCGATCGCGCTGCCGATGTCGCTGTCGGACAGGCCGTTGTCGCGCCCGGCCAGGACCATGCTCGCCGCCAGCCGGCGCAGGTCCCACACGTACTGGCCGAGATGGCCTTCGTCGAAGTCGGCGACCTTGAACACCGCCTTGCCGCTGCTGTCGCGCGCGGCGTCGAAGTTGCCGATGTGGGTGTCGCCGCCGAGCCAAGTGTAGCCGGTCTGCGGGCTGGTCCACAGCGAGGCCGGCAGGGTCTTCATGTCCTGGTAGAACAGATGGTCGGTGCCGCGATAGAACGCGTAGGCGCTGCCGGCCATCGTCGCCATCTTGGTGTCCAGCTCGGCCTGCTGCGCGGCATAGGGATGGTTGTAGTCGTGGATCTGCTGCACCACCCAGGCGTCGCGCTGGCTTGCGGCGGTGGCGCAGCCGGCGGTGGCGGCGAGGATCAGGCCGATCAGCAGCAGGCGCGGCAGGCGGGTGGGCATCGCAGGTCTCCAGGCGCGGACAGGGCGACCAGTCGAGCATGCCGGCATTGCACGGCGATGAATCCGGGGCCGGGCCGGCCCGGTGCGGGCGTCGCTACAGATAGCGCAGCCAGGCCAGGTCGCGGCGGCGCGCCTTCAGTCGCGCGAACGCCGCCACCGGCCAGTACAGCGCCACGCCCAACACCGCGGCGATCGCCCACAGCGCCGCCACATTGTCCACGCCGAACAATGCGCCGTGGTTCGCGCCCCAATACGCCAGCGCTGCCAGGTACAGCAGCCTCAGCACGTACAGATGCAGCAGGTAGAAGAACATCGGCGCCGCGCCGATCACCGCCAGCGGCGCCAGCGGCGCCAGCGCCCGCGCCAGCCGCGGTTGTTCGTACAGGCGCAGCAACAGCAGGCCCACGCCCAGGGTCAGCAACAGGAACAGCAACGACGGCGGGTACTTGGTCAGGTTGAAGAAGCTCATCGCGGTGTGCGCCACATCGGCCTGGTCGCGCCAGGGCGCATCGCCGTAGCCGTTGTGCCAGCGCAGCAGGTGGAACAGCGCCAGCGCGCCGAGGCCGCAGGCCAGCAGGCGCTGCCGGCGTTGCGCCGGCGCGGTGCCGGCGCCGTACCAGGGGCCGGCCGCATAGCCCAGCGCGATCACCCCGATCCACGGCAGCAACGGATACGAGGTGCGCACGCGCATGTCGCCCAGTTGCAGCCAGCCGCGGTCGTGCAGGACGGCCCAGGCCGTGGCCAGCGGACCGTCGCCGGGCACGTGCACGCCGTCGAGCAGGTTGTGCCCGGCCACCAGCAGCGCGCCGAGCAGCGCCAGCAGCGGCCGCGGCAGCCACAGCAACGCCGCCAGCGCCAGCATGCTCAGCCCGATCGCCCAGATCACCTGCAGGTACAGCACCTGGGGCGGGAACGAGAGGGTCCAGGCGAAGTTGACCAGGGTCAGTTCCAGCACGATCAGGAACAGCCCGCGCTTGAGCAGGAACGCCGCCGCCGCGGTGCGGCCATGCGGCTGCCGCGCCGCGTACAGCCACGCCGACAGCCCGGTCAGGAACACGAACACCGGCGCACACAGGTGCGCCAGCACGCGCGCCACGAACAGCGCCGGGGCGGTGGTTTCCACGTCCACCGGATCGCCGATCGGGTGGTGCAGGTAGAACGTCTCGCGCACGTGGTCGAGCAGCATCAGCGACATCACGGTGCCGCGCAGCAGATCGATCGAGGCCAGGCGCGAGGAGGTGGGGGAAAGAGCGGGGGAAGCGGAAGACATGCGCTGCGGTTCGTGCCAGTATTGAAATAATATAACATTTCTTTTTGGGTGCTTCGCTCCATGCCGCCACGTTCGCCGCAGTCGCTGTCCTTCGTCGCCGCCTTGCTGGCCGGCCTGAGTGCCGGTCCGGCCGATGCCGATGCGGTGCTCGACGCCGCGTCCGAGCCCGCCGAACTGGACACGGTGCGCGTGGTCGGGCGCCGCGATTCGGGCACCTACTACGCCGATGCCACCCAGGGCAGCAAGACCGAGCTGAGCCTGCGCCAGCTGCCGCAATCGGTGCGGGTGCTGCCGCGGCAGGCGATCGACGACCTCGGTGCGACACATCTGGACGGCACCCTGGACTACGTCGGCGGCATCTCGCGGCAGAACGGCTTCGGCGGGCTGTGGGACAACTTCGCGGTGCGCGGCCTGCCCGGCAACGAGAACACCGGCAGCGCGACCCTGCTCAACGGCCTGGCCGGCAACCGCGGCTACAACGCGCCGCGCGACACCGCCAACATCGAGGCGATCGAGTTCCTGAAAGGGCCGGCCGCCGCGCTGTACGGCAGCAGCGAGCCCGGCGGCACGCTCAACATCGTCACCAAGCTGCCGCAGTGGCGGCCGGCGACCGCGCTGGAACTGTCCGCCGGCAGCCACGACGCCTACCGCGTCGCGGCCGACAGCACCGGGCCGCTGGGCGACAGCGTCGCCTACCGGCTCAACCTCGCCGCCGAGGACAGGCACAGCTTCCGCGACGTCGTGCGCACGCAGCGCCGTTTCCTCGCGCCGGCGCTGACCTGGCGGCTGGGCGAGGCCACCACGCTGGACTACAACGGCGAATGGCTGCGCCACCGCGCGCCGCTGGACCGCGGCGTGGTCGCGGTGCGCGGCAACCTGCGCGCGCTGCCGCGTTCGCGCTTCCTCGGCGAGCCGGGCGATGGCGACGTGCAGGTCGAGAACCGCAATCACCAGCTGCTGCTGCGGCACGCGTTCTCCGACACATGGAGCGGGCTGCTCGCCGCGTCGCGGCGCGACGCCAGCCTGCGCGGCTACTCCACCGAACCCAGCGCGGTGCAGGCCGATGCGCGCACGCTGTGGCGGCAGCGGCGCTGGCGCGACTTCGCCTCGCGCGACAGCGCGCTGCAGGCCGAACTGCGCGGCCAGGTGCGCAGCGGGGCTTGGCGCCACGACCTGCTGGTCGGCATGGAGGCCTACGACTTCGTGCTCGATCAACGCATGCTGCGAGTCCGCCCCAGCGCCGCCGCACCGGATGCGCTGGACCTGTTCGCGCCGGTCTACGGCCAGGCGCCGCCGACGCCGCTGCCGTTCGTCGATACCCACGAGCGCCAGCGCAACCTGGCGCTGTACCTGCAGGATGCGGTGGCGTTGAACGCGCAGTGGACGCTGCTGCTCGGCCTGCGCCACGACCGCTACCGGCAGGCGCTGGAGGATCGCCGCAGCGGCGGCCGCTACGCGCAGACCCCGGCCAGGACCACGCCGCGCATCGGGCTGAGCTATGCGCCGGGCGAGCAGTGGTCGTGGTACGTCAATGCGGGGCGTTCGTTTCGCCCCAACAACGGCTCCGACGTCTGGTACGGCACCGGCACCAGCACCACCCCGGCGCCGGAGAGCGGCCGCGCGCTGGAGCTGGGCGGCAAGTGGCAGGCGCGCGACGGACGCCTCGGCGGCACGCTGGCGCTGTACGAGATCGTCAAGGACAACGTGCTCACCGGCGATCCGCTCAATCCGGGCAACCAGATCGCCGCCGGCCGCGTGCGCAGCCGCGGCGCCGAGGCCGATCTGTCCGGCCAACTGAGCGCGCACTGGCGGCTCAACGCCAGCGCGTCGTGGAACCGGGTGCAGGTGCTGCGCGACAACACGCTGCAGGTCGGCGGCAGCCTGATCAACGTGCCCAAGCTCAACGGCAGCGTGCTGGCGGTGCACGAGACGCCGCTGCCCGGCGGTGGCCTGCTCGGCCTCGGCGGCGGCATCACCCATACCGGTGCGCGGCTGGCGTCGGCCTACACCCAGGCGCAGGCCGACGCCGGTATCGCACCGGCGCGGTTGCCGGCCTACACCGTGGCCAAGCTGCTGGCGTACTGGCGCATCGACGACCGGCTGCGCGTGTCGCTGGACGTGGACAACGTGTTCGACCGGACCTACTACACCAGTTCGGTCGCGGCGACGCCGTGGGTGGCGGTGGGCGCGGCGCGCACGGTCAGCGCCGGCGTGCAGTACCGGTTCTGAGCGCGGCGGCGCTTCAGTCCTCGCCGATGTCCTCGTTCCACACGTCCGGATTGGCCGCGATGTAGCCGCCGAGCAGGTCGATGCATTCCTGGCTGTGCAGGTCGATCACGGTGACCCCGCTGTCGCGCAGCCAGTCGATGCCGCCCTGGAAGGTCACCGATTCGCCGACCACCACGGTGCCGATGTTGAACTGCCGCACCAGGCCGCTGCAGTACCAGCACGGCGCCAGCGTGGTGACCATGATGGTGTCCTTGTAGCGGCGCTGGCGCCCGGCCTTGCGGAACGCATCGGTCTCGCCGTGCACCGACGGGTCGCCTTCCTGCACGCGGCGGTTGTGGCCGCAGCCGAGCAGGCGGCCGTCGTTGTGGTACAGCGCCGCGCCGATCGGGATGCCGCCTTCGGCCAGGCCCTGGCGGGCCTCGGCGATGGCGGTGTCGAGCAGGGCGCGGTAGTCGGGCGTGGCGATCATCGGATGCGTTCCTTGGCGGGAGAGCGCCATAGTGCGCATGGCGGCGCGGGCTGTCATCACCGCAAGCCGGGCGTGGGGCAGGGCGCCTGCGGCGGCGGCGTCGTTGCGAGCGCCGGCCCGCGCGCCGCATCAGCGTTCCGGTGGCGCGCGCATGCGGCTTTACTTACCGCGCGAATGGGTCTATGAACGCTCTACCCCCATCCCCCGCATCACCGGCTCGGCGCAGGCCTGGCTGCAGAAACGCTGTTGTCCGATTGCAGGAGACACGCGATGCGCACCACGATGTGGAAAGGGCTCGGCGGGCTGGCCGTGGCCGCGGCAGGGGTGGCGACCGGCGCGCAGGCGCAGGCCCAGGACCAGGAAAAGGCGCAGGGACTGCAATGGAGCGACGGCGCGGCCAGCGCCTCGCTCTACGGCACGCTGGATATCGGCTACGTCGGCCGCCGCGGCGGCAACGGCGCGGTTGCCGACATGGGCACCCAGAACGACCTGCAGAGCGCCGCCGGTTCCGACGGCAGCAATGTCGGCCTCAAGCTCGGCTACGACCTGGGCAACGGCACCCGCCTGATCGGCGAGGTCGAGGTCGGCGTGGACCTGACCGGCGACAAGGACGCCGGCAGCGGCGGCGATACGTTCTACACCCGGCATGCCTGGCTGGGCGCGACCGGCGGCTGGGGGACGCTGCTCGGCGGCACCGTCGACGGCGGGCGCGCCACGGTTCTCAAGCAGTACGATCCGTTCAAGGGCCGGTCGGTCGCCAGCGCCGGCTCCCTGCAGGTGGTGGTGTCCCGGGCCAAGGACGCGGTGGTCTACGTCACTCCCACCTGGCGAGGCCTCAACGCCACCTTCGCCTATACGCCGAATCTGCTCGGCGTCAGCGACCGCGACAGCCGCAGTCCGCTGTATGCGGTGATCCTGGCCTACAGCAACGGACCGCTGAGCCTGGGCTACGACCACGAAGAGGAATGGTGGAACGACGTGCCCGGCCTGACCCGGCTCAGGATCAACCTGTTTGGGGCCAGCTACGACGCCGGCCCGATCAAGCTGTACGGGTTCTACGAACGCATCGACATCCAGCAGCCGTTCGACGTCGCCGCGCTCGGCTTCTATCACGAGCACAAGGGCTATCTGCTGGGCTTCACCGCGCCGATGGGCGCCAACGGCCTGTGGAAGGCGGCCTGGAGCCGGCGCGATTCGTCCTACGTGGACAACACCTGCAACAAGTGGGGCGTGGGCTACCAGCACGCGCTGTCGCCCAAGGCCTATCTCTACGCCGACTACGCGCGGATCGACAACGGCGCCGGCGGCACTTGCACGATCGCCTACAGCAACGAGCAGACCTCGGCCGACCTCGGCCAGGGCGACGCGGGCGGCTACGGCATCGAGGGCGTGGACGTCGGCCTGGTGCTGAAGTTCTGAGGGTCGCGCCCAGCGGCCGCGCGCGCGCCGGGCGGCGGCCGCGTAGCCGGCGGGCCGGGTCGGTCGGCGCAGCGGCGGCTGCGACCGGACGCCGCAGACCATGACGGCGCCAGCAGTGCGATAATCCCCGCCATGAGCGAATCCCCCTACAAGTCCGGCACCACCCATTTCGGCTTCCGCGACGTCGCCGCCAAGGACAAGCAGAAGCTGGTCGGCGAGGTGTTCACCTCGGTCGCCGGCAACTACGACCTGATGAACGACCTGATGAGCCTGGGCATCCACCGGGCCTGGAAGCGCTATTTCGTGGCCACCGCGCAGGTCAAGCCGGGCGACCGCGTGCTCGACCTGGCCGGCGGCACCGGCGACATCGCCGCGCTGCTGAAGGAGCGGGTCGGCGACGACGGCGCGGTGGTCCTGGGCGACATCAACGCCGGCATGCTGTCGGTGGGCCGCGACCGGCTGACCAACCGCGGCCTGGTCGCGGGCCTGGACTACGTGCAGTGCAACGCCGAGGCGCTGCCGTTCCCGGACCAGAGCTTCGACCTGGTCACCATCGCCTTCGGCCTGCGCAACGTCACCGACAAGGACGCGGCGCTGCGCGAGATGTACCGGGTGCTGAAGGTCGGCGGACAGGCGCGGGTGCTGGAGTTTTCCGAGGTCACCGCCGACTGGTTCAAGCCGATCTACGACTTCCATTCGTTCAAGATCCTGCCGCGCCTGGGCAAGCTGTTCGCCAAGGATGCCGACAGCTACCAGTACCTGGCCGAGAGCATCCGCAAGCATCCGCCGCAGGACGCGCTGAAGGGCATGATGGCCGAGGCCGGCTTCGCCCGCAGCCACTACAAGAACCTGACCGGCGGCATCGTCGCGATCCATTCGGGCTACAAGATCTGACGGCCGGGATTGGGCATTCGGGATTCGGGATTCGCAACAGCAGCGCACGCTTTTACGAATCCCCAATCCCCAATCCCCAATCCCGGCTGTCAAGGTAAACTTCCGGTTTCCCCGAACCGGTGCTGTCCGCCATGCGTTCCCCGTTCCTGTTGTTGTCCCTGGCCGCGGTCATCGCGACCGGTTGTTCCCGCCAAGCGCCCACCGAGGCCGCCGCTCCCGCCGCCAAGCCCGCGCCCGCCGCCGTGAAACCCGCCGACCGCAGCCACGACGAAAGCTCCTACGCCGAGCCGGGCAAGGTCGTGATCAAGGACCTGGCGCTGGACCTGAAGCTGGATTTCGACAGCAAGCAGATCGGCGGCACCGCCACCTACACGCTGGACTGGAAGGACAAGAGCGCCAAGCAGCTGCTGCTGGACACGCGCGAGCTGACCATCGAGAACGTGCAGGGCGACGACGGCAAGGGCAACCTGGCGCCGCTGCAGTACGCGCTGGCGCCGGCCGACAAGATCTACGGCAGCAAGCTGACCATCGAAGCGCCGAACCAGCCGCAGAAGGTCACCATCGCCTACCACACCGCCGCGACCGCCTCGGGCCTGCAGTGGCTGGCGCCGTCGATGACCGAGGGCAAGAAACTGCCCTTCATGTTCAGCCAGTCGCAGGCGATCCACGCGCGCAGCTGGGTACCGCTGCAGGACACGCCGAGCGTGCGCTTCACCTACAGCGCGCACGTCGTGTCGCGTCCGGACGTGATGGTGCTGATGAGCGCCGACAACGACCCGAAGGCGGCGCGCGACGGCGACTACACCTTCAAGATGCCGCAGCCGATCCCGTCCTACCTGCTGGCCATCGCCGCCGGCGACCTGGTGTTCAAGCCGATCTCCGAGCGTTCGGGCGTGTGGGCCGAGCCGACCATGGCCGACAAGGCGGCCAAGGAGTTCGAGGACACCGAGAAGATGATCGTCGCCGCCGAGACGCTGTACGGTCCGTACCGCTGGGGCCGCTACGACATGCTGGTGCTGCCGCCGTCGTTCCCGTTCGGCGGCATGGAGAACCCGCGCCTGACCTTCGCCACCCCGACCGTGATCGTCGGCGACAAGTCGCTGGTGTCGCTGATCGCGCACGAGCTGGCGCATAGCTGGTCCGGCAACCTGGTGACCAACGCCAGCTGGAAGGACATCTGGCTCAACGAAGGCTTCACCACCTACGTGCAGGCGCGCATCACCGAAGCGCTGTACGGCGCCGAAGCGGCGGAGATGGAGCGCGAGATCGACCAGACCGACCTGCTCGCCGAGGTCAAGGACATGAGCCCGGCCGACCAGGCGCTGGCGCTGCCGGCGCTGACCGAGCGCGATCCGGACGATGCGCTGAGCCAGGTCGCCTACGTCAAGGGCGCCTGGTTCCTGCAGTTCCTGGAGCAGCGCTTCGGCCGCGCCACCTTCGATGCGTTCCTGCGCGGCTGGTTCGACGACCACGCGTTCCAGAGCGCCAACACCGACCAGTTCGTCGCGTATCTGAAGAAGAACCTGCTGGCCAAGAAGCCCGATGCGGTCAGCGAGGCCGAACTGCACGCGTGGCTGGACGAGCCGGGCATCCCGGCGTTCGCGCAGAAGGCGCGTTCGCGCAACTTCGCGATGGTCGATACCGCGCGCATCGCCTGGGCCGGCAGCGGCACCCTGCCGGGCAAGCAGGTCACCGACGCCTGGAGCACGCAGGAGTGGACGCGCTTCCTCAGCGGCCTGGGCGCCACGTTGAAGCCCGAGCAGCTCAAGCAGCTCGACGCCGCCTACCACTTCACCGGCACCGCGAACGGCGAGATCGCCATGCGCTGGTATCCGCTGGCGATCCGCAGCGGCTACGTCGACGCGCGCCCGGCCGCCGGCGAGTTCATCGCCCGCGTCGGCCGCCGCAAGCTGATCCTGCCGATCTACGCCGAACTGGTGAAGACCCCGGACGGCCTGGCCTTCGCCAAGCAGGTCTTCGCCCAGGCCAAGCCCGGCTACCACCCGATCACCACGGTGTCGGTGGAGGACATGCTGGCCAAGGCCGACAAGGGCGCCGCCGCGCACTGAGGCGGCGCTGCGTGCGAACGCACGGCACGGATCGCGGCGCCGGGAGCAGTCCCGGCGCCGTTTTCGTTTTCGTTTGCGCAACGGCGACGGCCGCCGCGCACTGCCTGCGGCGCGCCGACCCGAGCGCACTGCGCCAGCGTGCAGGGCTTGGCGCAAACCGGGCCGCATGCGAAGGTAGGCGCATGGCACGTTTCCGGTTCCCGGCTCTTCCATGTTGCTGCTGACGTTGTTGCTGCTGCTGGCGTTCACCGCGCTGGCCGTGGGGTTGACGCTGCTGGTGGGCGCGGTGCTGTTGTTGCGCAGCAAGCCGTTCCTGCTGGTGCGCCTGGAAAGCCTGCGCCTGCGCCGGGGCAGCGGCCTGCGGCGCTGCCAGACGCAGGTCGCCGGGCATCGCTGGATCTACCTGCACCGCGCCGCGGCCGATCCCGCCGCTCCTGCGCTGCTGCTGGTGCACGGCTTCACCGGCAGCAAGGAGAACTGGTTGCCGCTGGCGCGCGCGCTGGGCGACCGCTATCACCTGTTCATTCCCGATCTTCCCGGCTGGGCCGAGAGCCAGCGCATCGACGGGCAGGACTACGGCTTCGTCGCGCAGGCCGAGCGCGTGGCCGCGTTCGCCGCGCAGTGCGTGCGCGGGACGGGCAGCGAATGCGTGCTGGTCGGGCATTCGATGGGCGGCGGCATCGCCGCACTCGCCGCCGCGCGCCATCCGCCAGTGTTCGATCGCGTCGGCCTGCTCAACGCCGCCGGCGTGCGCTTCGCCGACAACGCCTTCGGCCAGGCGGTGCTGGACGGCGACAATCCGTTCGCGGTGTACGACGCCGACTCGCTGCGCCGCTACATCGACACGGTCTTTCTGCTGGAGCCGAGCAAGCCGCGCATCCCGTCCTGGGCGGTGTCGTCGATCGTCGCCTGGCGGCGCAGCGAGGCCGGCTTCGAACAGCAGGTGCTGGCGCGGATCGGACGCAGCGAGGAAGCCTTCCTGCCGTTCGAGGAAGCCGCGCGCATCCGCCAACCGGCGCTGCTGCTGAACTGCGTGCAGGATGCGGTGATCGATGCCAGCGCGCTGGCGCTGTACGCGCAGCGCGTGCCGCAGGCGCTGCAGGTGCTGCTCGACGGCAGCGGCCACATGTCCATCGTCGAGAAGCCGGCCGAGGTCGCGCAGGCGATCGATACGTTGATCCAACGAGGAGTCCCCCGATGAAACGCATTCTGCTCGGCGCGCTGTGCGCCGTCGCCCTCGCCGGTTGCGGCGACCACGAGGCCGAGCGCAAGGCGCAGGCCGCCGCCGAGGCGCAGGCCAAGGCGCAGGCCGCCGACGACCTGGCCAAGCAATACGACGCCGCGGTGAAGTCCGGCAACTGGGACCTGGCGCGCATCCATGGCGCGGCGCTGCTGGAGCAGTACCCCGGTTCGGACGCGGCCGAGCGCATCGAGCCCGGCTATGCCGAGGTCAAGGCCAAGGGCGAGGCGGCGCGCGAGCTGCGGCGCATGCAGGCTGCCTGGGAATATTCGCAGGTGCCGGCCGGCAAGGGCACGCAGCGCTCGGCGATGCTGTACAGCCGCGACAAGGTCGATGTGGACGGCAGCGGCCCCAAGCCGGTGCAGCTGGTGTTCCGCGACCATCCCGAATGGAAGCGCAGCGCCTACCTGGTGCTGCAGGCCGGCGATTTCCGTTGCGCCGGCGGCTGCAAGGTGCAGTTGAAGGCCGACGCTGCCGCGCCGCGCGCCGCCGCGGCATGGCGTCCGAACACCGACGAGGCGATCGCGATGTTCATCAGCGACGACAAGGCGCTGTGGAAGCTGGCGCGCAAGACCACGGTGCTGCAGATCGAGTTCCCGGTGAAGGCCGGCGGCACCCGTACCGCGGTATTCGAGACCGGCGGCCTGGACGGGTCGCAGATGCCGGGATGGGATTGAGCGCGGCGGCACCCGGCGCGCGCCTGCGCCAGGTGCGGCACTGGGTGTTCGACATGGACGGCACGCTGACCCGTGCGGTGCACGATTTCGCGCTGATCCGCCGCGAGCTGCAGATTCCGCAGCAGGCCGACATCCTGCAGCACCTGGCCGCGCTGCCGGACGGGGAGGGCGCCGCCAAGCACGCCTGGCTGCTCGAGCACGAACGCGAGCTGGCCTTGGGCGCCGTCGCCGCGCCCGGCGCGCCGGCGCTGCTGCGGACGCTGCATGCGGCAGGTTGCCGGCTGGCGGTACTGACCCGCAACGCGCAGGAGCTGGCGCAGCTGACGCTGCGTGAGATCGGGGTCGAGGATCTGTTCGAGGACGCCAGCATCCTTGGCCGCGACGAGGCGCCGCCCAAGCCGCATCCTGGCGGTCTGCAGCAGTTGGCTGCGCACTGGGGCGTGGCGCCGCATTCGCTGGCAATGCTCGGCGATCACGAATACGACCTGCAGAGCGGGCGCCATGCCGGCGCGACCACGGTGCTGCTGCATGCGGACAATCTCTGGCCGGCGCTGGCCGATTTGCATTTCGCCGATTGCGCGGCGCTGCTGGACTGGTGGCGTGACGCGGCCGGGTAGGGCGTCTTCTCTATGGGAGAGGCTTCAGTCCCGACGCTTTGTCGCTGAAGCCCCGTCGGGACTGAAGTCCCTCCCACAAAGGTGAAAAGCGCGCCAGCTGCGGTCGTTGCCTCTGGCATGCAGATCCGGTTTCTTGTGCGCGTGCGTCGCTTGGCGTGTTGCCGATCTCTGCATCCTTCTGATTCCCCTGCCACGGCCACGGCGAAGGCAAAAGCTGAAGACAAAAGCAGAGCTTTCGCCTTGCGGCGAGTCACTTTTCTTTGCTTGTGCAAAGAAGCGCTTCACAGCAGCCGAAGGCTGATCAAAGTAACCAAAAGAAGCGCTTTACCACAGCCGAAGGCTGGTCAAGCACACCCTGCTTTCGCGCCCTCCGCGCTGCGCGCTCAGGGTCCGCGAATAGGCCGGGATTCGCGGAAGGGGCATCCTGCCCCTGCCGCGAACGGCGCACATCCCTGTGCGCCGCCCCTTCGGGGTTTTTCCCGACCTATTCGCCGCTGCGTAAGGGACCCGGAAAGTCCAAAGCAACAGCAAGAGCAAAGGCAACAGCACGACGAGCACGGGCTGGGGAGTTTGCCGCCGCGGATGCAGCGGTTTGCCGCTCGCGCCGGTGATCTGCGGTGCCGCATTTCCAACAACTGCTGTGCGATGCAATAGCGTCGGGACTCAAGTTCCTTCAAGGAGTCTCGGGCGCCAGTACCCCAACGCGCACCGGCAGCACGGCGACGGATCGGTCCGGGATCTGTCCTGGAGTCTGCCAGGTACGCCCGTCGCTGCCGCGCATGGCGCCTCTGCCCCCGCTGCGCCAATCGCGATACAGGCGGGTGGCGCAAAGTGTGCCGTTCTCGATACAGCGCTGCGGCGCGACAGGGGCGCGGCGGTGTCCATGCCGCGGCCGATGCTTGCGGCTCAACGATGGCGCAGTGCAGCAGCGTGCTGGCACGTCGATTGCTCCCTTTCTCCCGATGTTTCCACATCCCGCCGCGCAGGCCGTTCGACGGTAAGCGCCACGGCTCTTCAACGAGGGGAGTAGAACGATGCACAGTCATCCATGTCGTACCCGTGCCTGGACGCTGCTCGCGCTGGCAACCGCGCTGGTGCTGGCAGGCTGCAAGAAGCAGGAAGACGCCGCGGCACCGGCCGCACCCGCCGCCGCGCAGCAACCCGCCGCTGCGGCGCCGGCCGCGGTGGCCGACACCGACAGCGAGTTCGCCGCCACCGCCAGCAATCCCGACAACTGGGGCGGCATCGGTCGCGACTTCGGCCTGAACCGGCACAGCCCGCTGGCCGAGATCAATCGCGACAACGTCAAGAACCTGAAGATGTCGTGGGAAATGAAGACCGACGCCACCCGCGGCCACGAAGGCCAGCCGCTGGTGATCGGCAGCATCATGTACATGGTCAGCGCGTATCCGAACAACGTGTTCGCGATCGACCTGGCGCAGGAAGACGGCGGCAAGGTGCTGTGGAAATACACCCCGCAGCAGGACGAGCGCTCGGTGGCGGTGGCGTGCTGCGACACGGTCAACCGCGGCGCCTCCTACGCCGACGGCAAGCTGGTGTTCGGCAGCCTCAGCGGCGACGTGATCGCGCTCGATGCCAAGACCGGCAAGGAAGTGTGGAAGCAGAAGCTCGCCTATCCGGAAAAGGGCGAGACCATCACCATGGCGCCGATCATCGCCGACGGCAAGGTCGTGGCCGGCATCAGCGGCAACGAGTTCGGCGTGCTCGGCCGCGTCGCCGCGTTCGCGCTGGGCGACGGCAAGCAGGTGTGGTCCTGCGATGCGGCCGGCAGCGACAAGGCGATCTGCCTGGGTCCGGACTTCAACAAGGCCAATCCGCAGCACGGCCAGCTCGGCGACCTGGGCATCAAGACCTTCCCGGAGGACGGCTGGAAGCGCGGTGGCGGCGCGGCGTGGGGCTGGTACAGCTACGACCCGAAACTGAAGCTGGTCTACTACGGCACCGGCAATCCCGGCCTGTGGAGCCCGTCGTACCGCTGCGGCAAGACCACGCAGAAGGAATGCGATACCGGCGAATACGACAACAAGTGGTCGATGACCCTGTTCGCGCGCAAGATCGATACCGGCGAAGCGGTGTGGGGCTACCAGAAGACGCCGTTCGACCAGTGGGACTACGACGGCATCAACGAGCCGATCCTGGTCGACCTGACCATCGATGGCAAGCAGGTCCCGTCCGTTGTGCAGTTCGACCGCAACGGCTTCGCCTACGTGCTCGACCGCCGCGACGGCACCCTGCTGCGCGCGCACAAGTTCGTGCCGGCCAACTGGGCCGAGAGCATCGACATGAAGACCGGCCGCCCGATCAAGGTCGCCGCGCATTCGCCGCTGGAGCGCGGCAAGAAGGTCGAGGCGTTCCCGTCGGCGATGGGCGGCAAGGACCAGCAGCCGTGCTCCGTGGATCCGGCCAATTCGGCGGTGTTCTTCTGCGGCACCAACAACTGGCACATGGAACTGGAACCGCAGGAACGCGGCAACACCATGATGGGCCTGCCGTACGTGTTCGCCAACGTGATGATGAAGCCGAACGAACCCGGCGCGCTGGGCATCGTCAAGGCGTTCGACGTGGTCGAAGGCAAGTCCAAGTGGGAGATCAAGGAGAAGTTCCCGGTGTGGAGCGGCACCCTGGTCACCGACGGCGGGCTGGTGTTCTACGGCACGCTCGACGGCTGGTTCCGCGCGGTGGACAAGGACACAGGCAAGAAGCTGTGGGAAACCAAGTTGCCGTCGGGCATCATCGGCAACCCGATCGCCTACAAGGCCAACGGCCACCAGTACGTGGCGGTGTTCTCCGGCATCGGCGGCTGGATCGGCCTGCCGGTCGCCGGCGGCCTGGATCCGGGCGATCCGTACGGCGCGTTGGGTGCGGCGGGCCTGGCCTTCAGCAACGGCTTCGACAAGATCCCGTTGGGCGGCATGGTGCATACCTTCCGCATCGACGGCGCCGGCAAGACCGTCACCGCCAGCGCAACCGCCACCGCTGCGGCGGGTGGCGCACCGGCCGCCGCGGCCAAGACCGCGCGATGAGTCGGCGGCGACGCGTCCATGTTGCGAGCGACCGCCCGGGGGAGGCGGTCGCCCCGCGGCGCTTGTATCGGGGCGCGCGCGCCGTGGTGTTGCTTTGCAGCCTCGGACTCGTCGCCGCAGGTTGCACGCGCGAGCCGTCGTCCGCGACGGCTCGCGTTCCTGAGGCCGCCTCCAGCGCGGCCGCCAAGCCAGCGGCGGGCACCACGCCCGCGCCCGCGCTCCCCGCCGATGCGGCGGTGCTGCGGGTCTGCGCCGATCCGGGCAACATGCCGTTGTCCAATCGCGCCGGCGAAGGCTTCCAGAACAAGATCGCGCAGGTCCTCGCCGAGGCGATGGGCCGGCGCCTGGAATACGAATGGCGCACCTACTATCAACGTGGGTTGGCGCGCAGCACGATCAACGCCGGGCGTTGCGACGTGCTGATGGACATGAACAGCGATTTCGAGATGGGCTTGCCCACGCAGCCGCTGTACCGCTCCACCTATGTGCTGGTGACCCGCAAGGGCCTGGCGTTGCAGCCGGCGTCGCTGGACGATCCGGCGCTGAAGAAACTGAAGATCGGCGTGTTCCAGAGTTCGCCGGCGCGGCAGGCGCTGTTCGACCACGGCGTGTCCGGCGATGTGCAGTATCTGTTCTACGATTCGGCGACCTCGCCGCAGGACCATCCGGGCAAGCTGGCCGAACGCGTCGCCGGCGGGCAGCTCGACGCCGCCGAATCCTGGGGCCCGGTCGCCGGCTACTACGCCGCGCGCGGCGGCCTGGGCGTGGTGCCGCTGAACGTCATCGACGACGAAGTGCTGGAGTATTCGATGGCGTGGGCGGTGTCGCGCAAGAACGCCGACCTGCGCGATGCGCTGAACGCGGCGATGCAGCGCAACGCCGGCAAGATCGGCGCGATCCTGCGCGAGTACCACGTGCCGCTGGTGGCCTGCGCCGACTGCATCGTCAACGGCGATCTGCGCTCGCACGGCAGCTACGACACGCCGGCCGACGATGTCACCACGCCGAGCCCTCAGGCTTCCTCGGAGATGCTGGCGCAACTGCAGCTGCGCATCGCCGGCGGTGCCGATCCCAACCAGGAACTGGCGCATGCGCTGGATGCCGGCGATGGCGTGCGCGTGGCCTGGCTGCTGCGCCACGGCGCCAGCGCCGACCGGCCCAACCTGCTGGGCGAGCCGCCGCTGCACCAGGCGATCCGCAACCAGGCGCCGCCCCTGGTCGGCGAGTTGCTGGCGGCCGGCGCCAACGTGGAAAGCCGCGACGGCAGCGGTTGGACGCCCTTGATGAAGGCGGCCTGGGGCAACGACGCGCAGAGCACCAAGCTGCTGCTGGCGCGCCGGGCCAAGGTCGATGCGGTGTCCAAGGACGGCTGGACCGCGCTGGACCTGGCGATCTCCTATGCCGATGTCGAACTGGTGCAGGCGCTGCTCGGCGCCGGCGCCAACGTGCGCCGCAGCAATCCGGCCGGCTTCACCCCGGTGATGTTCGCGGTGGCGCGCAACGATCCGCAGATGCTCGATGCCTTGCTGGCGCGCGGTGCCGAGGCCGACCGGCCCAACCGCGCCGGCGTCACCCCGCTGATGCTGGCCGCCGCGGCCGGCCGCGAGGCCGCCAGCCGCCGCCTGCTCGCCGCCGGCGCCAACGCGGCCACCCGCGACGCCGACGGCAAGACGCCGGCGGCGCTGGCGCAACAGCGCGGCGATGCGTCGCTGGCGCAACTGCTGACGGAGGCCGAACACCGACGCACGCAATGACCGCCACGCCTTACCTGCTCGTGCCGCCGCCGCGGCGTTCACGTCCCCACAGTCCGTCCCGCAAAGGTTCTTTTCCCATGCGCAATGCCGTCGTCCGCCGCTCCGTCGTGCCGAAGCTGCTGCACCTGTCCCTGTTCGCGTTGACCCTGGCCCTGTCCGCTTGCGGCAAGGAGGCGCCGCCCTCCGCCCCCGCCGCCGCCACACCTGCCGCTCCGTCGGCGGCACCCGCGCCCGCAGCTGCGCCCAGCACCGCTCCGGCCGCCCCGGCCGCTGCGCCGGCCGCCGCCGCCGCGACCCCGCCGCCGGCCGCGGTCACCCCGATTCCGAAAGGCCCGCCGGTGAAGGTGACGCCGGAGCTCGCCGCCGAAGGCAAGAAGATCTTCCTGTCCGCCGGCTGCAGCGCCTGCCACGGCGGCACCGGCGGTGGCGGCATGTGCCCGCCGCTGACCAACGACATCTGGGTCTACGGCCACGACGACGACACGCTGCGCACGCTGATCAGCGAAGGGACCGCCGGCATGACCGCGCACGGCAAGGTCCGCGTCGGCCACGAGAAGGTGGTCGGGCAGATGCCGCCGTTCGCGCCGGTGCTCAAGGACGGCGACACCGAGAAGCTGCTGGCCTTCATCCACTCGATCAACAAGACCGCGGGCGCGGCGCCATGATCCCAGGCGCGCGCCGCACGCTGGGTGCTGCTGCGCTGGCGCTGCTGTTGGCCGGTGTGGCCTGCCAGCGTGCGGCGGCGCCTGCCGCGGAGGCGAACGCCGACGCCACGCCGTCCGCCACGCCGGCGGCGGCACTGGCGTACGTGCCCAACCAGCGCGCCGGCACCATCTCGGTGATCGACACCGGCACCGACGCGGTGCTGCGCACGCTGTCCGCGCAGGGCCAGCTCGGCAAGCGCCTGCAGCAGATCCTGCCCGGACCCTCGGGGCGCCTGTACGTGATCGATGCGCAAGGGCACCGGCTGCTGGAACTGGATACGGTGCAGGACCGGGTGCTGCGCAGCGTGGACATCGGCGAGAACGCCGAGGGCATCGCCGCGTCGCCGGACGGCCGCCAGTTCGCAGTCTGCGTGGAAGGGCAGAACCAGGTGATGCTGATCGATCCGGCCAGTTTCGCGATCGGCGCGCGCATCGCCACCCAGGGCCAGGCGCCGGAGCACTGCGTGTACAGTCCCGACGGCGCGCTGCTGCTGACCAGCAACGAAGGCTCCAACGACCTGGACGTGATCGACCTGAAGGCGGGCAAGTCCACCGGCATCATCGCCACCAGCGGCCATCCGCGCGGCATGGCGTTCGCCCCCGACGGCAATACCGTGTACGTGGCGCAGGAAGCGGCCAGCGTGGTCGATGTGATCGATCTGGTCGCACGCCGGCGCGTGGCCAGCATCCCGGCCGGGCAGCGCACCGCCGGCATCGCCATTTCGCGCGACGGCAGCCGCGTCTACGCCTCCAACGGCGGCGCCGGCACGGTCAGCGTGATCGACCCGGCCGCGCGCGCCAGCCTGGCCGAGATCCCGGTCGGGCAGCGCCCGTGGAATCCGGCGCTCAGCGCCGACGGCAAGAAGCTGTACGTGGCCAACGGCCGCTCCAACAGCGTGAGCGTCATCGACACGACCACCATGAAGGAGATCAAGCAGATCGCAGTGGGCGACATGCCCTGGGGTGTGGTCATCGCGCAGTGAGGCGAGGAGCGCATGCGGCACAGCGAGAGGATGCGGGGAGAGGGGAATGAAGACGCGAGCCGCGGTCGCCTGGGCGGCGAACCAACCGCTGGCCATCGAGGAAGTGGACCTGCAACCGCCCAAGGCCGGCGAGGTGCTGGTGCGCCTGGTCGCCAGCGGCGTGTGCCACAGCGACGCCAGCACCCTGTCCGGCGCCGATCCGGATGCCGCGTTCCCGGTGATCCTGGGCCAGGAAGGCGCCGGCGTGGTCGAGGAGGTCGGCATCGGTGTCACCAGCGTGCGCCCCGGCGACCATGTGATCCCGCTGTACATGCCCGAATGCGGGGTGTGCAAGTTCTGCCGTTCCGGGCGCACCAATCTGTGCCAGGCGATCCGCGCCAGCCAGGACCGCGGGTTGATGCCCGACGGCAGCAGCCGCTTCTCGCTGCGCGGGCGGCCGATCCTGCACTACATGGGCACCAGCACCTTCGCCGAGTACACCGTGCTGCCGGAGATCGCGGTGGCCAAGATCCATCCCTCCGCGCCGCTGGACAAGGTGTGCCTGCTCGGCTGCACGATCACCACCGGCATCGGCGCGGTGCTCAACACCGCGCGGGTGCGGCCCGGCGACAGCGTGGCGGTGTTCGGACTCGGCGGCATCGGCCTGTCGGTGGTGCAGGGCGCGGTGATGGCGCGCGCCGGGCGCATCATCGTGGTCGACATCAACCGCGACAAGTTCGAGCTGGCGCGCGCGCTGGGCGCCACCGACTGCCTGGATCCGAAGGACTTCGGCGCGCCGGTGCAGCAGGTGATCGTCGATCTCACCGACGGCGGCGCCGACCACAGCTTCGAGTGCGTCGGCGACGTGCGCGCGATGCGCGCGGCGCTGGAGTGCTGCCACAAGGGCTGGGGCGAAAGCATCATCCTGGGCGTGGCGCCGAGCGCGCAGGAGATCAGCACGCGGCCGCTGCAACTGGTCACCGGCCGCGCCTGGCGCGGCAGCGCGTTCGGCGGGGTCAAGGGCCGCAGCGAACTGCCGGCCTACGCCGAGCGCTACCTGGCCGGCGAGATCCGCATCGACGAACTCATCAGCGAGACGCTGCCGCTGCAGGACATCAACCGCGCCTTCGATGCGATCCGCGCGGGCAGGGGCATCAAATCGGTCGTACTGTACTGACACGTAGGAGCAAACATGGCTTGCAACAAGGAGCGTGGTACTTCGCTGGCAAGCGCGCATGCGCTGGCCGTCGCCATCGTCATCGCCTTGGCCGCCGCGCCGGCCTGCGCGCAGACCACGGTCAATGCCGGCGATGCGCAGATCACCGCGCTGGACCGGGTCGAGGTCACCGCCACGCCGATCCCCGGCACCCTGATCGATGCCGACCACCTGCCGTACACGGTGCAGACCGCCAACGCCGACGACATCGCGCGCAGCCAGGCTAGCAACCTCACCGATTTCATGCTGCGGCAGATGAACGGCGTGGACACCAACGAGGTGCAGGGCAGCCCGTTCCAGACCGATCTCACCTTCCGCGGCTTCCGCGCCTCGGCGTTGCCGGGCGCCTCGCAGGGCGTGTCGGTCTACCTGGACGGGGTGCGCATGAACGAACCGTTCGCCGATATCGTCAGTTGGGACATGATGCCGGAGGCGGCGATCCGCAGCGTGGCGCTGATGCCCGGCTCCAACCCGTTGTTCGGCCCCAACACGCTCGGTGGCGCGCTGGCGTTCACCACCCAGTCGGGCCTGACCGCGCCGGGCCTGCGCGCGGATCTGTCGTTCGGCAGCGGCGCACGCAAGCGCCTGGACGCGTCCTACGGCTATGCCGGTCGCGATGGCCTGCATGCCTTCGTCGCGGTCACCGGTTTCGACGAGGACGGTTGGCGCGACGCGTCCGAAGGCCGCCTCGGCACCGTGTTCGGCAAGCTCGGGCGGCAGGGCGAAAACACCGACTGGGACGTGTCGCTGCTGCACGGGCGCAGCCGCCTGATCGGCAACGGCCTGCTGCCCGGCAGCCGCTACACCGACGACGGCATCGAGCCCGGTCTGTACGAGGCCGATCGCGACGCGGTCTACACCTCGCCGGACCTGACCCGCAACCGCAACACCCTGCTGACCGCGCAACTGGACCACCGCTTCGACGCGGACACGTCGCTACATCTGTTGGCCTATTACCGCGACGGCCGCCGCGACACCGTCAATGGCGACATCAACGAGGACTACGAGGAATTCGTCGAGGACTGCGCCGACGGCTACGCCGCCGACGGCACGCCGCTGGACGACGACTGCACGGTGTCGCGCGCCGAGGCCGACGCCCTGCACAGCGGCGTGCTCAACACCACGCAGATGCGCCAGCACGCCGAGGGCGTGGCGCTGAACTTCAGCCGTCAGGCCGGCGCGCATGCGCTCAGCCTCGGCGCCACCTACGATCGCAACCGGGTGCGCTACCGGCAATACGCACAAGAAGGCTTCGTGGAGGACGACCGCGCCGTCGTCGCCGATCCCGACGAGGAGCGCGAATTCTTTTCCGGGGTCAGCGGCCGCAGCAGCACGCTGGGCGTGTTCGCCGCCGACACCTGGGAAGTGAGCGAGGCCACCCACGTGACCGGCGCGCTGCGCTGGAATCGGGTCGAGGTCAGCAACGTGCTGTCCACCGCCGAGGACGGCGCGCTGCCGCGCGAGCGCTTCGTGTTCGCCAAGGCCAATCCGTCGCTGGGCATCACCCAGCGCCTGGGCGGCGGCTTCACCGCTTTCGCCTCGGCCTCGCAGAACAGCCGCGCGCCGACCGCGATCGAACTGGGCTGCGCCGACCCGGAACAGCCGTGCCGGCTGCCGACCGGGCTGCAGGCCGACCCGCGCCTGGAGCAGATCGTCTCGCGCACCTACGAAGTCGGCGTGCGCTGGAACCCGTCGCCGGAGCAGGCCTTCAACGCCTCGCTGTACCGCGCCGACAATCGCAACGACATCCTGTTCCTGCGTGCGCCGAATACCCAGCTGGGCTACTTCGACAACGTCGATCGCACCCGCTACCAGGGCGCGGACCTGAGCTGGCGCGCCAGCAGCGGCCCGCTGCGCTGGTTCGCCGCCTACAGCTACCTGGACGCGACCTACCGCAGCGACGGCGAACTGCTGTCCGGCGAGCGCACCATCGAGCTGCATCCGGGCATGCGCATCGCCGGCCTGCCGCGCAACACGCTGAAGCTGGGCGTGGAGTGGCAGGCGCTGGCGCAATTGGCATTGGGCGCGGACCTGCGCGCGATCTCGCGGCGCGTGGCCAGCGGCAACGAGGACGGCCTGGTCGAGGATCCCGAGGACGGCGAAGACGCGGTGCGCCACGACCTGTCCACCGGCGGCTACGCGTTGATCGACGTGCACGGCACCTGGCAGATCGCCGACGGCCTGTCGCTGTACCTGCGCATCAACAACCTGTTCGATCGCCGCTACGAGACCTATGCGGCGGTCGCCGAGGACCTGTTCCCGGACGGCGCGCTGGCGCGCCCGCAGGACGCCGCGGTCGAGGACGGCCCCTCGCGCTTCGTCGCCCCTGGCGCGCCACGGCAGTACCAGGTCGGTTTGCGCTGGCGGTTCTAGAGTGGCCGGTGATCTGTGCAGCGCAGCGCATGGCGCCGCGCCGCCTGCTCCGGGCGAATGCTTTTTGTAGGAGCGGCTTCAATCGCGACACCGAAGCCGGAAAGTTTCAGGCTTCGACAGCAGTCGGGGCTGAAGTCCCTCCTACAACGGCACGGATGTGCATCGCCGCACCATGCCACGGTTGTTTGTAGGAGCGGCTTCAGCCGCGACATCGAAGCCGGAAATTCTCAGGCTTCGGAGGCAGTCGAGACTGAAGTCCCTCCCACAACAACGGCATGGATGCGCATCGCCGCACCAGGCGGCAGCTTCTTTGTCGGAGCGACTTCAGTTGCGACACCGAAGCCGCTAGGTATCCGGCTTCGATGTCGCGGCTGAAGCCGCTCCTACAGAGAGCGTTGGTGTACGCGGGATGGCGTGATCGAGCAGCTTCGCGCGCGCACTCAGGCCGTCGCCAACCCATGCTTGCGCAGCTTGCGGTACAGGGTGTTGCGGCTGATGCCGAGCGCGTCGGCGGTGCGGCTGACGTTCCAGCGGTGGCGTTCGAGCTGCTGCTGCAGCACGCTGCGCTCGGCGCTGTCCAGGGCCACGCGGCCGGGCATGTCGTCGGCGGCGACCGCATCGCCGTTGACCAGGCACGGGCCGCTGTCGGCATCGACGATTTCCTGCGGCAGGTTGGAGATGCGGATCATGCCGTCGGCGCACAGCACCGCGGCGGTGCGCAGCACGTTGCGCAGTTGCCGTAGGTTGCCCGGCCAGGCGTAGCTGAGCAGCTTGTGCAGCGCGTCTTCGTTGATGCGCACGTGATGCTCGCCGCTCTCCTCGCGCAGCAGGGTGCGGATCAGTTCGGCCTTGTCGCTGCGCTCGCGCAGCGGCGGCAGGTGCAGCACCACGCCGTTGAGGCGGTAGTACAGGTCCTCGCGGAACTCGCCGGCCGCCACCATCTGCATCAGGTCGCGATGGCTGGCGCTGATCACGTGCAGTTCCAGCGGCATCGCCCGGTCGCTGCCCAGCGGGGTCACGCTCTGTTCTTCCAGCACGCGCAGCAGCCGCGTCTGCAGCGGCAGCGGCATGTCGCCGATCTCGTCCAGGAACAGGGTGCCACCGCTGGCCTGCAGCAGCTTGCCGTGGCGGCCTTCGCGCGCGGCATCGGTGAACGCGCCGCGCGCGTAGCCGAACAGTTCGCTCTCGATCAGCGCCTCCGGGATCGCCGCGCAGTTCACCGCCACGAACGGCCGCGCCGCCCACGGCGAGCCGCGATGCACCGCCTTGGCGAATTCCTCCTTGCCGGTGCCGGTGGCGCCGCACAGCAGGATCGACACCCGATGCGCGGCCAGCTTCAGCGCGTTGTCCAGATTGTGGCGCATGCGCGGATCGGAGCCGACGTGTTCGCGCGAATAGGCCGCCTCGCCGCTGTCGGCACTGGCGGCGCGCGCGTGGCCGGCGGCAGCGTCGCGGCGCGGCGGCTGCGCCAGGGCGAAGAAGCGGCGCCCGTGGCAGGCGCAGCGGATCGACCACAGCGTGCTGGCGTCGTTGCGCGCGCGCTGCTCCACGGTGTCGAAGTCCAGCTGCATCACCTGCGAGATGTCGCGCCCGACCAGCAGGCCGCGGTCGCCCTTGCCGAGCTGTTCCAGCGCGGCATCGTTGACGGCCAGCACGCAGCCGTCGTCGCCGATCGCCATCAGCGCCTCGTGCAGCAGGCCGGCGAACTCCGGGCGGCTGTGGAAGCGCAGGATCCACGCATGCCGGTACTGCTCCAGGAAATACGAACGCGCGATCTGCGCCGCCGACATGCGCACCAGCGCGCTGGTGTGGCGCTGTACCAGCTTGGTGTCGCGCGCGTCCGGGGTGGAAGCATCCAGTACCGCCAGCAATTGTCCGTGCGGGTCGAGGATCGGCGCGCCGCTGCACGACAGCGGCAGATGCCGGACCAGATAATGCTCCCCGCGGTGCACGCCGAGCGCGCTGCGCTCCACCGCGCAGGTGCCGATGCCGTTGGTGCCCTGGTAGCGCTCGGCCCAGCTGGCGCCGCAGAACAGCCCGGTCTCGCGGAATTCGCGCAGCAGCGCCGGGTCCTGCACGCTGTGCAGGAGTGTCGCCTCGGCGTCGGCGAACACCACCGCGTAGCCGCCGCCGGCGATCTGCTCGTAGAGGTTCTCCATCTCCACCTTGGCGATGCGCAGCACCTCTTCGAGCCGCTGCTGGCGCTCGCGCAGCCCGCTGCCGTCGTGGACCATCGGCGAAGGGGGGGCGTCCGGACTCAGGCCGTACTCGTCCAGGCAGCGCTGCCAGGAGCGCGCCAGCGCCGGCGGCAGCGGTTCGATCTGGCGGAAACGGCGCATCCGCGCCAGCAACGCGGATTCCGCCTCGGCAGCGGACGGCGGCCCAGCCGTGGCCTGCGGGAGGTTGGCGACAGTCAGTTCCGACACGTGGCGCATCCTCGGTCCCCACCCGGGACCAGAGTGGCAGTGACGCACAAACCGGGCCTTGGCTCAAACTGCAGTGCAGCAAAAGCCGGGAGTGGGGAGTCGGGATTGGGGATTGGCAAGAGCGGCTTGCCTGGGTCGGATCCCTTCCCGCCCTGGGCCAAAACGAAAAAACCGCGCGATCGCGCGGCTTGTCGTGGCATCAAGGCGCCAGAACCCTGCTTTTACGAATCCCCAATCCCGACTCCCCAATCCCGGCTACAAGGCATACCCGAACTGCTGCTTGAACTGGTCGTTGAACTCGTCGAAGTCGAAGCGCTGGTTCTGGGTGCCCGGGTGTTCCACCTTCAGCGCGCCCATCAGATTGCCCATGCGCCCGATCGTCAGCCAGTCGCAGCCGCGCTCGATGCCGAAGATCAGGCCGGCGCGGAACGCGTCGCCGCAGCCGGTCGGGTCGACCACGCGGCGCTCGTGCGCCGGCGGGACGTCGTAGGTCTTGTCGGGGGTGTACACCAGCGCGCCCTTCGGGCCCTGGGTGGTGATGTAGGCCTGCACCCGCGAGACGATGTCCTGCTCGTTCCAGCCGGTGCGCTCCTGCAGCAGGTTGGACTCGTAGTCGTTGACCACCACGTAGTCGGCCTGTTCGATGAAAGTGCGCAGCTCCGGGCCGTTGAACAGCGGCATCGCCTGGCCGGGATCGAAGATGAAGGGGATGCCGCCGGCGGCGAACTCCTCGGCGTTCTGGATCATGCCCTCGCGCCCGTCCGGGCCGACCAGGCCCAGGGTCACGCCCGGCACGTCGCGCACGTGGTTCTCGTAGCTGCGCATCATCGCGCCGGGATGGAACGCGGTGATCTGGTTGTTGTCGTGGTCGGTGGTGATGAACGCCTGCGGGGTGAACAGCTCGTCGATCACCTTGACCCGCGACAGGTCGATGCCCAGCGTCTCGAAATGCTCGCGGTACGGGCCGAAATCCTGGCCCACGGTGCCCATCGGGATCGGATCGCCGCCCAGCAGGTGCAGGTTGTAGGCGATGTTGCCGGCGCAGCCGCCGAACTCGCGGCGCATCCGCGGCACCAGGAACGACACGTTCAGGATGTGCACCTTGTCCGGCAGGATGTGGTTCTTGAACTGGTCCGGGAACACCATGATGGTGTCGAAAGCGAGGGAACCACAGATCAGTGCGGACATCGGGCAGGCCTTGGCGGAGGGATGAGCCCGCATTCAGGCGGGCAGCGTGCGGGGTCGCCGCGGCGCAAAGGGTAACGGCTGCGGCCGGGCAGGGCCACAAGCACGATGCACGGCGCCCCCTGCGAGTGCATGCAAGGCGCGGTTTTAGCGAGAATTTTCCTTGCTCGCACCCAGGTGGGTTGTTACGCTAGCAGACTTCGTTTTCTGCCCATTTTTTCGCCATTCGGCGACGGCACGCGACTCCCCAGGACTCAATTCCCCGATGTTCAAGAAACTCCGCGGCATGTTCTCCAACGACCTGTCCATCGATCTGGGCACGGCCAACACCCTCATCTACGTGCGTGGCCAGGGCATCGTGCTGAACGAACCGTCGGTGGTCGCGGTGCGCCAGGACCGGGCGATCGGCGGCACCCGTTCGGTGGCCGCGGTCGGCGCCGAGGCCAAGCAGATGCTCGGCCGCACCCCGGGCCACATCACCACCATCCGCCCGATGAAGGACGGCGTCATCGCCGACTTCACCTATACCGAGGCGATGCTGAAGCACTTCATCAAGAAGGTGCACAAGTCGCGCTTCCTGCGTCCGAGCCCGCGCGTGCTGGTCTGCGTGCCGGCCGGCTCGACCCAGGTCGAGCGCCGCGCGATCAAGGAATCGGCCGAGGAGGCCGGCGCGCGCGACGTGTACCTGATCGAGGAACCGATGGCCGCGGCGATCGGCGCCGGCATGCCGGTCACCGAGGCGCGCGGTTCGATGGTCATCGACATCGGCGGCGGCACCACCGAGGTGGCGGTGATCTCGCTGAACGGCATCGTCTACTCGCAGTCGGTGCGCATCGGCGGCGACCGCTTCGACGAGTCGATCACCAACTACGTGCGCCGCAACCACGGCATGCTGATCGGCGAGGCCACCGCCGAGCGGATCAAGCTGCAGATCGGCTGCGCCTATCCGCAGGAAGAGGTGCAGGAGATGGAAATCTCCGGCCGCAACCTCGCCGAGGGCGTGCCGAAGATGATCAAGATCAACTCCAACGAGGTGCTGGAGGCGCTGCACGAGCCGCTGTCGGGCATCGTCTCGGCGGTCAAGCTGGCGCTGGAACAGACCCCGCCGGAGCTGTGCGCCGACGTCGCCGAGCGCGGCATCGTGCTGACCGGCGGCGGTGCGCTGTTGCGCGACCTGGACCGGCTGATCTCCGAGGAGACCGGCCTGCACGTGCAGGTCGCCGACGATCCGCTGACCTGCGTGGCCCGCGGCGGCGGCCGGGCGCTGGAGCTGGTGGATATGCACGGCAACGAGTTCTTCGCGCCGGAGTGATCGTGAAGCCGGGAATGGGGAGTGGGGAATGGGGAATCGAACGGCCCCTCCGCACCGACATTGCCGGCTCCGCAGCCGCTCCCTTGCCTGCGCCCCGGCCTGATCAAGCCGGGGATGCGCTGTTGCTTTCCGATTCCCCATTCCCGATTCCCCAATCCCGGCTTTAACTGTGCCTCCCTACGCCGGTCCTCCCGTCACTGCCCGCCCGGGCGAAGCCGCCAGCACGCCGCGCCTGCTGGCGTACCTGGCCCTGGCGGTGGTGCTGATCGTGCTCGATGCGCAGGCCGGCTGGCTGGCCCAGCTGCGCAGCCAGACCAACCTGCTGGTGCAGCCGCTGTGGGCGCTGGCCGGGCTGCCGGGCCGGCTCGGCTCGCAGGTGCAGGAGAACGCCGCCAGCCATGCGCAGCTGGTCAGGGAGAACCGCGCGCTGCGCAACGAGCTGCTGATCGCCAAGGCGCGGCTGACCCGGCTGCAGACCGCGGCGCTGGACAACGCGCAGCTGCGCGAGCTGCTGGGCGTGGCCGAGCGCCGCGGCCTGGACGTGCAGCTGGCGCCGATCCTGGACATCGACCTGGACCCGACCCGGCAGCGCCTGGTGCTCGACGCCGGCGGCCGCGACGGCGTGCACGTCGGCCAGGCGGTCATCGACGCCGGCGGGCTGATGGGCCAGGTGATCGAGGTGACCCCGCTGCACTCCACCGTGCTGTTGCTGACCGACCCGGACCACGCGGTGCCGGTGACGGTGGCGCGCAACGGCGTGCGCCTGATCGTCTACGGCCGTGGCGACACCCTCGAACTGCGCGACGTGCCGCTCAGCGCCGGGGTCGAAGTCGGCGACGAGATCGTCACCTCCGGCCTGGGCGGCCGCTTCCCGGCCGGCTTCCCGGTCGGCACGGTGGCGACGCTGCGCCCGGACGACACCCACGCCTTCCTGGTCGGCAACCTGAAGCCGGCGGCGAAGCTGGATCGGGGGCGGGATGTGTTGTTGTTGAAGAGCCGGGAGTGGGGAATCGGGAATCGGGAATTGATGAAGCCGGCGGCTGCGGATGCAGCGCCTGTGCCTGCGGCTGGCTCGGCGGCCGGCGCCGCCGCTGATTCCGCCCATGCGGCGCCGCCCACCGCTCCCCACCCCGCGCCGGAAGGCAACCGCGCCAGGGCCGCTACGCCTCCGTCGACGCAAACCACCCCCGCCGGCGCCACCGCTGCTCCCGCACCGGCCAAGCCGGCAAGCGCAGCACCCGATTCCCGATTCCCGATTCCCGATTCCCGTCCGTCTCCACAGGAGACGGACCAATGAGCCGCCCCCGCAGCAAAGGCTGGGTGCTGCCGGTCAGCGTGATCCTGGCGCTGGTGCTGGGCCTGTTGCCGTTGCCGCTGTTGCTGCAGCCGCTGCGGCCGTACTGGCTGGCGCTGGTGGTGGCGTACTGGGTGATCGAGACCCCGGACAAGGTCGGGCTGGGGTTCGCCTTCGCCATCGGCGTGGTCGCCGACCTGCTGTACGGCGGGGTGCTCGGCGAGCAGGCGCTGCGGCTGGTGATCCTGAGCTTCATCCTGCAGCGCTTCCGCGCGCGGATCCGCTTCTTCCCGATGTCGCAGCAGGCGCTGGCGATCGGCGGCCTGCTGGTCAACGACCGCATCGTCGCCGCGGCGGTGCATCTGGCGGTGGGCGAGCCGACGCTGCCGTGGAACTACTGGTGGGCGCCGCTGCTAGGCATGGCGCTGTGGCCGCCGCTGTTCGTGCTGCTGGACGCGCTGCGGCTGGGCCGGCGGAGCAAGTAGCGTGGCCTTCACCCGCCGCACGCAGAAGAACCCGCACGCCGAGGCCGAGCAGTTCCGGCGCCGCGCGGCGCTGGGCTTCTTCGGCGTGCTGGTGGCGCTGGTCGGCCTGGGCGCCTGGTACTTCAAGCTGCAGGTGCTGGACCACGACATCTACGCCACGCGCTCGGACGCCAACCGGATCAAGCCGCGGCCGGTGGTGCCGGGGCGCGGCATGATCTACGACCGCAACGGCCGCCTGCTGGCCGAGAACGTGCCCGCGTTCCGGCTCGACGTGACCCCGGACAAGGTCGAGGACATGGACGCGCTGCTGGCCGAGCTGGGCAAGGTCATCGCGCTGTCGGCGGAGGACATCGAACGCTTCCAGGCCGCGCGCAAGGCCAGCCGCAGTTTCCGCCCGGTGACCCTGAAGCTGCGGGTCAGCGAGGAGGAGCGCGCGCGCTTCGCGGTGGACCGTTGGCGCTTCCCCGGGGTGGAGCTGGAGCCGTACCTGACCCGCCACTACCCCTACGGCGACCTGTTCGCGCACATCATCGGCTACGTCGGCCGCATCGACGAGAAGGACCTGGAGATGCTCGGCGAGGGCAATGCCGCGCTGACCCACATCGGCAAGTCGGGGCTGGAGCGCTATTACGAAGAGGAACTGCGCGGCAAGGTCGGCTACGAGCAGGTCGAGACCAACGTGCAGGGCCGCGCGATCCGCACCGTCGGCCGGGTCCCGGCGCAGTCCGGCGCCGACCTGCGCCTGTCCATCGACGCCGACCTGCAGCGCGCGATGGTCGCCGCGTTCGGCGACTACCAGGGCGCGGCCATCGCGATCGATCCGCGCACCGGCGAGATCCTGGCGATGGTCAGCCTGCCGTCCTACGATCCCAACCTGTTCGTCAACGGCATCTCGCACGCCGATTTCCAGGCGCTCAACAGCGATCCGTCGCGGCCGCAGTTCAACCGCCTGGTGCTCGGCGGGGTGGCGCCCGGTTCGACGATCAAGCCGTTCATGGGCCTGGCCGGTCTGGACAGCGGCACGCGCCGGCCGGAGGACAAGATCCTGTCCACCGGCATGTTCTACCTGCCCGGGGTCAGTCGCGGCTGGGGCGACTCGCACCGCGGCGGGCACGGCTGGACCGACCTGCGCAAGTCGATCGCGCAGTCGGTCAATACGTACTACTACAAGCTGGCCGTCGACATGGGCATCACCAAGGTCGACCAGTACATGAACCGCTACGGCTTCGGCGCGCCGACCGGCATCGACCTGATGGGCGAGATCGGCGGCATCGTGCCGTCGCCGGCCTACAAGGCCAAAAGCCGCAAGGAAGCGTGGTATCCCGGCGACACGGTCAACATCGCCATCGGCCAGGGCGACTGGAAGGTGACCCCGCTGCAGCTGGTGCGCGCGGTGGCCGGCATCGCCGATGGCCAACTGCGCACCCCGCACCTGGTGATGGCCCAGCGCGGCGCGTTCGACCAGCCATGGGCGCCGGTGGCGCTCGGCCCGGGCAAGCCGATCAGCGACAATCCCGGCAATCTGCAGGCGGTGCGCGAGGGCATGATGGACACCATGCGTCCCGGCGGCAGCGGGCATGCGATCGCGGTCAGCGCGCCGTACCAGATGGCCGGCAAGACCGGTACCGCGCAGGTGGTCAGCCGCAAGGGCCTGGCCGCGGTGGATCCGCGCAGCCTGCCGATGCACTTGCGCCATCGCTCGCTGTTCGAGGGTTTCGCCCCGGCCGAGCAGCCGACCATCGCGCTGGCGGTGGCGGTGGAAGGCGGCGGCTACGGCGCCAGCACCGCCGCGCCGATCGCGCGCAAGATCTTCGATGCCTGGCTGCTCGGGCGCCTGCCCGCCGGCATCGAGCCGCTGGACAGCCTGCGCGGCGCCACCGCGTTCGGCAGCCAGCTGTACTACGCCGAGGACCCGGGCTCGCGCGGCGCCGCCGACGCGGTGGCACTGGCCGCCGGCGAGCGCCCGGTGCTGATCGGCCCGGTCGAAGTGGAGGCCGCCGCGGTGCCGCTGCCGGCGGCGCCGCCACCGATCCCCGACGAGATCCCGGACGAACGATGAAGGATTTCCTGCGCTGGCTGGCCGATCTCGGCGGCCGTTTCGCCCGCACCCTGGACTGGCCGATGTGCCTGGCCCTGGGCGCGCTGATGGTGATCGGCCTGGCGGTGCTCAAGAGCGCCGGCGGCCAGGCCGGCGGCAACCACCTGATGCTGGCGCAGGCCATCCGCTTCGCGATCGGCGCGGCGGCGATGTGGGGCCTGTCGCGGGTCTCGGCGCTGCGCCTGCGCGCGTGGACGCCGCTGATCTACGCGCTGTCGATGCTGCCGCTGCTGGCGGTGTTCGCGCTGGGCACCGGCAAGTACGGCCGGCAGTGGCTGGACCTGAAGGTGTTCTACCTGCAGCCGGCCGAGCTGCTGAAGATCAGCATGCCGATGATGGTGGCCTGGTACCTGCACCGCGTGCCGCTGCCGCCGCGCGTGCCCACGGTGCTGGTCAGCGCGGTGATCATCGGCATTCCCACCGCGCTGATCATGCTGCAGCCGGACTTCGGCACCGGCGTGCTGATCGCCGCCAGCGGCGGTTTCGTGCTGCTGCTGGCCGGGCTGCCGTGGTGGTGGGTGGGCATCGCGGTGGGCGGCGTCGCCGCGGCCGCGCCGGTGGCCTGGCTGTGGCTGCTGCGGCCATACCAGAAGGACCGGATCATGATGTTCCTCAATCCGGAGAACGATGCGCTCGGCGCGGGCTGGAACATCATCCAGTCCAAGATCGCGATCGGCTCCGGCGGCCTGCACGGCAAGGGCTGGGGCCTGGGCTCGCAGTCGCATTTGAACTTCATTCCCGAACAGACCACCGACTTCGCGTTCTCGGTGCTCAGCGAGGAGTTCGGCTGGATCGGCGTGGCCACGGTGCTGACCCTGTACCTGGTGGTGATCGCGCGCTGCCTGTGGATCGCCGCGCAGGCGCGCGACACGTTCTCGCGCCTGCTCGCCGGCGCCACCGGCCTGGCGTTCTTCGTCTACGTGCTGGTCAACGGCGGCATGATCTCCGGGCTGCTGCCGGTGGTCGGCGTGCCGATGCCGCTGATGAGCTATGGCGGCACCTCCGCGGTGTCGCTGCTGGCCGGGCTGGGCCTGGTGATGGCGGTCAAGGCGCACCGCCCGGTGCACGGCTACTGAGCCGCACGCACCGCCGGCGCGCGCTGGCTTAACCGCAAGTATGCGGTGATGTGGCAGACGATTGCGGCATGTGTCGGCGCTGCGCACAATTTGCGTCGATGCCACGTCGCGGCGCCGGATTTTCCGGTCCGCTGCGAGCGCAGGATCCGTTCCGGGTGAGCCACGCGCGGCCTCGATGCCGCCCAGCCGACCCGCGTCCACCGAGGGGAGCCAACGCAGCGCAGCGTCGATCCGGGCCAGGCCCGTGTCGTGTCCTTGCGTCCGTCCGTCTGCACCAGTTCCTCTCTCGTCTTCCCCGTGGTTCCTGTCCGCTCGGCTGTGCCGACATGGATGTGTGTCGATGAAATTCCTGAAATTCCTGCTGCTGCTGAGCGTTGCGCTCGGCCTGAGCGGCTATGCGTTGATCCGCTACTACTTTCCTGTCGGCGCGATGCACAGCCACGGCTACGGCCGGGTCGCGCTGACCCAGCCGCCCGGCCCGCCGCAGGGCATGGTGATCCTGTTCGCCAGCGGCAACCGCGCGCAGCGCCAGGCCGCGGCGGCGCGCATCGCCGCGACCGGTGCGGTGGTCGCGACGGTCGATGGCGATCGCTACCTGACGCGCCTGCAGCGCGCCGGCACCGGCTGCGGCCATGCCTGGCACGATGCCGAGCAGTTGAGCCGGCACCTGCAGCGCGACCTGCACGGGGACCGCTACTTCCTGCCGATGCTGGCCGGGACCGGCGCCAGCGCGACCCTGGCCGAGCGCATCGTCGGCGCCGCCCCGGCGGCGACCCTGGGCGGCGCGATCGGTATCGCGCCGGCGCCGACCGAGGTCTGCGCCGGCACCGCCCAAGCCAACAGCGCGCAGGGCTTCGTCGATCTGACCGCGGCACCGGTGGGCGCTGCGCCGGAGACGATGCTGGCCGCGCGCGTGGCCGCTCACCTGCACATGCCGGGCAGCGGCGGTGCGCTCGACGACCTGCCGTTGACCGAATTGCCGGTGCGCGTGCCCGGCGCGCCGCTGGCGATCGTGCTGTCCGGCGACGGCGGCTGGCGCGACATCGACAAGGGCATGGCCGAGGCCTTGCAACGGCGCGGCATCGCGGTGGTCGGCTGGGACAGCCTGCGCTACTTCTGGCGCGACAAGCCGCCGGCGCAGGCCAGCGCCGACCTAGCGCGGGTCATCGACCACTACCAGCAGCGCTGGCACCCGCAGCGCATCCTGCTGGTGGGCTATTCCTTCGGCGCCACCGCGATGCCGTTCATGTACAACCGGCTGCCGCCGGCGCAGCGCGCGCAGGTCGGCCTGCTGGCCCTGTTCGGCGTGGACCACAAGGCCGATTTCCAGATCCGCGTGCGCAACTGGTTCGACCTGGGCGATGCCGACGACGCCAAGCCGGTGCTGCCGGAAATCGCGCGCATCGCGCCGTCGCAGCTGCTGTGCGTGTATGGCGACCAGGAGAAGGACACGGTGTGCCCGCAGCTGCGCGACAGCGGTGCGAAGATCGTCGCGCTGCACGGCGGCCACCATTTCGACCAGCATCCGGCCGGATTGGCGACGATCGTCGACGCGCGTTGGCAACAGCTTGCAGAAGACGCGCGGCATCCTGTCGCGGCGCTCGATGCCGGGCATCCTCGCGCAGGCGCGGTGCAACCCGCGCCGCTGCGCACTCCGCCCGGCGCGCTGCAATAGCGTTATCCGCCCCGGCCTCGGCGCTGCCGATGCCGGGGCGGATGACGCTCCAGACCTCCGTCGCGCCCGGCGATGCGCGCATGGCCGTCGCGTCCGCCTCCAACGCGTCCCCTGCGTCGCTGCGCTGAAGGCAGGCAGCGCGCGTATCCGCGTGCACGGCTGTGACCCGCAACGCTCCACCGGCAGCGTTGCCGGCGCCTGGGCGACCACGTGTCCGGTGCGCTGCCCGCGTGCAGCGGCGAGCCGGTCGTTCCCGCGTCGTAGCCGCCGTCGGCGCGGCGAGGCGCCAGCACAGCAGCGCTGACGGGCGCTATCGCTACCGGAATCGTCCCGCGCCTGTACCGCAGGCCACTGCGCCGGCCGCAATTGATCGCAATCAATGTTCGCGGCGCGCCGCGCGCGCATCGTGCCTGCAGTTCCCCACAGGCACCGACCCATGGCGTTCACCGTAGCGGTAGTGAAGGAAGAGCAGACCGGCGAGCGCCGCGTGGCGATGGTGCCCGCGGTGCTGCCGAAGCTGGCGAAACTGGGTGCGCAATTGCGCCTGCAGGCGGGGGCCGGTACGGCCTCGCGCTTCGACGATGCCGCCTATGCCGGCGCCACCGTGCTCGACGACGCGCAGGAAGTCGTCGCCGGCGCCGATCTGGTGCTGGCGGTGCAGGCGCCGTCGCTGCAGACGCTGGCGGCGATGCGTCCGGGCAGCGTGCTGGTGGCGATGCTGTATCCGGCCAAGGCGCCGGGCTTGCTGGAGGTGCTGTGCGAACGCCGCATCACCGCGTTCGCGATGGAAACCGTGCCGCGGATCAGCCGCGCGCAGGCGCTGGACGTGCTGTCCAGCCAGGCCGCGCTGGCCGGCTACTACGCGCCGCTGCTGGGTGCGGTGCACCTGCCGCGGATCCTGCCGATGATGACCACCGCGGTCGGCTCGCTGCGCGCCGCGCGCGTGCTGGTGATGGGCCTGGGCGTGGCCGGCCTGCAGGCGCTGGCCACCGCGCACCGGCTCGGCGCGATCACCGAAGGCTACGACGTGCGGCCGGAGACGCGCGAACAGGCGCAATCGGTCGGCGCCAAGTTCGTCGATACCGGCATCGATGCGCGCGGCGAGGGCGGCTATGCGCGCGAACTCACCGCAGAGGAGCGGGCCAAGGCCGCCGCGGTGCTGACCCAGCACATCCAGCAGGCCGACATGATCGTCACCACCGCCAACGTGCCCGGCCGCACCGCGCCGATCCTGATCGACCGCGCGCAGATCGCCGGCATGAAATCCGGTGCGGTGATCGTGGACCTGGCCGCCGACAGCGGCGGCAACTGCGAGGGCAGCGTGCCCGGGCAGACCGTGGAAGTGGGGCCGGTGACCATCGTCGCGCCGTTCAACGTGCCCTCGGCATTGGCCCAGCACGCCAGCGAGCTGTACGCGAAGAACCTGCTGAACCTGCTCGAGCTGCTGGTCCGCGACGGCGCGCTGGCGCCGGACTTCGACGACGAGGTCGTGGCCGGCACCCTGCTCACCCGCGACGGCCAAGTCTGCCATCCCACGCCACGCGCGGCGCCGCCTGCGCCCGCCACCAAGGAGTCCTGAGCGATGAATCTCGATCTGTCGATGAGCTGGATGATCGCGTTGTACGTGTTCATGCTCGCTGCGTTCACCGGCTACGAAGTGATCGGCAAGGTGCCGTCGATCCTGCACACGCCGCTGATGTCCGGTTCCAACTTCATCCACGGCATCGTCGTGGTCGGCGCGATGCACGCGCTGTTCAACGCCGACACCGTCGCCGGCCAGGCGATCGGCTTCGTCGGCGTGCTGCTCGGCGCCGGCAACGCTGCCGGCGGCTACGTGGTCACCGACCGCATGCTGGCGATGTTCAAGCCCAGCGCCAAATCCGTCTCCGCCTCCGCCCCGAAGGAATAGCGCCATGTTGCAGCTACTGGTGGAAGTCAGCGGGTTCGCCGCCGCCCTGTTGTTCATTCTCGGCCTCAAGCACATGTCCTCGCCGGTGACCGCGCTGCGCGGCATCGTGCTGGCCGGCATCGGCATGCTGGTCGCGGTCGCCGCCGCGTTCGGCTATCTGGCCGACCTGCAGCCCAGCGCGCAGCCGCACGCGCTGACCAATCTCGCCCTGGCGCTGCTGGCGCTCGCGCTCGGCGGCGCCTGGGCCTGGCGCAGCGGACGCAGCGTGGCGGTGACCGCGATGCCGCAGATGGTGGCGCTGTACAACGGCATGGGCGGCGGCGCCGCGGCCGCGGTGGCCGCGGTCGCGCTGACCTCGCGGCAGCCGCAGCACGGCGGCCTGCACCTGGCGGTGACCGTGCTCGGCGCGTTGATCGGCGCGATCTCGCTGTCCGGTTCGGTCATCGCCTGGGCCAAGCTCGACGGCCGCATCAACAGCGCCTGGCGCTTCAAGGGCCAGAGCGTGTTCAACGCGGGCGTGTTCGTCGCGGCGCTGGCGCTCGGCGCGCTGGTGGTTGCGCAGATCGGCGGCGGCTGGGCGGCACTGGCGTTCTTCGTCGCCGCGCTGGGCTTCGGTGTGCTGATGACGCTGCCGATCGGCGGCGCCGACATGCCGGTGGTGATCTCGCTGTACAACGCCTTCACCGGCCTGGCGGTGGGCCTGGAAGGCTTCGCGCTGCAGAACCCGGCGCTGATGATCGCCGGCATGGTGGTCGGCTCGGCCGGCACGCTGCTGACCGTGCTGATGGCCAAGGCGATGAACCGCTCGCTGGCCAACGTGCTGTTCAGCAATTTCGGCGACGGCGCCGCGGTGGCGCAGGGCGACGTGCAGGGCCGCATGACCGCGGTGGAAGCCGGCGATGCGGCGGTGGCGATGCGCTATGCCTCCAGCGTGATCATCGTCCCCGGCTACGGCCTGGCGGTAGCGCAGGCGCAGGCGCGGCTGTACGAACTGGTCAAGCTGCTGCAGGCCGCCGACGTCGACGTGAAGTTCGCGATCCATCCGGTCGCCGGGCGCATGCCCGGGCACATGAACGTGCTGCTCGCCGAGGCCGGCGTGCCCTACGACCTGATCTTCGACATGGAAGACATCAACGACAGCTTCGCCAGCACCGACGTGGCGCTGGTGATCGGCGCCAACGACGTGGTCAATCCGGCCGCGCGCACCGACAAGGCCTCGCCGATCTACGGCATGCCGATCCTCAACGCCGACCAGGCGCACCAGGTCTACGTGATCAAGCGCGGCCAGGGCAAGGGCTACGCGGGCGTGGAGAACCTGCTGTTCTACGGCGACAACTGCGACATGGTCTACGGCGATGCCGCCGCGGTGCTCAACCGCATGGTGCAGGCGGTCAAGGAACTTGCCGGCTGACCGAACCGATTCCCGTGCCGGCGCAGCCACGCGCCGGCGCTTTCCCACCTTCCACGAGGACACGACCATGGCTTATGCGACCCGCAATCCCTACACCGGCGAACTGCTCGCCAGTTTCCCCGAAGCCACCGATGCGCAGGTGCTCGCCGCGATCGGCGCTGCCGATACCGCCTTCCAGCACTGGAAGAACGCCTCCTTCGCCGAGCGCGCCAAGGTCATGCACGCGGCGGCGCAGCTGTTGCGCGCCGATGTGCGCGGCTACGCCAAGTTGCTGACCCTGGAAATGGGCAAGCTGATCGGCGAGGCCGAAGCCGAGGTGACCCTGTCGGCCGACATCTTCGAGTACTACGCGGTCAATGCCGAGCGCCTGCTGGCGCCGGAAACATTGCCGGTGGCCGATCCGGCCGAGGGCGAGGCGATGGTGGTGCACGAACCGCTGGGTGTGCTGCTGGCGATCGAGCCGTGGAACTTCCCGTACTACCAGATCGCGCGGATCATCGCCCCGCAGCTGTCGGCCGGCAACACGGTATTGCTCAAGCACGCCTCCAACGTGCCGCAGTGCGCGGCCAGGTTCGAAGCGCTGATGGCCGAAGCCGGGCTGCCGGCCGGTGCGTTCGCCAACCTCTACGCCACGCGCACCCAGGTGGAGACCATCCTCAACGATCCGCGCGTACATGGCGTGGCGCTGACCGGCTCGGAAGGCGCCGGCGCCATCGTCGCCGCGCAGGCGGCCAGGGCGCTGAAGAAATCGACGATGGAACTGGGCGGCGCCGACGCCTTCGTGGTGCTGGCCGATGCCGAGCTGGACAAAACGGTGAAGTGGGCGGTGTTCGGCCGCCACTGGAACGGCGGCCAGGTGTGCGTGTCGTCCAAGCGCATGATCATCGTGCGGGAGGTGTACGAGCAGTTCCTGCACCGCTACGCGCAGGGCGTGGCCGCACTCAAGGCCGGCGATCCGATGGACGCGGCGACCACGCTGGCGCCGCTGTCCTCGCAGGGCGCGGCCGACGAGCTCAAGCTGCAGATCGCCGCGGCGGTCGACCATGGCGCCACCGCCACCGAGGTCGGCCCCAAGGTGCCGACGCAGGGCGCGTTCGTGCAGCCGACCATCCTGACCAACGTGACCAGGGACAACCCGGCCTACTACCAGGAGTTCTTCGGCCCGGTGTCGATGCTGTTCGAGGCCGCCGACGAGGACGAGGCGGTGCGTATCGCCAACGACTCGCCGTTCGGCCTGGGCGGTTCGGTGTTCACCGCCGACACCGCGCGCGGCGTCGACGTGGCCAGGCGCATCTCCACCGGCATGGTGTTCGTCAACCATCCGACCATGGTCAAGGCCGACCTGCCGTTCGGCGGCGTGCGCCGCTCCGGCTACGGCCGCGAGCTGATCGGGCTGGGCATCAAGGAGTTCGTCAACCACAAGCTGATCGACGTGGTGGACATCGACGCGCCGTTCTGAGCGTCGGCGCCGCGCAGCACTCCGGGCCGTCGGTGGGCAACCATCGGCGGCCTTTGCGTTCGTGCTGCGCGGCCGGCGATGGCGCCGATGCCGGCGCCGCGCCTCAGCGGGGCATCGCCGCGCTGCTCAGCATGAATACGCCAGGCGCACTTGATTCACGGCAAAGTTCTTTTGTTTCATGGCGTTATTGGTGGAAATTCATCTGGACTCTGTTAACCTGCCGGCATGATTCGACGCTCGCTGATTTGCCTGATCACGCTTGGCCTGGTCGCATGCGCGACCCAGCCCAAGGCTCCGCCGCCGCCGCCGCAGGCCAATGCGCTGCCGCAGCCCGCGCCGCGCCCGGCGTTGCCGGTGGAGGCGGCGCCCGAGGCGGTGCCCGCGCCGCCGGTCGACCTGACCCCGGTGCCGTTCGAGATCGCGCGCGCCAACTTCGTCCGCGACACCGCCGCCAAGTACGGCCTGGACCCGGCACAGATCGAGGCGACGCTGGCGCAGGCGCAGTTCAAGGACGCGATCGTGGCGGCGATGTCGCGCCCGGCCGAGCGGGTCAAACCGTGGAACGAATACCGGCCGATGTTCATCAGCCAGGCGCGCATCGACGGCGGTCGCGCGTTCCTGGCCACGCATCGCGAAGAACTGATGCGGGTGCAGGCGCGCACCGGCGTGCCGCCGGAGATCATCGTGGCGATCATCGGCGTGGAGACCAGCTACGGCAAGAACGCCGGCAGCTACCGCGTGCTCGACGCGCTGTACACGCTGGCGTTCCGCTATCCGCGCAGCGGCGATCCGGCCAAGCTCGAGCGCGAAGTGCGCCGCGAGCTGTTCTTCCGCGACGAACTCGGCCAGCTGTTCGCGCTCGGCCGCGAAGAGAACCTGGACATCGCCACGCTGATCGGCAGCTACGCCGGCGCGATGGGCCTGGGCCAGTTCATGCCGTCCAGCTACCGCCAGTTCGCGGTGGACGGCGATGGCGACGGCAAGCGCAACCTGTTCACCGACTACGACGACATGTTCTCCTCGATCGCCAACTACTTCGTCAAGAAGGGCGGCTGGGTCCGCGACGGCGCGGTCGCGGTGCCGGCCACGCTGCGTCCCGGCGCCGAGGAATTCAATCCGACCGACTGGACCCCGAGCTACACGCTGGCCGACCTGGCCGCGCGCGGCTACCAGCCGGCCGCACCGGTCCCGGCCGGCGCCACCGCCACCCCGATCACGCTCGACGGCAGCGCTGGCAAGCAGTACTGGCTCGGCTTCCAGAACTACTACGCGATCACCCGTTACAACATTTCCAAGATGTACGCGATGGCCGTGTACCAACTGTCCCAGGCCATCGCCGGCAAGGAGTTACCCCCGGCATGAACCCGAACGCGCTGCTCCGGATCGTTCCCGTCGTCGCCCTGCTGGCGCTGGCCGCCTGCAGCAGCGCCCCGAAGAAGACCGCCGCCGGCGGCGCCGCCGCGCCCGGGGTCAGGGTGGAAGGCCGCGGCCCGGCGCATGTCGCCACCGGCTGCCCGTCCACCTCGCCGTACGCGCCGGCCAAGGAAGACCCGTCCACGCGCGGCAACTACACCGCCGGCGGCCTGTACGCGCCGGGGGTCAGCGACAGCACGCCGGACTACGTGCCCAACGTGGCCTGCATCCCCGAGCCGCTGGTCACCAACGAGCCGCGCTCGGCGGTCGGCAACCGCTCGCCGTACATGGTGCTGGGCCGCGAATACAAGATCATCGACGACCCGCACAGCTACGTCGAACGCGGCACCGCCTCGTACTACGGCAGCAAGTTCCATGGCCGCCTGACCTCCAACCGCGAGGTCTACGACATGTACGCGTTCACCGCCGCGCACAAGACCCTGCCGCTGCCCAGCTTCGCCCTGGTCACCAACCTGGACAACGGCGAATCGGTGGTGGTGCGGGTCAACGACCGCGGACCGTTCCATGACGACCGGGTCATCGACCTGAGCTACGCGGCGGCGGTCAAGCTCGGCATCACCGGCAAGGGCACCGGCCGGGTCGAAGTGCGCGGGCTGACCCCGGCCGACAACGGCAACCTGCTCGCGTCGCGGCGGACCGGCAAGCAGGTCGCGACGGGCACCACGCTGGCCAGCGCGGCCGGAACGGGCAGTGCCGTGCAGACCGCGGCGGCGCGGCGCGCCACCGACATGGACAACCTGGTCAAGGCCTTGCCGGCCAAGCCGGCCACCGTCGTCGCCGCGTCCAGCGTGCCGGCGCGCAGCGCTGCCGCGTCCAGCACCGCTGCGCCCAGCGCCGCCAGTGCGACCGCGGCGGCAGCCGCTTTGCCGGAAGGTGAGCGCTGGCGCTATCGCGTGCAGGCCGATGCCGACACCGCGGCCAATGCCGACCATTTCGACGATTGGATGAAATCGCGCGGCGTGCGCGTGGCGACCGGCAAGCCGGCCAAGGTCGATGCGAGCGTCGCCACCACGCAGGTGCCGCCGCGACGCGCCACCGCTGCCGCGGCGCCGGCGTCCACCGCGACCACCGTCGCGGCTGCGGCACCGGCGCCGGCCGTGTCGGCGACCCGCGCGGCCGCCGACAACGCAGCCGCGCGCGGCCCGCTCGGCATCCTGTTGCAGGTGGCCAGCTTCGCCAGCCGCGAGAACGCCAACCGCGCGCTGTCGCAGCTGGCCTCGGCCGGCATCGTCGGCGCCAGCGTCAGCGACATCGTGTCCGGCGGACGCACGCTGTGGCGGCTGCGGGTCGCGGCCGAGGACCACGGCCGCGCCACCGAGTTGGCCAGCCGCATCGCCGGCCTCGGCTTCGGGCGTCCGCAGATCGTCAAGGACTGAAGCGCGCGGCGAACCCGCACGCCTGTCGCTCGCGCCGCCGCGTGCCGGCCGTCGCCAGGTTCGCGTGCCGCTCTCGCGCCGATGGCTTAACGCCGACTCCCGCCTGCGCCGCTGCGGCGCCTGGGCGGGCGCCGGCTGGCCCTACAATGCCTCGTTTACCATCGGCCCTCGGGCCTGCCAGGAGTCGTTTTAGATGAAATTCCGCTTCGCCGTCGCCGCCGTGGCCACCTTCGCCGTCGGCCTGGTTTCCGCGCAGACCCCCGGCCCGGTGCCGGCATCGCCTGCCGCCGCCGCCACCGCGCCCGCCGCCGTGGCGATCCCGCCGGCGCCCAAGCCGGCCGTGTCCAAGTCCTGGGTGTTGATGGACTACGCCACCGGCCAGGTGTTGGCTGGCGAGAACGAACATGTGCGGGTGGCCCCGGCCAGCATCACCAAGGTGATGACCTCCTACGTGATCGCCGCCGAACTGAAGCTGGGCAAGATCAAGCGCGACGACCAGGTCATGCTCAGCGAGCGCGCCTGGCGCGAAGGCGGCGCCGGCACCGACGGCAGCTACAGCGGCTTCCCGGTCAACCAGACCGCGCGCCTGGAGGACATGGAAAAGGGCATGGCGATCCAGTCCGGCAACGACGCGGCGATCGCGCTGGCCGAACACGCCGCCGGCAGCGAGGAAGCCTTCGCCTCGTTGATGAACAACTACGCGGAAAAGCTCGGCATGACCGGCTCGCACTTCGTCAACGCCCACGGCCTGTCCGCCGAAGGCCACTACACCACCGCCTACGATCTGGCGCTGCTGGGCCGGGCGATGGTGCGCGACTATCCGGAAACCTACGCCTACAACAAGATCAAGGAATTCAAGGTCGGCGACATCACTCAGCAGAACCGCAACCTGCTGCTGTGGCGCGACCCCAGCGTGGACGGCATCAAGACCGGGCACACCTCCGAGGCCGGCTACTGCCTGCTCAGCTCGGCGCAGCGCGGCGACCAGCGCCTGATCGCGGTGGTGATGGGCGACAGCTCCGAGAAGCAGCGCGCCGAGGACAGCCTGGCGCTGCTGAACTGGGGCTTCCGTTTCTACGAAACCCACCGCCTGTACGAGCCGGGCAAGCAGGTCGCGCAGCAGCGCGTGTGGAAGGGCACCGAGAAGGAAGTGCTGCTGGGCGTGGCGCAGCCGCTGCTGGTCGGCGTGCCGCGCGGCCGCTACAACGAACTGAAGCCGTCGATCGACGTGCCCAAGACCCTGGAAGCGCCGATCAAGCAGGGCCAGGCGATCGGCACGGTGAAGGTCTCGCTGGACGGCAAGGTGATCGCGCAGGCGCCGCTGGTGGCACTGAAGGCGGTCGACGAGGCCGGCTTCTTCAAGCGTCTGTGGGACAGCTTCTGGATGTGGTGGGAAGCCGAATGAGTTGAAAAAAAAGCCGGCTTGCGCCGGCTTTTTTTTGGGATTGGGAATTCGGGATTTGGGATTCGCCGAAGCCGGGGCGCTTTTTCCAATCCCCAATCCCCAATCCCCAATCCCGGCCTTTCACAGCCGCCGACTGATCGTAAAGCTGCCAAACACCGGCGTCTGCTTCTGCAGGTCGAATTCGCGGGTGCTCCAGTAGCGTGCCAGTGCGAACTTCCACTTGCCGCGCATCACCGCCAGGCCGAAACCGGCCTCGCCGACGAAGGGGCGCTTCTTCACGCTGTGGCTGTCGCGGAAGGTGTTGCCGTCCAGGGTGATGTCGCGCACGACCCAGCGTGCGTCGCTGGTCAGGAACAGATGCGCCGACCAGCCGCGGCCCAGGCCGTAGCGGGGCGGGGCGGTGTTCTCGCCGGCCGGGCGCAGCGGCGAGCTGCCGAAGTCGTCCGGCAATTTCCAGCCGAAGCGCACTTCGGCGCCGGCGTTGGCATGGGTCTCCAGGGTGCCGAGCGCACCGCCCCAGTGGCTGATCGCGTCCCAGCCCCAGCCGTCGGCATTTACCGTCGCGTCGCCGGGCCAGCGGCGCATGCGTTCGTGCAGCAGGCGGAACACCGGTTCGTCGTGCAGCTGGTTGTCCCAGCCGAGGAACTTCTCGTCGCCGAGCGCGTCGTGCACCGCATCCTGCACCTGCTTGCCCTGCGCCGACGGACCGACCATGCCCAGCAGCAGCTGGGTGGTGCGCAGGCGGTCCTGGTTGCGCGCGTTGTAGCCGAAGTTCACCGCCAGTATCGCGGCATAAGGGCGGTCGTCCTTGATCAGGTCGCGGCGGGTCTTGTCGGTCGGGGTGTAGATGGCCTGGCCGAAACTGAAGACCATGTTCTGCTGCTCGAACTCGCCCGGGTGCAGGCGCTCCAGGTAGCGGTTGACCGCCCGCGCCAGCCGCGGCAGGCAGGGGTCGTCGGTGAAGTCGACCAGGTTCGGCGACACCAGGGTCATGCCGAAGCCGTTGGTATAGCCCTGGTCCTGGCCGGCGCCGCCGAACAGGTCGTTGTCGACGCGGAAGTTCACCGTCGGCGGGGTGTCTTCCAGTGCGCTGCCGGCGCACCGGTCGGTGGCGGCAGCAGCGGGCAGCGAAGCGAGGGCGAGCACGACGGCGAAGGCGAGAGGCAGGCGCGATGACGGCATGGGCGACGTCCCTGGAGGGAAGGAGGAATGGGTGCACCGACGCTAGCGGGACGGATGCGCGCGTCCCGTGAAGCCTGCATTCATAAAATGCCGGGGCGAGCATAGGCCGCGGCGACGTTGGCGCGAAAGCCGTGTAGCCGTATCGCTTCGTCCTATTGGCATCGCTTGCCAACCGTGCCCACATGCTGACGCGGCGCGCCCCGGCGGCCGCCCCCCCCCCCCGCGGCCGGCGGGCGCGCCGCGGCCTTGGGTTTGCCCGGCGCCGGCCCGATAATGCAGCCATGGATATCACCTCGGACAACCCCGATCACGGCTTCCAGTTCCCCGGCGTCTTCGAGCTCAGCGCGATGGGCACCGCCAACACCGGACTGGAGACCGAACTGCCGCGCCTGCTCGCCCAGGCCGGCGTGGACGTGCTGGAAGAGCGCATCAGCTGGAAGCATTCGTCCAACGGCAAGTACGTGTCGGTGCGGATCGCCTTCCGCGCCGCCGACCGCGCCCAGTACGACGCCGCGCACCTGGCGCTGCGCGAGCATCCGGAAGTGAAGTGGACGCTGTAGCCGGCGCCGCGGTACCGCCGCCGGAACCGGCGCAGGCGCCGCCGCCGTGCCGGGTGCGCGATCTCGGCCGCCAGCCCTACGCGCCGGTGTGGCGGGCGATGCAGCGCTTCACCGATGCGCGCGAGGAAACCAGCGCCGACGAACTGTGGGTGGTCGAGCACGAACCGGTGTTCACCCTCGGCCAGGCCGGCAAGCCCGAGCACGTGCTGGCGCCCGGCGAGATCCCGGTGCTGCACGTGGACCGCGGCGGCCAGGTCACCTACCACGGCCCCGGCCAGCTGGTGGCGTATCCGCTGCTGGACCTGCGCCGGCTCAAGATCGGCGTGCGCGACTACGTGTGCCGGATCGAGCAGGCCATCATCGACACGCTGGACGAATGGAACATCCTCGGCCAGCGCCGCGACGGCGCGCCCGGGGTCTACGTCGGCGCGGCCAAGGTCGCCGCGCTCGGCATCCGCGTGCGCCGCGGCTGCACCTTCCATGGCCTGTCGTTCAACGTGGCGATGGACCTGGAGCCGTTCCACCGCATCAACCCCTGCGGCTACCAGGGCCTGCAGGTGACCTCGGTGCTAGACTTGGGCGGTCCCTCCGGCATGCAGGCCGTCAAACCGGTGCTGCTGGCCCAACTGGCACGCCAGTTCGGGCTGACCCTGCAGCCGCTCGACGCCTTGCCCGACCTCACGCTCACGCACGCGGCCTGACCGCCTGCCCGCCGACGACGCCATGACCCAGCCCAGCGCACGCACCATCCCCCTGCAGGTCCTTTCCGGCGACAGCGCGCCCGCGTCCGCGCCGCTGCAGGCCGGCGTCAAGCAACTGGGCGGGGACAAGATCAGCCGCTCGCCGGTGCAGTTCGCCGATGCGCCGGTGTTGCGCAAGCCGTCGTGGATCCGGGTGCGGATCCCGTCCGGCAACGCCGTGCAGACCCTCAAGGCCAAGCTGCGCGAGAACCGTCTGGTCACGGTCTGCGAGGAAGCCAGCTGCCCGAACATCCACGAGTGCTTCAGCCACGGCACCGCCACCTTCATGATCCTGGGCGAGGTCTGCACCCGCCGCTGCTCGTTCTGCGACGTCGCCCATGGCCGGCCCAAGCCGCCGGACGCCGGCGAGCCGGCCAGCCTGGCGCAGACCGTGGCCGACATGGGCCTGCGCTACGTGGTGGTGACCAGCGTCGACCGCGACGACCTGCGCGACGGCGGCGCCCAGCACTTCGCCGACTGCATCGGCGCGATCCGCGCCGCCGCGCCGGCCACCCGCATCGAGATCCTGACCCCGGACTTCCGCGGCAAGGGCCGCATGGACCGCGCGCTGGAGATCCTGGCGACCAATCCGCCGGACGTGTTCAACCACAACATCGAGACCGTGCCGGACCTGTACCCGAACGTGCGTCCCGGCGCCGACTACCAGTGGTCGCTGACCCTGCTGCAGAAGTTCAAGGCGCAGCACCCGTCCATCGCCACCAAGTCCGGGATCATGCTCGGCCTGGGCGAGACCATGGAGCAGGTGCAGGCCACGCTGCGCGACCTGCGCGCGCACGCCGTGGACATGGTCACCATCGGCCAGTACCTGCAGCCGACCGCGCACCACCACCCGGTGATGCGCTACTGGACGCCGGAGGAATACAAGGCGCTGGAGGAGTACGGCAACGCGCTGGGCTTCAGCCACGTCGCCTCCGGGCCGATGGTGCGCTCGTCCTATCACGCCGATCGGCAGGCGGCCGGCGCCGGCGTCGCCGCCTGAGTTCGCCCTGCGGCCCCGTTCCGGCCCTGCCGCCGCGTCCTGGCGATCGCCCAGGACGCCCGCCGTGCCGGCCGCGACGCCCGCCCGCAGCGCCTGCACCGGCACCATTCACACTTCGCTACCGGGCCCCGGCTAGTCTGGTTCAGGAACAGGTGACACGGCCTGCAACTTGCGGCACTGTCGTGTTGTCTCACGCGATCTGCAGCCCCCCTGACGGCCTCGTGCCGAGAGTACGTAGATGAAATTCAAAGCTTCCGTCTTCCTGCTGGCGTTCGCGCTGACCACGCCGCTGGCGCTGTTCGCCCGCACCGACGCGCCCGCGCTGCCGGCGGCCTCGACCGCCGACCAGTCCACCACCGCCAAGCTGGTGTACGGGCTGCTCTCCGACAGCCGCTACGCCTACCGGCCGCGCGCGCTCGACGAGGCGACCTCGAAGGAAGTCTTCAAGAAGTACCTGGAGACGCTGGACGGCAGCAAGCAGTTCTTCACCCAGGCCGACGTGGACAAGTTCGCCGCGTTCCAGGCCAACCTCGGCAGCAATATCGCCGCCGGCCAGCTGGAGCCGGCGTTCCAGGTGTTCGCCGTGTACCGGCAGCGCGTGGACGAGCGCATCGGCTACGCGCGCAAGCTGCTCAAGCAGGACTTCGATTTCAACGGCAGCGAGAAGTTCGAGTACGACCGCAAGGACGTGCCGTGGCCCAAGGACAACCAGGAGCTGGACGATCTGTGGCGCAAGTCGGTGATGAACGACTGGCTGCGGCTCAAGCTCGCCGGCAAGAAGCCCGAGGACATCCGCAAGACCCTGGACAAGCGCTACGCCAACCTCGCCGATTCGGTGAAGGAACTGAAGAGCGAGGACGTGTTCCAGTTCTTCATGAATGCCTACACCAACACCGTCGATCCGCACACCGACTACTTCACCCCGCGCACCGCCGAGAACTTCAACCAGCAGATGTCGCTGTCGCTGGAAGGCATCGGCGCGCAGCTGCAGAAGCAGGACGACATGGTGGTGATCCGCGAGGTCATCCCGGGCGGTCCGGCCGCGGTGGACGGCACGCTGAAGCCGGGCGACCGCATCGTCGGCGTCGGCCAGGGCAAGTCCGGCCAGGTCGAGGACGTGATCGGCTGGCGCATCGACGACGTGGTGGCCAAGATCCGCGGCGACAAGGACACCCAGGTGCGCCTGGAGTACATCCCGGCCGAGGCCGGCGTGGACGGCAAGCACCGCCAGTTGCTGCTGACCCGGCAGAAGGTGCGCCTGGCCGAACAGGCCGCCAAGGGCGAGACCATCACCCTGCCGGCGAAGGACGGCGAACCGGCGCGGCGCGTCGGCGTGATCAAGCTGCCGGCGTTCTACCAGGACTTCGAAGGCCGTCGCCGCAACGCCAGCGACTACGCCTCGGCGACCCGCGACGTGGCCAAGCTGCTGGCCGGCTTCAAGACCGACAAGGTCGACGGCGTGGTGCTGGACCTGCGCAACAACGGCGGCGGCTCGCTGGACGAGGCGATCGAGCTGACCGGCCTGTTCATCGAGCAGGGTCCGGTGGTGCAGGTGCGCGAATCCGGCGGCCGCGTCACCGTCAACAGCGACGACAACCCGGCCGTGGCCTGGGACGGCCCGCTGGCGGTGCTGATCAACCGCGGCTCGGCCTCGGCGTCGGAGATCTTCGCCGGCGCCATCCAGGACTACGGTCGCGGCCTGATCATCGGCGAGACCAGCTTCGGCAAGGGCACGGTGCAGAACATCGTCGACCTGGACCGCTGGCCGGCCAACGAGACCGACCGCTTCGGCCAGGTCAAGCTGACCATCGCCCAGTTCTTCCGGGTCAGCGGCAGCAGCACCCAGCACAAGGGCGTGGTGCCGGATATCGCGTTCCCGGCCAGCGTCGATGCCACCGAGTTCGGCGAGAGCACCTATCCCAACGCCTTGCCGTGGACCCGCATCGCCGCGGTGCCGCACACCCAGTACGGCAACTTCGCGCCGCTGCTGCCGAAACTGGAGACGCTGCATGCCAGCCGCATCGCCAGCGACAAGGAATTCCAGTGGTGGGAAGAGGACGTGCAGCAGTTCCGCACCGAGGCGGCGAAGAAGTACGTGGTGCTCAACGAGGCCGAGCGCCGCGCCGAGCGCGAGAAGCAGGACGTGCAGCGCAAGCAGCGCCAGGAGACGCGCAAGCAGCTCGGCCTGCCGCTGGATCCGCTCGCCGACGACAGCAGCGACGACGGCCTGACCGGCAACGAGCGCGACATCGTCAAGGACGCCGCGCGCGAGAAGCTGGTCGACAAGCGCCCGGATCCGCTGCTGCGCGAGTCGGCCTCGATCCTGGCCGATGCGCTGAACCTGCTGGAAAAGGACCGTCCGCTGTCGGTGCAGGTGCTGCCGCAGTCCACCGGCCCGGGGCGCTGGGCCGACTGAGCCCGCGCTTCATCGCCGCGCGAACACCAACGCGCCATCGCCCAGCGGTGGCGCGTTTTTCGTTGGGCGTTCGCTTGGCCGCACGCAGTCGCCTGCATTCCACTGTAGGAGGGGTTTCAGCGCCGGCAGGTCATCGCCAGCGTATCGACAGGCTCTTTGTGGGAGCGAGTTCAGTCGCGACGGGCCTTACCGATAAAGCCGTCGCGACTGATGGCCCGATGCCGCCCGAAACCGCTCCTGCAAGGGTTTGCGACGGGCCGGCTGGGCGCACTGTAGGAGGGGCTTCAGCCCCGACAGGTGGCCTGACACGCTCTTGTAGGAGCGGCTTCAGCCGCGACCGGGCGTTACCGGTAAGACCTGGTCGCGGCTGAAGCCGCTCCTACAAGTGCGCATCAGCATCGAAACCTGCGCTAACCCAGCGCCTGCCACAGCTGATGCACGCCCAGCGCCAGCAAGGTCAGGAAGAACACCCGGCGGAACGCCTCGGCGGAAATGCGCCGGCGCAGGTGCGCGCCCAGCCACATGCCGATCGCGGTCGGCAGCAGCGCCAGCAACGACGGCCCGAGCGCGCCGCGCGCGAACGCGCCATGCCAGGCCAGGGCAGTGGCGAGCGCCAGCGTGGCGGTGAAGAAGCAATAGCCCAGCGCGCGCATCAGCGTCTCCCGCGGCAGGCCCAGCGCGACCAGATAGGGCAGCGACGGCAGCACGAACACGCCGGTGGCGCCGGTCAGCAGGCCGGTCGCCAACCCGGCCGCCGGGCCCGCCCACGGCTCGTGCCGCGGCGGCAGCCGGCCCTGCCAGCGGCTCAGGCCGAGCAGCGCGTACAGCGCCAGCAAGGCGCCGAGACCGCCACGCGCCAGCGCCGGATCGGCGCCAACCAGGATGCCGGCGCTGAGCCAGGTGCCGATCGCGATCGTCGCCAGCAGCGGCCACAGCCGCCGCAACAGCGGCGCCGCGCCTTCGCCCCAGGCCTGCTGCAGATTGGTCAGCAGCGACGGCAGCACCAGCAGCGCGGCCGCTTCGGGCGGGGCCAGCCACAGCCCCAGCAAGCCCATTGCGACGGTCGGCAGGCCGGTCCCGGCCACGCCCTTGACGAAGCCGGCCAGGCAGAACACCGCGGCGATCGGCAGTAGATGCGGGATGAGCGAGTGCATGCCTCCAGCATCGGCCGTGCCGCGGCGCCGGACAATGCGCGATCGCTTCAGGCAGACTTCGGCAACGACGAAGGCTGGAGCGGCGATGCACCTGGATTTCATCGACTTGCGGCTGTTCGTGGCGGTGGCCGAGGCCGGCAGCATCACTGCCGGCGCCGACCGCGCCGCGCTGTCGCTGGCCGCAGCCAGCGCGCGCATCCGCGCGCTGGAACTGCAGGCCAGTGCGGCGCTGTTCGCGCGTGGCCGCCGCGGGGTGAGCCTGACCGCGGCTGGCGCCGCGCTGTTGCGGCACGCGCGGCAGTTGCTGCGCCAGGCCGAGGCGATGCGTGCCGAACTGGGCGAGCACGCCGGCGCCAACCAGGCCACGGTGCGGCTGCTGGCCAATACCGCGGCGCTGTACGAGTGGCTGCCCGAACTGCTGGCTGAGTTCCTGGTCGCGCATCCGCGCATCGACCTGGCCTTGCGCGAACAGGGCAGCAGCGCGGCGGCCGACGCGGTGCGCGAGGAGCGGGCCGACCTGGCGGTGATCGCCGACCATGCCGACCTGGCCGGCCTGCACGCGCAGGCGTTCCGCCGGGACCGGCTGGTGCTGGTGGCGGCCGCCACGCATCCGCTGGCGCGCGCGCCGCAGCTGCGCCTGGCGCAGCTATGGCAGGCGGAGTTTCTCGGCCTGGCCGACGACAGCGCGCTGCAGCGGCATCTGCGCACGCAGGCCGCGCGCGCCGGCGGCCAGCTGCGCATCCGCGCCCACGTGCACGGCATCGAACCGCTGTGCCGGATGCTGGCGCGCGGCGCCGGCGTGGCGATCCTCCCGCAGGCCGCGCTGGCCCGGGTCAGCGTGCGCGAACACCTGGTCGCGGTGCCATTGCAGGAGCCGTGGGCGGCGCGGCAGTTGTCGATCGTGTGGCGGCCCGCACCGGCGCCGGCGCCGGCGGTGCGTCAGGTGCTGGACTGGCTGTGTGCGCACGCCGATGGCGCAGCGGCCACCGGCGCGGGATGACGTCCCGCGCGCACGCGATGGACCTCACTGCGGCCAGGCGAACTCGGCTTCCACCGGGAAGTGGTCCGACGGCCAATGTCCCTGCGGCCGCGCGTCGAGCGTGGCGAAGTGGGTGGCGCGCAATCCGCGCGACAGGATCCAGTCGATGCGCCGATCGGGATGGCCGGTGAAATCGTGGAAGGTCGCTTCCGGTCCCAGCGCGTGCGGTGCCTGCTTGCGCGCGTCGGCCAGCGCCGGAACCAGCGTGCGGTAGGTGGGCGAATCCGGCGCCGTGTTGAAGTCGCCGGTGATCACCACCGGCACGTCGGCCGGCAACGCCTGCACGCGCGCGAGGAGCAGCGCGGCGCCCTTGGCGCGCGCGGCCTCGTCTTCGTCGCGGTACGGCAGGTGGGTGTCGAACAGGTAGAAACGGCGTCCGTCGGCGATGCGTTCGAACAGGCCCCAGTTCACCATCCGCGGCAGCGGGTGGCCCCAGCTGATGCTGCCGACCACGTCTGGCGTGTCCGACAGCCAGAAGTCGCCCGATTCCATCAGCTTCAGGCGGCGGCTGTCGTAGAACACGCCCATGCGCTCGCCGTCCTCGCTGCCGTCGCGGCTGCGCCCGAACCAGCGGTAGTCGGGCAGTTGCGCGGCCAGGTAATCGGCCTGCAGCTTGACCAGCTCCTGGGTACCGAACACGTCGGGATGCTGCGCGCGGATCAGCGCGGCCATCGCACTGCGGCGGATCTCCCAGCGCTTGTCGCCGTCGGTATCCACCGGCACGCGCACGTTGAAGCTCATCACCTTGAGTGTGGCTGGCGCCTCGTGCGATGGGGCGCGCGCCTGCGCCGGGGCGAACACTGCGCCCAGTGCGAGCAACAGCAGCAACCCAAGCGAACGCGGTGACAACGGAAATGTGGACATGGCGACAGGTCTGGCGGTGGGGATCGCGCCAATGGTGGCATGCCGATGTGACCGTCAGCCAGTCGCGGATTGTGCCGCGCTCGTGACGCCACACTGCTTGCCTCGGCGCACGCCGCACGCGGCGCGCCCCGCCCGCCGCGCATCCGCGCGAGGCGCCGCATGCGTTACTGGAACGCCGCAAGCGCCTGGGTAAGCTGCCCGTTGTTGTTCACCGCGCCCTTGGTATAGCCCTGCCAGCCCGGATACGCATCGGGTTCCCAATAGAACACGCCCAGCCCATGCGCGCCGACCGCGCGGGTCTTGGCGACCAGGTCGGCCAGCATCGCGCGGGTCGCCGCGTCCTGCTGCCAGTCCATGCCCACTTCGCTGACGATCACGTCCGCGCCGTAGCGCGCCACCATGTCGCGCATGTTGCTGGCGATCTGCGTGTTCGCGCTTTGCCAGCCGCTGCTCGAGGGATAGTGCGACATGCCGACCACGTCCCACTTGCCGCCAGCGGACTTGAGGCTGTCGAAGAACCAGCGGAAGGTGGGGTTGTCGTAGCCGTTGGCCAGATGCACGACCACCTTGGCATTGGGATAGACCGACTTGCTGGCGTTGTAGCCGCTGTTGATCAACTGCGCGAGATTGCCGAAGTTGGGGGTCTTGCCGTCCGGCCACAGCATGCCGCTGTTGATCTCGTTGCCGACCTGCACCCAGCTGACGTTGATGCCGTTGGATTTGAGATACGACAGGATGCCGCTGGTGTGCGCGTAGACGTCGGTGACCAGCTTGGAGAATGCATCGCCGCTCCACGCCGCGGGCTTGGTCTGCTGTCCGGGATCGGCCCAACTGTCGCTGTAGTGGAAGTCGATCATGATCTGCATGCCCTGCGCCTTTGCCCGCTTGGCCATGTTCAGCACGTCGGCGCCGTCGCACCAGCCGTCCTTGGGATTGACCCAGACGCGCAGCCGGATTGCGTTGACGCCGGTGCCCTTCAGCAACGCGAAGAAGTCGGCGTTCGCGCCCGCGGCATTGCGGAACACGCGGCCGCTGCTCTCCTGCTGGTCGATCCAGCTCACGTCCGCGCCCTTGGCGAAACTCTGCGCCGCCGCCGGTGCGCACAGACAAGTCAGCAACAGCGCCAGCCATGCGCACATGCCCTTGCTCGATCCGTTCATAGGTTCCTCGCGATGATGGAGTGCCGGAAAAAACGCTGCCTGCGGCGCGGGCCGGGGCGTGCGCGAGGCTAGCGCGATCGCGCGCGCCACGCGCGTTGCAGCGCAGGGTGTCTACGCATGGCGACAGCGGCGCCTGGCGCGGCACTTGACGCCTTCGCCCATTGGCGTAGCATTTGTCGCACGCCAAGGGACAGACCCGCGGCGACTCCAATCACCGTGAGGGATGCTCATGGAATACGACTATCTTGTTTTCATCGGGCGCTTCGAGCCCTTCCACAACGGCCACGCCGCCGTTGCCCGCCACGCCCTGGCGCGTGCGCAGAAACTCATCTTCCTGATCGGCTCGGCCGAAACCCCGCGCACCATCCGCAATCCGTGGACGGTGGCCGAACGCAGCGTCATGATCCAGGCCGCGCTCGAGGGCGCCGCCGAGCGCCTGATCCTGCGCCCGCTGCGCGACCACCTGTACAACGAGAGCCAATGGATCGCCGCGGTGCAGTCGGCGGTGGCCGAGGCGGTGCGCGCCGATGGCGGCGCCAGCGAGGCGCGCATCGGCCTGGTCGGCATGGACAAGGACGCCAGCAGCTATTACCTGCGCGAATTCCCGCAGTGGCCGCTGGTCGACGTGCAGCACACCGAGACGCTGTCGGCGACCGAGCTGCGCCGCTACCTGTTCGAGGCCGGCAGCATCGATTTCCACGGCGCGCTGCTGATGCTGCGCGGCAACGTGCCGGCGCCGGTGTTCGACATGCTCGAGGCATTCCGCAAGAACTCGCCGTCGTATGCGGAACTGCTCGCCGAATACCAGTTCATCGAGCAGTACCGCGCGGCCTGGAAGGAGGCGCCGTATCCGCCGACCTTCGTCACCGCCGATGCGGTGGTGGTGCATTCGGGCCACGTGCTGCTGGTGCGGCGCCGCGCGGCGCCAGGCAAGGGCCTGTGGGCGCTGCCGGGCGGCTTCGTCGGCCAGCACGAGAGCATCTTCGATGCCTGCCTGCGCGAACTGCGCGAGGAAACCCGGCTGAAGATCCCGGTGCCGGTACTGAAGGGCTCGCTGAAGAACCGCCATGTGTTCGACCATCCCGAGCGCAGCCTGCGCGGGCGCACCATCACCCATGCCTTCCACTTCGAATTCACCTTCGGCGAACTGCCCGAGGTGCGCGGCGGCGACGACGCCGACAAGGCGCGCTGGATTCCGGTCAGCGAAGTGCTGGGCATGGGCCCGAAACTGTTCGAAGACCACCTGCACCTGCTCGAATTCTTCCTGGGCCGCGGTTGACCGCGGCTTTCCCGGCCGGCGGACAGACCGCTGGCCTTCCCCCGACGCGAAGGAGCTTCCCGTCATGCAATGCCTGAACAACCTGCTGCTCAACACCGACAGCTACAAGGCCAGTCACTGGCTGCAATATCCGGCCGGCACCGATGCCACGTTCTTCTATGTGGAATCGCGCGGCGGCGTCTACGACCGCACCGTGTTCTTCGGTCTGCAGTCGATCCTCAAGGAGGCGCTGGGCCGCGCCATCACCCATGCCGACGTCGACGAGGCGCGCGACCTGTTCGCCGCGCACGGCGAGCCGTTCAACGAGGCCGGCTGGCGCGACATCGTCGATCGCCTCGGCGGGCAGTTGCCGATCCGCATCCGCGCCGTGCCCGAGGGCAGCGTGGTGCCGACCCACAACGCGCTGATGACCATCGAGTCCACCGACGCGCAGGCCTACTGGGTGCCGTCGTACCTGGAAACGCTGCTGCTGCGCATCTGGTATCCGGTCACCGTGGCCACGGTCAGCTGGCACGCCAAGCAGACCATCCGCCAGTTCCTGGAACGCACCAGCGACGATCCGGAAGGGCAGTTGCCGTTCAAGCTGCACGACTTCGGCGCGCGCGGCGTGTCCAGCCTGGAGTCGGCGGCGATCGGCGGCGCCGCGCACCTGGTCAACTTCCTCGGCACCGATACCGTGTCCGGCCTGTTGCTGGCGCGCGCGCACTACCACGAGCCGATGGCCGGCTATTCGATCCCGGCCGCCGAGCACAGCACCATCACCAGTTGGGGCCGCGAGCGCGAAGTGGACGCGTACCGCAACATGCTCCGGCAGTTCGGCAAGCCCGGCGGCATTGTCGCGGTGGTGTCGGACAGCTACGACATCTTCCACGCGATCCGCGAACACTGGGGGACCACGCTGCGCGAAGAGGTGATCGCCTCCGGCGCCACCGTGGTGATCCGCCCCGATTCCGGCGACCCGGTCGCGGTGGTGCACCAGTGCCTGGAACTGCTCGACGAGGCCTTCGGCCACAGCGTCAACGGCAAGGGCTACAAGGTGCTCAACCACGTGCGCGTGATCCAGGGCGACGGGGTCAACCCGACCAGCATCCGCGCGATCCTGGAGCGCGTCACCAGCGCCGGCTACGCCACCGACAACGTCGCCTTCGGCATGGGCGGCGCGCTGCTGCAGCGGCTGGACCGCGATACGCAGAAGTTCGCGCTGAAGTGCTCGGCCGCGCGCGTGGACGGCGCGTGGATCGACGTCTACAAGGACCCGATCACCGACAAGGGCAAGCTCAGCAAGCGCGGCCGCATGAGCCTGCTGCGCCATCGCGAATACGGCGGCTACCGCACCGAGCCGGTGCCGGCCACGGCCGCGTCGCTGGACGAACTGGCCCGGCCTGCCGGCTACGACGACGCGATGGTCACGGTGTGGGAAAACGGCCGCCTGCTGCACGACTGGAGCCTGGCGGAAGTGCGCGAGCACGCGAACGCCGCGCGTCTGTAGGTGCCGGCATGGACGCCAGCATGGAGTTCGCGCCGCCGCTGAGCGGCGCCTCGCCGCTGTTCGCCGCACTGCGCGCCGGCATGCCGCACCTGGAATGGCGGGTGCCGGCCGCCGCCGATGCCGCGCGCTGGCGGGTGCAGCGCATCGGCGGGCGCGACTACCGCGTCGCGCAGCCGGTCACCTTCACCCCGTACGCGTCGGTGCGGCCGTGTTCGGCACGTTGCCGCTTCTGTTCGGAAACGCTGCGCCCGCAGGTAGGCGGCACCGCCGCGGCCAGCCTGCGGCCGCCGCCGGACTATTTCGCGATGCTGCGGCAGGGAGTGGCGCAGCTGTCCGGGCTGCCGCTGTCGCACTCGCTGTCGGGGCTGGAGATGACCGACGACGAAGCCTGGTTCCTGCAACTGCTGCAGACATTGGGCGAGGCCGAACGCGATGGGTTGCTGGTCGAGCAGCGCGTGCTGTACAGCAACGGCGCGGGTTTCGCTCGCAGCAAGGGCGATGCGTTGCTGGACGCGCTGCAACGCTTCCGGCTGTCGTGGGTGGAGTTGTCGCGGCACCATCCGCAGCAGGCCGGCAACGACGCGATCATGCGCTTCCGCGACGGCGAGGCGATCGCCGATGCGCAGGTCTTCGTCGCCACCGCGCAACGCATCGCCGCCGCCTTGCCGCTGCGCCTGGTATGCATCCTGCAGCACGGCGGCATCGCCGATGCCGACGGCGTTGCCGGCTACCTGCGCTGGGCACGCCAGTGCGGCGCGACCACGGTGATCTTCCGCGAGTTCTCGCGGCTCGGCGACGGCTACCGCACCGGCGGCACCCAGCGCTATCTGGCGCAGGCGCGGGTTGGCGTGGAGCAGGTCGTGGCCGCATGCATGGCCACGCCGTGGTGGCGCACGCTGCGGCCGCTGCAGATCACCGAGGGCTATTACTTCTGGAACCTGCGCATGGTCACCGCCGAGGGCATGGAGGTGGTGTTCGAGACCTCCGACTATGCCGCCATGCAGGCGCGCCACGACAGCGGCGACATCTACAAGCTGGTGTTCTTCGCCGACGGCCGGCTGTGCGCGGGCTGGCAGCCGGATCGCGATCTGCTGTGGCGGGCCGGCCATGGATAGCCGCAGCTGGTGGACGCCGCCGCCGGATCCGCCCGAACACCGGCTGCCCGAGGACCTGCGCCAGCGCGATCCGCTGGGCGCGCGCGACTGCGGCTGGGTCAGCCAGATGCGTCCGTTCGTGCGCCAGTTCAGCGCGCCGGACGCCTGCGTGCTGGATCCGTTCTGCGGCTTCGGCAGCACCTTGCTCGCCGCCGAACTGGAGGGCCGGCGCGGACTGGGGCTGGAGATCGACGCGGGGCGCGCGGCGCTGGCCCGTGAACGCCTGCAGCGGCTCGGGCTGCGTGCCGAGGTCCGGGCCGGCGCGCTGCCGCAGCTCGCGCTGGAGGAGCCGATCGACCTGTGCCTGACCAACGTGCCGTACTTCGGTTGCGACTGGCCGGGCGCGACGGCACCGGGCCAGCTGTATGCCAGCCCCGACTACGCGGCTTACCTGGGCGGGCTGCGCGCGGTGTTCCATGCGGTGCGCCGCGCCCTGCGCGACGACGGCTTCTGCATCGCGATGGTCGAGAACGTGGAGGTCGGCGGCGTGTGCGTGCCGCAGGCCTGGGACCTGGCGCGGGTGCTGGGCAGCCTGTTCGTGCCCTGTGCCGAACGGGTGCTGTGCTATCCGCGCGAGAGCGTGCAGCCGCTGGCGCCCGGCGACACGCGCAGCGACCGCAGCCATGAGTACGCGCTGGTCTTCCAGAAGCGGCGCGAACCGATCGACCTGCCGGGCAGCGCCGAGCTGCTGGCCGCGTTGCGCGCGGACGGGTTCGATTACGCCGTGCACGGCAGCTATCCGCTCTGGCTCGCCGATCCGGGCACGGCCGTGCGCCCGCCCGGCGACGTGGACCTGCTGCTGCCGCGCGACCTCGGCCAGCTGCAACGACTGCTGGACTGGCTGCGCGCGCGCGGCTTCGGGCTCACTCTGTGGGGCGAGCCGCTGGCGGCGCCGCCGACGCTGGCGTTGCTCGACGCCTACCACTACCTGCGCGCCGAACGCCGCGACCGCGGCGGCGGCCTGCTGCGGGTGGACCTGTCGCTGCAGCCGGTGCCTGGCTCGCTAACCGCGGGATGAGCGCTGGCGGCGGCATCAAGGCCGCCTCGACACGCTTGCGGCTATCCTTGGCCGGTTCCTTCCTTTCGGTCCACGGCCATGTCCGCTTCGTCCAACGTCCTCGCCTTTCCTGCGCTCGTGCTGGTCGCGATCGGCCTGAGCGGCTGCTTCGCCCGCAAGCAGGACAACCTGGTGAAGGAGACCTTCAACTCCGACAACACCTATTCGCGCAGCTATCCGGTACAGCCGGGCCAGGCCTGCGAATCGGCGCGGCGCGCGCTGCTGAGCCAGGGCTACGTGGTCGCCAAGGCCACCGCCGATGCGGTCGAAGGCACCAAGAACTTCCAGCCCAACCAGGAGTCGCACGAGCAGCTGGAGCTGCGCGTGTCGTGCGTGGCGCACGGCGCGGACGAGTCCTGGGTGTTCGTCAGCGCGCTGCAGGACCGCTATGCGCTGAAGAAGAGCGCGACCTCGGCCAGCGTCGGCGTCGGCGTGCTCGGCTCGGTGTCGCTGCCGGTCGGCAGCAGCGACGACTCGCTGGTGCGCGTGGCCAGCAGCACGGTGCAGGACAGCGATTTCTACAAGCGCTTCTTCGAACTCATGGCGCAGTACCTGCCGAAGGCCAAGCCGGCCGCGCCGCCGGAGCCGCCGCCGGCGGCAGCGCCCAAGCCCGAGCCGGCCGCTGCGGTACCGGCGCCTGTACCGGCACCGGCAGCAGCAGTGCCGGCGGCACCTGCACCTGCAGCAGTGCCAGCGACGCCGGTGGCGGAAGCTACGCCCGCGCCCGCTGCCGCGCCCGTGGTCAGCGACGGCACCACGCCGCGCTGAGGCATGCGTTCATCCGCGGCTGCGGAAGCTGAATAGAGGGCATTTCGCTTCACGATTCATTCGCAATCGCGGTGCAAAGGTGGCCCCGTCGGGAGTGCGATGCCTGCAACAGGCATCGGCTCCGCCACCCAGGAGCAACCAGCATGAACACTTTCAAATCCGCCGTGTGTCTGAGCATCCTCGCAATCGCCACTGCTGCCGCGCCGCTCGCGCAGGCGCAGCGCCATTACGGGCCGGAAGACGCCGGACGCCGCTTCAACGACGGCACCCGCGTGCACTGCAAGAAGGTGGCGGTGCAGAAGAACAACACCGATCCGAACCGCATCGGCGGCACCGTGGCCGGCGCGGCGATCGGCGGCCTGCTCGGCAACCAGATCGGCAAGGGCGACGGCAAGAAGCTGGCCACGGTCGGCGGCGCGGTCGCCGGCGGCGCCACCGGGCGCTACATCCAGGGCCAGCGCCAGCAGGCCAACGGCAACCGCCGCGTCGAGACCGTCTGCAAGCGCTACTGAGTCCACGCCGCGATCGGCCATCGCGGCGCGCTCGGCAGGCAAGCAAAAAACGCCCCGGCGGGCAGCATCCGCCGGGGCGTTTTTTATTGTCGAGGCGTGCGGCTGTGTGCAGTGCGCTGGGATGCCGCGGCGCGGCTCGCCAGGCCTTGTGTAGGAGCGGCTTCGGCCGCGACAGGGCGTTGCCGGGAATGCCCGGTCGCGGCTGAAGCCGCTCCTGCAGGGGCAGGTTGGCGCTTTACCGGCCCTATCCGATCACTTCGCGCAGTGCGCCCCCCAGCTCCGGATAGCGAAACACGTAGCCTTCCTGCTGCGCGCGCGTCGGCAACACCCGCTGGCTGCCCAGCAGCAGGTCGGCCATCTCGCCGAAGGCCAGGCGCAGCGCCGTGGCCGGTGCCGGCAGCAGCGCCGGCCGGTGCAGCGCCTGGCCGAGCTGCTGGGCGAAATCGGCATTGGTCACCGGGGTCGGGGCGGTGGCGTTGTAGGCGCCTTCGCCGCCGTGCTGCAGCAGCCACAGCAACAGGCCGACGTGATCGTCGCGATGGATCCAGCTCATCCATTGCCGGCCGTCGCCCATGCGCCCGCCCAGGCCGAGCCGGAACGGCGGCAGCATCCGCGACAACGCGCCGCCGTCGCGGCCGAGCACCACGCCGGTGCGGACCAGGCTGGTGCGTACGCCCAGCGTCTGCGCGCGCAACGCCTCTGTTTCCCAGTCGCGGCACAGGTGCGCGGCAAAGTCCTCGCCGGCCGGGCTGCGTTCGTCGAGCAGGTCGTTGCCGCGGTCGCCGTAATAGCCGATCGCCGAGCCGGAGAGCAGGCAGGCAGGACGTTGTGCCGGGTCCAGCTGCGCGATCCAGTCGAGCAGCGCGCGGGTGGTGCCGATGCGCGAGGTGCGGAAGCGGCGCTTGCGGGTCTCGTTCCAGCGGCCGTCGCTGAGCGGTTCGCCGGCGAGATTGATCACTGCGTGCGCCGGCGCCGCGCCCTGCAGGTCTTGCAGCGCCTGCACGCCGGGCAGCGCACGCGTCGCACGCGCCGCGTCGCGGCTGAGCACGCTGACCTGGTGTCCGGCCTGGAGCAGGGCAGGGCACAGTGCGCGGCCGATGAATCCGGTGCCGCCGGTGACGAGCACATGCATGAGGAGGGTTCCGCGAGCGGGGAGCGGCAGTGTAGGGCCGGTCGGCATGGCAGCAGAGTGAATACGCCTGCCGATGGCTGCCATGCGCGTCGCTGCGGCGCAGGGCTTCGCGGCGCGTGCACCGCGCGCGCGTCACGCTGCGCACCCGCGTGTGCGTGCCGCCGCGCGGCCATGCATCCTGCCACTGTCCTCTTTCGCATCTGCCATGCTCGCGCCATGACCGTCTCGACTCCGAACCCGCCAGCGCCGCGCCGATGCCGTTTCGCCGCGCGCCTGCTGCTGGTGCTGGCATTGGCCAGCGGCGGTGCACTCGCCGCACCGGCCGAGCCGGCCGACCAGGCCAGCGCCGACTGTCTCGCCGCACTGCTGCGCCAGCTCGGCTGGCGCATCGACAGCACGCCAGCCGCGCAGCCGAGGCTGCTGCCGGGTGCGCCGTGCGAACGCAGTTCGCTGGCCGACGCACAGGCGCACGGCGACCTGCAGGCGGCGTTGCCGGCGCAGTGGAACCCGGCGCAACGGCGCGACGCCCTGCGCGCGCTGCTGGAGACGCCGGCCACGCAGTGCGGCTATTTCCTGCTGCTCGGCGCGGCCACTCAGCGCGCGGTGGCGCATCTGCAGGGCAATCCCGGCTACCGCTTCAGCGCGCTGCAACTGGGCTGGATCGGATTCGGTCCGGGCGGCGCGCGCCGGCAGGGCTGGCAGCGCTTCCGCAGCTTCGGCCGCGGCTACCGTCCGGCGCAGGGCAATGCGCGCGCGATCGAGGCGTTCTACAGCGGCCACGTGCGCTCGGAGTGCGGCGTCGGCCGGCAGATCGCGCAGCTCGCCACGCAGCGCGAGCTTTACGGCGATGCCGGCTTCGATCGCGCGTTCAGTGCCGGGGAACTGTCGATCGGCACCTTCCTCACCCTGCACGACACCGACAGCATCCTGCTCGGCGCGCATGCCGGCGAGTTCTTCGCCGACGGCAAGGCGGTCAAGACCTCGCAGCTGGGTGGCGCCGCCTTCCTCGGCGCACCCGGTTTCATCGCCCACGTGTTCGAGCGCCGCTACCTGGACGACATCAACAACCAGGCGGAGAACTTCGTGGTCGTGGCGGTCAGCGCCGACGCGGCGGCGGCGTTGCGCCGGCATGGCGGCTTCGCCCATTACGACGCCAGCAACCGGCGCATCTGGGAACTGGCGCAGGCGCTGCGCGGACCCGGCCGCGAGCGCTTCGAGAAACTGCTGTTCGAACGCGACCCCGCGCTGCGCGCGAGCTTGTCGCCAGCGCAACGCAGTGTCCTGGCGCAGATCGATGCGCTGCTCGATGATCCCTTCTACCGGGGCTTCGACGTGTACGTGCATCCCAAGGGCACCAAGCCGATCGGCTACCACGTGGCGCGCCTTTTGGACCGCAATCCGCGCACCCCGTTCGCGATCGACCTGACCCTGCACAACCTGCATACCACCTTGTACCGGCGCTGGCGCGACCACCAGTTGCAGGCCTGCGCGCAGGCCGCGCAGACGCCATCGCCTTAGCTGCGCGTCAGCCGCGGCGCTGCGCTTCGTGCGACCCTAATGGGCCTCACTTCGAGCTAGGACAGACGCATGGAACTGGGACTTGTAGGCTTGGGCCGGATGGGCGCGAACATGGCCGAGCGGCTGGTGCGTGGCGGCCACCGCGTGGTCGGTTTCGACCTGGGCGAGGCGGCGCGCAGCGCGGCGCAGCAGCGCGGCGTGGAGACGGCGGACTCGATGGCGGCGCTGGTCGCGGCACTGCCGGCGCCGCGTGCGGTGTGGCTGATGGTGCCGTCCGGCAAGATCGTCGACGACACCCTGGCCGCGCTGTTGCCGCTGCTGGCCGAGGGCGACGTGGTCGTGGACGGCGGCAATTCGTACTACAAGGATTCGATGCGCCGTGCCGCCGAGTTGGCCGCGCACGGGATCTCCTATGTCGATTGCGGCACCAGCGGCGGCGTGTGGGGGCTGAAGGAAGGCTACAGCCTGATGATCGGCGGCGACGAAGCGGCGGTCAGCCGGCTCGACCCGCTGTTCGCCACCCTGGCGCCGGCCACCGATGCCGGCTGGGGCCGGGTCGGTCCCAGCGGTGCCGGCCACTTCACCAAGATGGTCCACAACGGCATCGAGTACGGAATGATGCAGGCCTATGCCGAAGGCTTCGCGCTGATGGCGCGCAAGCAGGAGTTCGAACTGGACCTGCACCAGATCGCCGAGGTCTGGCGACAGGGCAGCGTGGTGCGTTCGTGGCTGCTGGACCTGTGCTCGGATGCGCTGGGCGATAACCCCACCCTGGCCGGGATCGCGCCCTACGTCGAAGACTCCGGCGAAGGCCGCTGGACGGTGGCCGAGGCGATCGACCTCAACGTTCCCGCACCGGTGATCACCTTGTCGCTGCTGGAACGGCTGCGCTCGCGCGACGACGATTCGTTCACCGACAAGCTGTTGTCGGCGATGCGCAACCAGTTCGGCGGGCACGCGATCAAGCACGAAACGCCGACCGTGCCGCCGTCCGGGACCGCGGCCGGATAAGCCGCGCGGTGGTTCAAGCCAGCGCCAGCGTGCGGCCTTCGGCGGCGCTGCGCTGGCCCAGTTCGAGCAAGCGCATCACCGCCAGCGCCTGCGCCGCATCCACCGGCGCAAGCGCGCGTCCGGCCATCGCCTCGCGAAAGCCGGCGTAGCAGTGCCGATAGTCGCCGCGCTGCGTCTGCAGCGCGTGCGCGGTGGCGCTGCCGTCGTCGGCGACCAGGGTCAGCTGGCCGGCGAGCGGATCCTCGCCCCACTGCGGCGCGGCCGGGGTGAGTCCGGCGCGCAACTGCGCCTCCTGCGTATCCAGGCCATGCTTGAGATAGCTGCCGCGCTCGCCATGCGCGGCGAAGCGCAGTCCGTTCGCCGCGACCAGCGAGCCGGCATGCAGGACCGCACGCAGCCGCGGGTAGCGCAGCACGGCATGGAAATAATCGGTCGCCTGTGCGCCGTGGCGCTGCTGCGCCAGATCGACCTGGATCGCTTCCGGCAGGCCGAACAATTGCAGGGTCTGGTCGAGCAGGTGCGGCCCCAGGTCGAACCACAGTCCGGAGCCGGGCAGCGCATGCTCGCGCCAGCGGTTGCCGACCTGCGGGCGATGGCGGTCGAAGTGCGAGTGGAACTCGGCGACCTCGCCCAGCGTGCCCGCCTCCAGTAGCGCGCGCAGGGTGAGGAAGTCGCCGTCCCAGCGCCGGTTCTGGAACACGCTGACGATGCGCCCGGCGCGTTGCGCCTGGGCGACGACCTGCTGCGCCTCGTCCACGTCCAGGGTGAACGGCTTGTCCACCAGCACGTGCTTGCCCTGCGCCAGCGCCGCCAGCGCCAGCGGCGCATGGGTCTGATTCGGCGTGGCCACCACCACCGCATCGATCTGCGGATCGGCGAAGGCCTGCTGCGCGTCGGCGACGATGCGCGCCTGCGGATAGGCCGCGGCCGCCTCGTCGTGGCGGCTGGACACGATGGTATGCAGGCGCAGGCCCGGCGTGTGCGCGATCAACGGCGCATGGAACACGCGGCCGACGAAGCCGTAGCCGAGCAAGGCGAGATTGAAGGTCTGATCCATGGCGTGCGGAGGGGCGGCAGTGCGGGAAAGGACAGTATCCCGGCAAAGGCCTTCACCCGGCGTGCACGCCTTTCACGCTGCCGCGATTTGCCGGTCACGTCGCTTGTACGCCGCCACGCAGACACTCCGCCCACACCTTCAAGGGAGGAGGACATCATGAAAAAGTTCACGTCGCCCACGCTGCTCAGCGCTGCACTCGCCTTCGGTCTGACCCTGGCCGCCGGCCAGGCGCTCGCCGTCGATCCGCCGACCACCGCCGACAAGGACCATGCCGCCATGGCCCACAACGACGGCATGAAGCACGAGTCCAAGGAGCCGGTCACCGACACCTGGATCACCACCAAGGTGAAGGCCGATCTGCTCGCGACCAAGGACGTCTCCGGCACCGACATCAAGGTCGAAACGCTCAATGGCACGGTCAAGCTGTCCGGTGCGGTCGAAAGCAAGGCGCAGCGCGACAAGGCCGTGTCGGTCGCCAAGATGATCGACGGGGTCAAGAAGGTCGATTCGACCGGCCTGAAAGTGACCGGCGCGGCCAAGCACTGAGCTCCGCCACGCCATCGGTGACGGCGGGGGGTGCGAGACGAGGCGCGCCCCGCCGCTGCACTACGACGCACTCTTCGGAGTGCGTTTTTTTTGGGGCGACACACTCGCGTGCGGGGGGCATCACCCAGCGTCTCGCCGCGCTTCGCATTGCATTGACGCACGTTCAGTCATCATCAAGCCACGTCAGCTACCAGGCGAATTGCCATGTTGGATGCTTACTCTCCAGCCGCGTCCAGCCACGCGGCCACGCACCCCGCGTCGCTCGACGCGGTGGATACGGCGCTCTCTTCGACAGGCGCGCCGCCGCGACCGTCTTCCTTGCTCCTGGCGATGCGCCAGCTCGAATCGAAGCTGGGCATGTTGCTGGTCACCTTCCACGACGATGCCGGGTTCTGGCGCGCCTTCGCCAGACTGATGCAGGACCTGGACAAGGACCTGACCACGGGCGAGCGCGCGCGCCTGCGCAGCCATGCCGATTTCCTGCTGGTTCGGGCAGGGATGTCGTCGTGGACGCTGATCGGCGCGACGCACGACGCCGCCGCCCGCGTGGTCCGGGCGGCAACACGCTGATCCGGATGCGGGCGAATGGTCTCGACCCATGGGCGGCGTATAGCCGCCCATTTCTTTGTACCCAATCGTTAAGATAGAGTCGCATTCAGGTGTCGTGACGGGGAGCTTGCGCGAAGCCTGAATAATTCATCGTGCGCTCGCGCGGATCGGCGACAATGCCGCCCCGCTTTCGCTGCCGTCTTCAATCTTCCAAGAACAGGTATGCAGATCACCGCCAAACATGACGCCTGGGACCGCTGGCGTTTGCCGCTGCTGGTGCTGGCGGTGGTCCTGATCGTGATCCTGCCCTCGTTGCTGTTGCGGCAGATGAGCGAAAGCACCTTGCGTGCGGCCGATTGGGTCAGCCACAGCCAGGAGGTCACGGCGGGGCTCAGCAGGTTGGAAGCGGACATGCGCGACATGGAGTCGGCGGCGATGGCGATGTCGCACGATGTCGACTCGCCGATCCTGCGCGCACGGTTCGGCGAGTCGCGCGCGGCGATCCCCCCGACCATCGCGCGCCTGGTCGAGCTGACCCGCGACAACCCCGACCAGCAGGTGCGCATCGGCCGCCTGCAGAGCACCCTGGACCGCCGCAGCCTGCTGGCGGCGCGCATTGCCCAGAACCGCGACCCGGACCGGATCCGTGGCTTGATCCAGGAGATGACCGCGGACAACCCGATCCGCGGCCTGGTCGCCGAACTGCAGAAGCGCGAGGATGCGCTGCTGGCCGAGCGCACCGCCGACGCCGACCAGCGGCGGATGCTGGCCTCGGCGATCAGCTGGGTGTCGCTGGCGGTGCAGTTGCTGCTGCTGGGCCTGGTGATCTGGCTGCTGCAAGGGCAGATCGGCCGGCGCCTGGACGCGGAGCGGCACATGCTGCGCGCCAATGCCCGCGCCGCCGCGGTGCTGCAGACGGTGCGCGAGCCGATCGTGCTGCTCGACAGCGAGCAACGCATGCTGATGCACAACGCCGCCTTCGGCGAGCTGTACGGGCTGGACCCGGAGCGTCCGACCAAGATGCTGGCCGATGTCGGCGACGGCGTCTGGCAGGATCCCCTCGTGCGCCAGCGCCTGGCCGACGTGCTGCTGCGCGGGCGCGAGCTGTGGGACTTCGAGCACGAACAGCTCGGCGCCGACGGCGTCGGCCGCACCATGCTGCTGAACGCGCGGCGCATGCCGCTGCCGGACAGCGAGGACGAAGTGGTGCTGATGACGGTCAGCGACATCAGCCTGCAGAAGGCCTCGCAGCAGCGCATCCAGATGCTCAACCGGCAGCTCGAGGGCAAGGTGGAGCAGGTCTCGGAGGTCAATCGCGAACTGGAGGCCTTCAGCTATTCGGTCTCGCACGACCTGCGCGCGCCGCTGCGCCATGTCGCCGGCTTCGCCGACAAGCTGGCCCGCCACCTCGGCGACGACGCCGACGAGAAGAGCCGCCATTATCTGGAAGTGATCGGCACCTCGGCGCGGCGCATGGCGTCGCTGATCGACGACCTGCTGGTCTACTCGCGCCTGGGCCGCAGCGCGCTGCGCCTGCAGGCGGTGGACATGCAGTCGCTGGTGGCGGAGACGCGCTCGGTGCTCGATGCCAACGCGCAGTCCGACCACGCCGGCAGCGGCCACCGCATCGAGTGGAACGTCGCGCCGCTGCCGATCCTGGTCGCCGACGAGAACATGATGCGTCAGCTGTGGCTGAACCTGCTCGGCAATGCGGTCAAGTACAGCGCCAAGCGCGAGGTCGCGGTGATCGAGGTCGGCTATCAGCTGCAAGCCGACGGCAGCCACCACTTCACCGTGCGCGACAATGGCGCCGGTTTCGACATGGCCTATGCGGCTAAGCTGTTCGGTGTGTTCCAGCGCCTGCACAAGGCCAGCGAGTACACCGGGACCGGCATCGGCCTAGCCAGCGTGCGCCGCGTGCTGACCCGCCACGGCGGCCATATCTGGGCCGATGCCGCGCCGGACCAGGGCGCGTCCTTCCATTTCGTCTTACCTCCCGCGCTCGAAGCGCCTACCAACGAGTTGACCGTATGACCGCCATCCGCACCATCCTGCTCGCCGAAGACAGTCCCGCCGATGCCGAAATGGCGGTCGATGCGCTGCGCGATGCGCGCCTGGCCAATCCCATCGTGCACGTCGAGGACGGCGTGGAGGCGATGGATTACCTGCTGCGCCGCGGCGCCTACGCCGACCGCGAGGAAGGCCTGCCGGCGGTGCTGCTGCTGGACATCAAGATGCCGCGCATGGACGGGCTGGAAGTGCTGAAGCTGGTGCGCACCGACGAGTCGCTCAAGCGCCTGCCGGTGGTGATCCTGTCGTCCTCGCGCGAGGAAAGCGACCTGGCGCGCAGCTGGGATCTGGGCGTCAACGCCTACGTGGTCAAGCCGGTGGACGTGGACCAGTTCTTCACTGCGGTGAAGACCCTGGGCACGTTCTGGGCGGTGATCAACCAGGCGCCGGACAAAGAGTAAGCGCCTATGCCTACGACCGGCACCAAGCTCGGACCGATCCGGATCCTCATGGTCGAGGATTCTCCGGAAGACGCCGAGCTGCTGTCCGACCAGTTGCTGGACGCCGGCCTGGAGGCGACCTTCCGGCGGGTGGAAGGCGAGTCCGCGCTGCGTGTCGCGCTGCGCGAGTTCGCCCCGGACATCGTGCTGTCGGACCTGAGCATGCCGGGCTTCTCGGGACACCAGGCGTTGCGCGTACTGCGCGAGCACAGCACGTCGGTGCCCTTCATCTTCGTCTCCGGCACGATCGGCGAGGAGACCGCGGTGGAGGCGCTGCGCGATGGCGCCAACGACTACATCATCAAGCACAACCCGACCCGGTTGCCGTCGGCGGTGGCGCGCGCGATCCGCGAAGCGCGTACCGAGCGCGAGCGGCAGCGGGTCGAGGGCGAACTCATGCGCGCGCAGCGGCTGGAGAGCCTGGCGATGCTCGCCGCCGGCCTGAGCCACGACCTGCGCAACATCCTGCAGCCGCTGCTGATCGTGCCGGAACTGATGATCGGGCGCAGCGACGACCCGCAGCTGCGGCACCTGGCCGAGGTCATCGCCGAGTGCGGCCGGCGCGGCCACGAGATGGCCGAATCGATGCTGTCGTTCGTGCGCGGCTCGCGCACGCCCAGCGAGCGGGTGTCCATCGCCGGCCTGTTCCAGGCGGTGCAGATGCTGCTCAAGAGCAGCCTGCCCGAGCGGGTCGGCCTGCAGGTGGACGTGGCCGACGCCGAGCTGTCGATCGAGGCCAACTACACCGAATTGCAGCAGTGCCTGCTCAACCTCGGCCTGAACGCGATCCAGGCGATGCCCGATGGCGGCACGCTGTCCATTTCGGCGGCGCCGGCGATCGGCGCCGACGGCAGCGAGCAGGTGCGGATCCTGGTCCGCGACACCGGCGTGGGCATGGATGCGGACACGCAGGCGCAGCTGTTCAGTCCGTTCTTCACCACCAAGGCCGACGGCACCGGCCTGGGCCTGATCTCGTGCAAGCGCATCGTCGAAAGCTACGGCGGCAGCATCGGCGTGGACAGCACGCCGGGCGTGGGCACCTGCTTCGAACTGCTGATCCCGCTGCGCGGACATGCGCCCTCGGCCGAGCCGGAGCCGGCGATGCCGATGGGCAGGGGCCAGCGCGTGTTGCTGGTGGACGGCGAGGCCACGCGCCTGTCGCTGCTCGGCAACGCCTTGTCCAGCCAGGGCTACCAGCCGCAGCTGGCCTCCGACGGCGCCGCGGCGCTGCGCGAGGTGCGCGAACACGGCATGCCGGATCTGGTGATCGTGGACAGCGACATCATCCTGCTGTCGGCGGTGAGCCTGCTGCTGGCGCTGCAGGACCTGGACTACCGCGGTCCAGCGATCGTGCTGGAAGATGCCGGTACGGCCCTACAGCGCGATCACTTCCCGCGCGACATCGCCGTGCACGTCCTGCGCAAGCCGCTGGAGATGCAGCGCGTGTTCCGCGCGGTGGCGCATGCGTTGGAGAGTGGTTGAGGGGCCGGGATTGGGGATTCGGGATTCGTTTCAGGCAACAGCGACGGCAACGGCACTACCGTTGCACGGAAGGTAAAGCGCTTTAGCGCGGGCAATCACACACCTGGACGCCGCTTTTGCGAATCCCCAATCCCGAATCCCCAATCCCGGCTTCACTGCTGGGACGACTGATCTTCCGGGTCGCGCCTGGCCGGGACGCGGCGCGGCGGCAGTGGCGGCAGGGCGCCGCGGGTGTCGGTGTCGCTTTCGGTGGTCAGCGCCGGCTCCCAGGGGAAGCGCGGCAGGGTGCGCACCGCGTTTTCCAGCTTGCGCGACCAGGTGTCGTGGATTTCCGAATACAGCGGCGTGTCCGCTTCCAGGCGCAGGCGCTCGGTGACGCGCAGGTCGTTGCGGCGGATCACCGCCAGGTCGATCGGCATGCCGACCGACAGGTTGGAGCGGATGGTGGAGTCCAGCGAGACCAGCGCGGTGCGCGCGGCGTCCTCCAGCTGCATCTCCGGGCGGATGATGCGGTCCAGGATCGGCTTGCCGTACTTGGACTCGCCGATCTGCAGGTACGGCGTCTCCGGGGAGGTGGCGATGGCGTTGCCCAGCGGGTAGATCATGTACAGCCCGGGCCGCTCGCCGGCGATCTGCCCACCCAGGATCAGGGTGGACTGCACGCTGACGCCGCTGTGCTGGGACTGGTCGGAGAGCTTGACCTGGCTGGAGACCAGGACCTCGCCGACGTACTCGGCAACCTCGAACAGGTGCTTGAACGAGCGCAGGCTGCGCGGCGCGTCCGGATCGTCCGCATCGCGTTGCAGCTTGGAGATCGCCAGCTGGGTGGTGGCCAGGTTGCCGGCCGACATCAGCACGAACACCGCCTGCCCCGGATACTCGAACACATGCAGCTTGCGATGCACGCGGACGTCGTCCAGCGAGGCGTTGGTGCGCGTGTCTGCGGCGAAGACCAGGCCTTCGTCCACTTCGATGCCTACGCAATAAGTCATGTCGCTGCCGGAGTTCAATGCGTTTCGATTCTATGCGGGGGGGACGGGCTTGGCTACCCGTTGACGGTCGCGGCCGCGGCATGCGCGAATATCCCATGACCACCGTGCTCCTCAGCCTGGGCAGCAATCTGCGCCCGCACCAGCATCTGCCCGCCGCGATAGGTGCGCTGCGGCAGCGTTTCGGCCCGATCGCGGTGTCCCCGACCTACCGCACCCCGGCGGTCGGATTCGACGGCCCGCCGTTCCTGAACAATGCCGTGTCGTTGCAGACCGAGTGGGAGCTGGAAACGCTGGATGCCTGGCTGCATGCGCTGGAAGACGCGCATGGCCGCGACCGCAGCGGCCCGCGTTTCAGCGACCGCACCCTGGATATCGACGTGGTGTTCTACGGCGACCGCATCGTCGAGGGCCCCGGCCACTTGCGCATCCCGCGCCCGGAACTGCGCCATGCCTTCGTGCTCAAGCCGCTGGCCGACATCGCCGCCGACTTCGTCGACCCGCTCAGCGGCCGCCGCCTGGGCGCGCTGTGGCAGGCGCATGCGCAGTTCGGGGAGGCGTTCGAGGTGGTCGAGCTCGATGAAGCCGGGAGTGGGGAATCGGGAATGGAGAATCGGTAGAGCCGGACGCCGGGTCGGGGCCTCGGGCTGTCATGGCGCGGTAATGAGTGGCTCTGGGCAACGACTGGCCTGGGCGCGCTCGCCTGTTCCCCATTCCCCATTCCCAAGTCCCAGCCGTCAGGAAAGCCCCCGCCCCCCATCCACCCGCAACGTCTGCCCGGTGACGAAGCCGGCGTCGTCGAGCAGCCAGCGCACCGCCTCGGCGATCTCCTCGACCCGGCCGATCCGCGCCAGCGGCGTGCGCGCCAGCAGCGCCTGCTGCGCAGCGCTGTCCTTGCCGGCCTCCGGCCACAGGATCGCGCCCGGGGCGATCGCGTTGACCCGCACCTGCGGCGCCAGCTCCAGCGCCAGCGAGCGGGTCAGCATCGCCAGCGCGGCCTTCGCCGCGCTGTACAGCGGGTGCGCGCGCAGCGGCTGCTCGGCGTGCAGGTCGGTGATGTTGACGATCGCGCCGCGGTGCTCGCGCAGTTGCGCGGCCGCGGCCTGGGCCAGGAACAGCGGCGCGCGCGCATTGACCGCGAACAGGTCGTCCCATTGCGCCGGCGTGGCCTCGGCCAGCGGCGTGGGATAGAAGTTGGAGGCGTTGTTGACCAGCGCATCGAGCCGGCCGAAACGCTGCACGCACTGCGCCACCAGCGCCGGCAGCTGCGCGGCGTCGCGCAGGTCGGCGTGCAGGGTCAGGGTGCTGCCGGCGCGCGCGGCTTCCAGTTCCTGCGCCAGCGCCTGCAGCTCGGCCTGCGAGGTATGCGCGTGCAGCGCCAGGCGATAGCCGGCTGCGTGCAGGCGCCGCGCGATGCCGGCGCCGATGCGCCGTGCGCTGCCGGTGATCAGGGCGACTTTGGTCTCGGTCATGTGTGCATTCCACGCTCGGCTATGCTGTGCATTGTCCACGCAATCCAGCGCCGCATGCCTATCGACTTTCCCACCCCCGACGCCGACGCGCTCGCCCACAGCGATCGATTGGCCGCGCATCTGCGCGCCGAGATCGCCGCCGGCGGCGGCGCGATTCCGTTCTCGCGCTTCATGGAGCTGGCGCTGTACGCGCCGGGCCTCGGCTACTACAGCGCCGGCAGCAGCAAGTTCGGCGAGGACGGCGACTTCGTCACCGCGCCGGAGCTGGGGCCGTTGTTCGCCGCCACCGTCTCCAACGCGCTGGCCCCGGTGCTGCAGCAGCTCGGGCCGCAGGCGCGGATGCTGGAAGTGGGCGGCGGCAGCGGCGCGTTCGCCGAGGTGATGCTCAAGCGCCTGCTGGCGCTGGACGCGTTGCCCGAGCGCTACGCCATCCTCGAGCCCAGCGCCGACCTGCGCGAACGCCAGCGCGCGCGTCTGCAGCGCGCGCTGATCCCGCCGGTGTTCGACCTGGTGGAGTGGCTGGACCGGCCGTTCGAGGACGACTGGAACGGCGTGCTGTTCGCCAACGAGGTGATCGACGCGCTGCCGACGCCGCGCTTCACCCTGCGCGACGGCGAGGTGTTCGAGGAAACCGTGACCCTGGACGGCGAAGGCCGCTTCCGCCGCGGCGAGCAGCCGGCCGATCCGCTGCTGGCGGCGGCGGTGCGGCATGTCGAACGCTATCTGCAAACGCCGTTCGCCGATGGCTACCGCTCCGAACTGCTGCCGCAGTTGCCGTACTGGATCCAGGCGGTGGCCGGCGGCCTGCGCAGCGGCGCGATGCTGTTCGTCGACTACGGCTATCCGCGCGGCGAGTTCTACCTGCCGCAGCGCGACGACGGCACCCTGCGCGCGTTCTACCGGCACCGCACGCATGCCGATCCCTATCTGTGGCCGGGCCTGCAGGACCTGACCGCGTCGGTGGACTTCACCGCGCTGGCCGAGGCCGGCACCGGCGCCGGTTTCGAACTGGGCGGCTACTGCACCCAGGCCAGCTTCCTGCTCGGCAACGGCCTGGATGCGCTGCTGGCCGAGGCCGAGGCGCGCAGCGACGAACGCGGCCGCCTGCGCCTGCGCGAGCAGGTGAAGCGCTTGACCCTGCCCAGCGAAATGGGCGAGCGCTTCCAGGTGATGGGCTTCGAACGCGATGTGTCGCTGGCGCCGGCGTTCCTGGTCGGCGACCTGACCTGGCGGCTGTGATGGCGGCGGTCCGCGCATTCCGCCGGCCCTGGCTGTGGCTGGGGCTGTGGTGGCTGGGTGTGCTGGTGCTGATCTATGTGTGCATGATGCCGCACCCGCCGCAGCTGTCCGACCTGCCGGACACCGACAAGGCCGAGCATTTCACCGCCTACCTGCTGCTCGCGGCAGGCGCGGTGCAGGTCTACGCCGGGCCGCGCGCCTGGCGTTGGGCGGCGCTGGGCCTGCTGTTGCTCGGCATCGGCATCGAGTTCGCGCAGGGCGCGTGGACCACCACGCGTTCCGCCGATCCGTTCGACGCGCTGGCCGATGCGCTGGGCGTGGCGGCGGGCATGGCCACCGCGCTGACCCCGCTGCGCGATCTGCTGTGGCGGTTGGAAACCGGCGCGGGGCGCCGCCGCCGCGGCTGATGCCCGGTTTCGCTTCGCGCGCGCCGTGCCGCCGGCCCGGCGCCGCGGTCTACGCCATCGGCCAAGATGCGGTTTCCCCGGTGGCGGTGCCGGTGCGCGCGCAGCGCCTGGCCTAGAGTGCGTCGGCCCGCGCAGTGCCCGGGCCGACGCGCGGCGCACCGCGCACCTTGCGCATGGCCGGCGGCCGCACGCCAGCGGCCGGCGCCGCCTTCGCCGAGGAGAATCCCCATGCCGACACGTCGCGCCCGCGCCTTGTGCAGCACCACCCTGTTCGCCGGGCTGTGCCTGGCCGCCATCGCCACCCCTGCCGCTGCCGCCTGGGACGGGATCTGCAACGGCACTGCGACCTATACCGGTTCCGGCTACTCCGGCGGCGCGGTGCTGCTGGATCCGATCCCGGCCGATGCGATGATCACCGCGCTGAACCCGGCGCAGATGAACTACGGCGGCGTCCCCGCCGCGCTGGCCGGCGCCTATCTGCAGGTGCAGGGGCCGCGCGGCACCGCCACCGTCTACGTCACCGACCTGTATCCGGAGGGCGGCGATTGCGGCCTGGACCTGTCGCCGAATGCCTTCGCCGCGATCGGCGACATGAGTGCCGGGCATCTCCCGATCAGCTGGAAGGTGGTCGCCGCGCCGATCGATGGCAACGTGGTGTACCGGATCAAGGAAGGCAGTTCGCAGTACTGGGCCGCGATCCAGGTGCGCAATCACCTGTACCCGGTGGTCAAGTTCGAATACAAGAAGGACGGCGCCTGGGTCAGCCTGCCGAAGATGCCGTACAACCATTTCGTCGGCGAGCAGATGGGCGCGCAATTGCTGGAGATCCGCCTCACCGACATCCGCGGCCAGGTGGTGACCGACACGTTGTCGGCGTTGCCGAGCCAGGGCGACAAGGGCGTGTACTTCGTCGAGGGCCATGTGCAGTTCGCCAAGTGAGTGGCGGCGTGGCGCGGACTGGCGCGTTGCGCCGTCGCCGGAGCGACGACGGGGAGCGGCGCCTGCGGGAGCGGCGCCGGATAGCCTGCTGAATTCATTGTAGGAGCGGCTTCAGCCGCGATCGTCAGCGTGGGGCAATTGCGGACGCCCCGCGCGGTCGCGGCTGAAGCCGCTCCTACAGAAAGCGTGGTTCCGGCTGCAGCCGAGCGCCGGATCGCGCTCAGAACTTGAAGTGCAGCGTGGCCATGTAGCGGCGGCCGTTCTTGTAGCGTCCGGCCGGGTGGTCCTTGTCGCCCAGGTACTGGAAGTAGTCCTCGTCCAGCAGGTTCTGCGCGTCCACCTGCAGCGACCACTGTTCGCTGATCGCATAGCCGATGCTCGCGCCCAGGTCGGTATAGTCGTCGACGCTGGCCGGCGCGGCGCCGGCGACGTAGCCGCCGGCCAGATAGCTGTCGCGCCAGTTCAGGCTGATGCGCGCGTTCCACGGCCCCTTCTCGTAGTACGGGCTGAAGGCCACGCTGTTGCGCGACTGGTAGGGCAGGCGGTCGCCGGTGTTGTTCTCACCGTTGGCATAGGTGTAGTTGGCGGTCAGGCCGAAGCCGCTGCTGCCGAACGGTTGCTGGTAGGCGAGGGTGAAGCCCTTGACCTTGCCGTCGCCGGCGTTGCGCGGGCGCTGGATGCTGTAGTCGCAGTAGCCGTCGGCGGTGCAGCCGTTGCTGCCGAGCATCTGCGCCCAGGTCTGCGGCGAGGTGTCGCGGATCGAGTTGTACTGGCGTTCGATCGTGGCCGAGGTGTCGATGTAGTTGTCGATCTTCTTGTAGAACAGCGACCAGGCCACCACCGCCTGCTGCGCGAAGTAGTACTCGGCCGACAGGTTGAAGTTCCACGATTCGTACGGCGACAGCGCCGCGTTGCCGCCGCTGCCGGTGAGCGTGGTGTCGTTCAAGAAGGTGTTGTTGACCATCTGGTTGTACGGCGCCCAGGCGATCACCTTGCCCGCGGCGAAGCGGAACACCCAGTCGGTGTCGGTGTCGTAGGCCAGGTTCAACGACGGCAGCAGGAAGTTCTCCTTTCTGGTGCGGGTCTGCCACTTGCCGTCCAGGTCGTCCAGCGTCGGCGTGCCGCTGTAGACGAAGCCGCTGCCCTCGGTCTTGGAATCCACGTAGCGCACGCCGAGGTTGCCGCGCAGGCCGCCGTTGGAGAAGTTCAGCTGCACGTAGGCGGCGTTGTTGGTCTGCTGCAGCGCCCAGCTGTTGTTGAGGTAGCTGGCCGGGTCGGGATTGGCGTAGTCCACCGGGCTGTTGCGGATCCAGTCGATGACGTTGCCGCGCCCCGCCTGCACGTGTTGGCCTTGGTCGGGATAGAAGCCCTGGATGTCGGTCAGGCCGATCGTGCCCACGTCGGCCAGGGTGCCGGGCGTGACGCCGCCGTACACGTTCAAGGTGAAGTCTTCGTCGTGCTTGCCCTGGCGCACGCCGAACAGCAGCTGGTTGAACACGCTGTCGAACTGCAGGTTGAAATCCAGCTGGGCGTAGCGGTCCTTGCTGTGCGTGGCGAAGATGCCGTTGTTGCCGAACCAGCCGCCGGCCGAGCCCCAGTTGGCCGGATCGCGCGCGCCGGCCGGATCGTCGAAGCGGATGCCGCGTTGCAGATCCCAGCTGAAGCCGCCGTTGTAGAACGGTTCGATGAAGTATTGCGACAGGTCCTTGTTGTCCGACTTGCTCTGCCCGACCTGGCCGCTCACGCCCCAGCCTTCGCCGCGGAACGCGCCGCGCAGGTCGATGCCCTTGGTGACGACTTCCGACTGGCGCACGTTGTTGTCGTAGATCACCGTGCCGCCGCCGGCATTGGCGTTGGCGCCGGAATGGCCGCTGCCGACCACGCCGTTGCGCACGCTGCCGAGCGCGTCCACCGCGTCGATGGTGCCCTGGTTCCAGGTCAGGAAGCTGTACATCGACTGGTTGTAGTTGTCGAAGTGCTCCTTGATGTACAGGCCGCTGAGGTTGAACTCCAACGCATCGCTGGGCTTGAGCTGCAGGTTGAGCACGGCGCTGTCGCGCTTGCGGTCCTGTTGGAACCAGGCCGCGTTGACCGAGTTGGGCACGTCCGCATCGGCGGGCACGCCGCCGGCGTTGCCGAAGGTCGCGGCCTTGGCGTAGCCGAACACTTCCATGCCCTGGCGATCGACGCGCTCCTCGTAGTGCTGCGCGGACACCGCGATGCCGAAGGTCTCCTGCGGGTTCTTCCAGCTGTACAGCAGCGAGGCGTTCGGCTTGCCCTCGCTGGCCTGCTGGCTGTAGCTGTAGCCGACCGAGCCGGCGATCTCGTTGGCCTTCAGGTCCAGCGGCTGCCGGCTGTGCATCAGCACGGTGCCGCCGAGGCTGCCTTCGACCAACCGCGCCTCGGAGGATTTGACGATCTCCGCCCGCCCCAGGATCTGCGGCGACAGCAGGGTGTAGTCGAAACCGCGGTTGGGCTGCTCGCCGTACAGCCAGATCGCCTGCGCCACCGGGTGGCCGTCCAGGAACGACAGGTTGAGGCTGGGATCGGTACCGTCGATGCTGACCCGCTCGCCCTGGCCGAAGCGGCGGTCGATGGTGACCCCGGGAATCTGCGCGAACGCTTCGGCGACGTTGGTGCTGGGGAACTTGCCGATGTCCTCGGCGGTGATCGCTTCGGACACGGTGACGTTGTTGCGTTTGGTGTCCAGCGATTTTTCCAGGCTGGCGCGGATGCCCACGACCTGGACGGCGTCCAGGTCGGTGGCATCGCCGCCGGCCTGCTGCGCCTGCGCGGCGCAGGCCAGGGTGGCGAGGATTGCTGCGGACAAGACGGAATGGCGGTATTGCATGATGTCTCTCCTCATCATTCAATGGGTCGACGCGGCGCGCGAGCGTTGCGCTGCGTGCCGGCTCTGCCTGTTGCCTTACTGCCTGCGGTGCTGATGCCTGCTGTGTTGCTGCGTGGGTGATGCGCGGTGTGGCTGGCTGGAGTCTTCCGGCGCTGGGGCCGCCGGTTTCGCTTGTGCGTGCAATGCCTGGTGCAACGTGCCGCCGTGGTGCGCGACGCGCTGCGTCAAGCTGTCGAGCTGAAACGATGCCGATGCGGCAGGGCGGCGCTGGCCACGGCGATGCCAGCCGCTGCGGCGGACAGCGGTATGCCGACCCCGGTGGCGAACAGGGCGTGCAACGGCGTGTGGTATTGCAACGGCGTGCCGAGTGCGGCACGCGACTCGCGCGTCAGGATCATTGCGATCACATGCCTCCCATGGCCCGCTTTTGCGCCGCGTATGCGCGGCCCCACCCCCGTGTGTGCCGATTCTTACGAGGCTATGACAACGATGTCAAGTCTTGTCCGGAAAATTCGTCTGGTGCTGGTTTCGCCATGCGTAACGCCGGCCGGCGTCCCGCTGTCGCCATCCGTGCTCGTCGAAACGCAGCTGCATCAACGGGTTATGCGGATCGCCGGGACGGCGGTGGCGGCGCGCAAATGAGAACGCGGCGCAGTCATGTCGCGGTGCACAAAATTGGTCTCATTCGTAGAATTGGTGCGACATAGGTATCGTGACAACGATGCGTGAAAGCGGACGCGCACAAAATATTTCTGATCGACAAGTTTCTGATAATGAAAGATATTTTCTGGAGCGCGCAGCAAGTCCAGGCGCCATTTGCCGATTGTGGGCATTGCAGCGTTGACACAATCTTTCTAAGACCATAAGAATCGAAGCGCCTGGAATTGGTCTTTGCCAATTCGGGATCGATCAGTCCAGCAGCATGCAATCGCCCGCTCCGGGGTAGGGACGGGGACGCGCCTTGCGCACCACGAGGCGCCGCAACAGACAGCACGTTCCATCGACTCCGTGTCCGCACGGACGGCATCGCCCTGCGCGTCGCGTCGGGCGCAATGGAGGGTGCTGCCTGCCGATCGCTGCCGCTGGATGTCAGACGTGCCGTGCCGATCAGCCATCAACCAGGATAGCCCAATGCCACATGCCGCCCGCTCCCGTCCGCACTGCTGTTCCCTGTCCGTCCTCGCCAGCGCCATCGCGTTCGGCCTGCTCAGTGCCGCAGCGCAGGCGCAGCAAGCGCCCGCATCCGATTCCATCTCCCAGCTCGACACGGTCACCGTCACCAGCTCCTACCAGAAGAGCCTGATTACCGCGCTGGACAACAAGCGCGAAGACGCGCGCATGACCGACGGCATCTCCTCCGAGGACATCGGCAAGTTCCCGGCCGAGAACATCGCCGAGGCGATCCAGCGCATTCCCGGCGTGCAGATCTCCACCATCAACGGCCGCGGCTCGACCATCAGCATCCGCGGCCTGGGCCCGCAGTATTCGGCCACCACGATCAACGGCCAGACCATCAAGAGCGCCGATTTCACCGACGGTTTCCGCTACGACATCATCCAGCCGGAAGTGGCCGCGGCGATCGAGGTGATCAAGTCGCCGTCGGCGGACATGGATGCCGGCGGGCTGTCGGGCACGGTCAACATCGAGACGACCAAGCCGCTGGACTACAAGGAGCGCAAGCTGATCCTGTCGGCGAAGGAGCAGTACTCCGAATTCGCCGGCGGCGCGCCGACGCCGAAGGCGGTGCTCACCTACATCGACCAGTTCCAGCTCGCCGATGGCGGCCAACTGGGCGTGTTCGTCAACGCCGGCTACCAGAAGCTCAAGGATCGCGCCGACTACCTGTGGATCGACCGCTGGTACACCCAGGACACCGACGACGGCACCCTGTACATCCCGCGCCGCCCGCGCTACCGCTCGATCGAGCGCGAGACCGATCGCAAGATGCTCACCGCCGGCCTGCAGTGGAGACCGAACGACCGGCTGGAGATGAACCTGACCGCGCTGTACTCGCAGGACAAGACCGACAACGACATGAATCAGTTGGTCTATTCCTTCGACCGCAACTACCTCACCGTGCTCGAGACCAAGGACCTGACCGCGACCAAGGTGTCGGCGTCCAACTACTGGCTGGAGAACAACCGCCAGCTCGAGCGCCACGATCTCACTTCGCAGCTGGTGACCTGGGACGCCAAGTGGAAGGGCGATGCGTGGACCTTCAGCGGCGTGGCCAACTACACCGAAGGCAAGACCGACGAGGACGAGCGCGCGGTGATCCTCGGTCGCCTGCCGTCGGCGACACTGTTCGACATGTCCAATCCCGGCGCGATCTCGCTGACCACCGATGCCGACGCCAACGACGCCAGCGCCTGGGACCAGGCCAACCTGGTGCGCGACGAATACCCCAACGGCGCGATCACCAAGCTCAGCAACAAGGAATGGTCGCTGCAGTTCGATGCCGAACGCTATGTCGGCGCCGGCTTCCTGGACTCGGTGAAGTTCGGCACCAAGTTCCGCCGCGAGACCTTCGACCGCAACGTCTGGCGCCGCGACTTCCTGTACCTGATCAACTCCGGCGCGGTCTCCGGCTACGCCATGTTCCCGGAACTGTCGGCGGCCAGCTCCAGCGTCAGCAACTTCCTCGACGGCAACCTGGCGTCGCAGAGCGGCTGGGTGGCGCCGGACGTGTACGCCTACGCCGACGCGCTGGCCGCCTCCGGCATCACCGTGCCGGTGCTGTTCGCGCCGCAGGCCAGCTACCACATCCGCAACGACATCTTCTCCGCCTACGCGCTGGCCAAGATCGATACCGAGATCGGCAGCATGCGCCTGCGCGGCAACGTCGGCGTGCGCTACGAGAACACCAAGCGCACCACCGACACCTACCTGACCACCGCCTCGCAGTACAGCGAGGACGCCAACGAGGTGGTCGGCACCGAACGCGCGCCGTACGACTACCACAACTGGTTGCCGAGCCTGAACCTGGTGCTGGACATGCGCGAGGACCTGCTGCTGCGCTTCGCCGCCGGCAAGGTGTTGGTGCGGCCGATCCTGGACAGCAACACCGCCATCGCCACCACCATCTCCTCGGGCAGCAACACCGGCGGCACCACCACCTACGACGTGTCGCTGGGCCAGACCGACCTGAAGGCGCTGACCGCCGACCAGGCCGACCTCAGCCTGGAGTGGTACTACGGCCAGGGCGGCGGGCTGACCCTGGCCGGCTTCTGGAAGCAGGTCAAGAACGGTACCTTCAACAGCATCGTGTGCCCGACCACGTTCAACGGCGCGGCGCTGTCCAGCAACAGTTCCGGCGATTGCGTGGACGGCAGCGGCAACATCTACGAGATCACCGCCACCCGGAACGATCCGAGCAAGGTCAAGATCAAGGGCTACGAACTGGGTTGGACGCAATCGTTCGACGCGTGGCTGCCGATCCAGGGCTTCGGCCTGACCGCCAACTTCACCCGGGTGCTCCCGCAGCGCGACACCGATTTCAAGATCCGCAACCTGTCGGAGAAGACCTGGAACGCCACCGGCTACTGGGAGAACGCAATGTTCTCCGCGCGGCTGTCGCTGAACCACCGCAGCGAGTACGAGCAGGACAGCAGCGACAGCTTCTTCGCCCGCGAAGGCCACACCATGAAGGCGCGCACCCAGCTCGACGCGGTGCTCGGCTACCAGGCCACCGATACGCTCAGTTTCCAGCTCGGCGGGCTCAACCTGACCGACAAGAAGGAAGAGGCGTACAAGGACATCAGCAGCCGCTGGCAGATGACCGGCGTCACCGGCCGCAGCTTCTACGTGTCGATGCAGTGGGACATCCTGTGAGGGCGATGCGGTCGCTTGCAGGATAGTCCGCAGCCTGCCCGGCGCCGCGGTGGCGCCGGGCAGGGCAACGTGTCCTATCCCGATCGCATTCACAGGTTCCAGGGCAAGCGCATGCAACGACGAGAATTCCTGGCAGGCGGCGCGGGTGCCGGCCTGCTGCTGGCGGCGCCGCGGTTGAGCTGGGCGGGCAGCGCGGCGGATGCCGGCATGGCCGGCACCGCCTCCGGCACTGCCGCAGCGGCGGTGCCGGCGCCGACGCTGGCGGCCGATCCGGGCCTGTTCTGCCTGGACGAGGGGTGGCGCTTCCACGAAGGCGACATCCCGTTCCCGCCGATCAGCGGGCAGGACGCCAGCTACGACAACGCCAAGGCGGGCAAGGCCTGGGGCGCGGCCGCGGGCGATTTCGACGACAGCCAATGGCGGCAGCTGCGGCTGCCGCACGATTTCGCCATCGAGCAGCCGATCGAGGCCAGCGCCAATGTCGCGCAAGGCTATCGCCGCCGCGGCATCGCCTGGTACCGGCGCAGCCTGCGACTGGACGAGGCGCAGCGCGGCAAGGCGCTGGAGCTGCGGTTCGACGGCATTTCCAGCCGCGCCACGGTGTGGGTCAACGGTTTGCTGATGGCGCGCAGCTGGAGCGGCTACGACGGGTTCGCCATCGACCTGAGCGCGATCGCGCGCTACGGCCAGGACCTCAACAGCATCGCGGTACGCGTGGATGCCGAGGCGATGGACGGCTGGTGGTACGAAGGCGCGGGCATCTACCGGCACACCTGGCTGGCGGTGCGCGATGCGCTGCATATCGTCGGCGATGGCGTGCATGCGGTGCCGCGGATCGGCGACGGCGAACGTTGGACGCTGCCGGTTGCGGTCACCGTCGCCAATGCCGGCGAGCAGGCCGACGCGGCGCTGCTGGAGGTGGCGCTGTACGACGCGCACGGCACGCTGCTGGCGCAGGGCAGCAGCGCGTTGCAGGTCGGCGCGCTGGCGCAGGCGGTGGCGCAGGTCGAGCTGCAGGTGCAGCGGCCGCAGCGCTGGGACGTGGCCGCGCCGCATCTGTACCGGGTCGCGGCGGTGCTGCGCAGCGCTGGCCGCGAGCGCGACCGCCGCGAATGCGCGATCGGCTTTCGCACGCTGCGCTTCGATGCGCAGCAGGGCTTCTTCCTCAACGAGCGGCCGCTGAAGATCAAGGGCGCCTGCCTGCACCAGGACCATGCCGGGGTCGGCGTGGCGGTGCCCGACAGCCTGCTGGAGTTCCGCATCCGCCGGCTCAAGGCGCTGGGCTGCAATGCGATCCGCCTGCACCACGCGGTGGCCAGCGAGCTGCTCGACGTCTGCGATCGGCTGGGCATGTTGGTGATGGCCGAGAACCGCGTATTCAATCCCGCGCCCGACTACGCCGCGCAGTTGCGCTGGCTGGTGCGCCGCGACCGCAACCGCGCCTGTGTGTTCCTGTGGTCGGTGTTCAACGAGGAACCGATGCAGGGCACTGCCGCCGGCTACGAAATGGTGCGCCGCGCGGTGGCGCTGGTGCGCGAGCTGGACGACAGCCGCCCGGTGACCGCGGCGATGAACGACGGCATGCTGACCCAGCGCAACGCGGCCGACGCGGTGGACGTGGTCGGCTTCAACTACCGCCAGTTCAACTACGACCGGGTGCGCGCGGCGATGCCGCACAAGCCGCTGCTGTCCAGCGAGGACACCAGCGCGTTCCAGACCCGCGGCGCCTGGTTCACCGACATGGACGCGCACGTCATCGCCGAGGACGATTCGGTCGCCGCGCCGTGGGGCAACACCCATCGCACGTCGTGGAAGCTGATCGACGAGCGTCCCTATCTCGCCGGCAGTTTCGTCTGGACCGGCTTCGACTACCGCGGCGAGCCGACCCCGTTCGAATGGCCGTCGGTGTCCTCGTTCTTCGGCATCATGGATCTGTGCGGTTTCCCGAAAGGCGCCTACTGGCTGCGTCAGGCGCAGTGGATCGACGCTGCACCGGTGCTGCAGCTGCTGCCGCACTGGAACTGGCCGGGCCGCGAAGGCACGCCGATCAAGGTGATGGCGTTCTGCAACGCGCAGCAGGTGGAGCTGTGGCTCAACGGGCAGTCGCAGGGGCGGCAGGTGGTGGACCGGATCGAAATGAATGCCTGGCAGGTGGCGTATGCGCCGGGCGTGCTGGAGGCGGTGGCCTATCGCGATGGCCGCGAGGTGGCGCGGCAGCGGGTGCAGACGGTCGGCGCGCCGGTCGCGCTGCGGCTGACCCCGGACCGCGCGCGGATGCGCGGCGACGGCCGCGACGCGCAGCCGATCACCCTGGAAGCGGTGGATGCGCAGGGCCGCCACGTGCCGTTCGCCGATGCGCAGATCGCGCTGCAGGTCGACGGCGGGCGCCTGCTCGGCGTCGGCAACGGCGATCCGAATCGGCTCGCGGCCGACAACGTGCCGCAGGTGCAGTTGTTCAATGGCCTGGCGCAGGCCATCGTCGAGGCCGGCACCGGCCAGCGCCGGCTGCGCATCGAGGCGCGCGCGCCTGGCCTGCGAGCTGCGCAGGCGACGATCGGCCTGGATGCGGTGGCCTTGCCGCCGTCGCTGCCGCCGGCCGCCGCGGCGATGGTGGTGCCGGGCTGGCGGCGCACGTTGCCGTTCGCCGCGCCGCCGGATCCGGCGCTGCCGCGCGCGCCCAACGACAACAACAGCTGGAGCTTCTGCCAGCCGGGCAACCTGGAGACGCGCGCCGAGCGCGATGGCTATGTGTTGTACCGCACCGCGTTCACCCCGTGGGCCGGGATCCAGCAGCGCGGCGGCGTGCTGCGGCTGGGGCGCGCGACCGGCGCGGCGCAGGTGTATCTGGACCGGAAGCTGGTCGCCCGGGTGGCTGCGGGGCAGCATGCGCAACTGCGCTTGCCGCCTGCGGACGGCGAACGGGTGCTCGCGGTGGTGATGCAGGTGACGGCCGGAATGCCTTTCGGCTTCGACGATGTCGCGATAGTGGAGTATTGACCGAATGAAGCGAGTTTTCCGCCATGCCTTCCCGCACGCACGTGCCTGGATGCGCTTCGTGCGCGCGTTGCCGGTCCCCGGGCAAGCCGCGCTGCTGCTGGCCTGCATGCTGCTGGCGCCGGCCGCGGTTGCGGCACCCGTACAGGACGCGCAAGGCGACGCCGCGCGCGGCGTACTGTTGCGCACGCTGGGTCCGCGCGCGGCCGCGCTGACCCTGCAACGGCAGCCGCGCGGCAACGGCAACGACTGGTACCAGGTCGCCGCCGACGCCGGCACGCTGCGTGTGTCCGGGTCCTCGGAAGTGGCGCTGGCGCATGGCGCGTACAGCTATCTGCAATCGATCGGCGCCGCCTCGGTGAGCTGGGAGGGCAGCCGGGTCGCGCTGCCTGCCGCGTATGCCGATTTCAGCGGGCAGCGCGTGGTCACGCCGTTCGCCTACCGTGCCTATCTCAACGTGTGCACCTACGGCTACACCACGCCGTGGTGGGACTGGGCGCGCTGGGAACGCGAGATCGACTGGATGGCGCTGCACGGCGTCGACATGCCGCTGGCGATGGAAGGCCAGGACTACGTGTGGCAGGCGTTGTGGCGCGAGTTGGGGGCGAGCGACGCGGACCTGGCGCAGTATTTCTCCGGCCCGGCGTTCGCGCCGTGGCAGCGCATGGGCAACATCGAAGGCTACGACGCGCCGCTGCCGCAGCAGTGGATCGACGACAAGCATGCGCTGCAGCTGCGCATCCTGCAGCGCATGCGCGCGCTGGGCATGAAGCCGGTGTTGCCGGCCTTCGCCGGCTACGTGCCGAAGGCGTTCGCGCAGGCGCATCCGCATGCGCGCATCTACCGCATGCGCGCCTGGGAAGGCTTCCACGAAACCTATTGGCTGGATCCGGCCGATCCGCTGTTCGCCAGGATCGCGCAGCGTTTCATCCAGCTCTACGACCGCACGTACGGCAAGGGCACCTATTACCTGGCCGATGCGTTCAACGAGATGCTGCCGCCAATCGCCGCCGACGGCAGCGACGCGCGCCTGGCCAGCTACGGCGACAGCACCGCCAACACGGCCAAGACCGCGCCGCCCGAAGTGCCGCCGGCACAGCGCGACAAGCGCCTGGCCGACTACGGCCGTGCGCTCTACGAATCGATCCATCGCGCCAATCCCGACGCGGTGTGGGTGATGCAGGGCTGGCTGTTCGGCGCCGACCGCCATTTCTGGACGCCGCAGGCGATCGCCGCGTTCCTGCGCGAGGTGCCCAACGACAAACTGCTGGTGCTGGACATCGGCAACGATCGCTACCCGGGCACCTGGAAACTGTCCGACGCGTTCGACGGCAAGCAATGGATCTACGGCTACGTGCACAACTACGGCGGCAGCAATCCGGTGTACGGCGACCTGGCGTTCTACCGCGACGACCTGCGCGCGCTGCTCGCCGACAAGGACAAGCAGCAGCTGGTCGGCTTCGGCGCGTTCCCCGAAGGGCTGCACAACAACTCGGTGGTCTACGAGTACATGTATGCACTGGCCTGGGGCGGGCAGGAGCGTTCGCTGCAGGACTGGCTCGGCGACTACACCCGCGCCCGCTACGGACATACCTCGCCGGCGCTGCGCGCGGCCTGGGACGACCTGCAGGCCTCGGTGCTGTCGACCCGCTACTGGACGCCGCGCTGGTGGCGCAGCCGCGCCGGCGCCTACCTGCTGTTCAAGCGGCCGACGCTGGACATCGGCGAATTCGAAGGCGCGCCCGGCGATTCGCCGCGCCTGCGCCGCGCGCTGGAGCAACTGCTCGCGCTGGCGCCGGAGTACGCCGACGCGCCGCTGTACCGCTACGACCTGGTCGACTTCGCCCGCCACTACGCCACCGGCCGCGTGGATGCGCAGTTGCAGCAGGCGGTGGCCGCGTACAGGCGCGGCGACGTCGCCGTCGGCGATGCCGCCTTCGCCCGCGTGCAGGCGGCGGTGCAGCAGCTCGACGGCCTGGTCGGCGGCCAGCAGGAGACCCTGTCGAGCTGGCTCGACGATGCCGCCGGCTACGCGAAGACGCCGCAGGACGCGGCCTACTACCGGCGCGACGCCAAGGCGCAGGTCAGCGTGTGGGGCGGCGAGGGCAATCTCGGCGACTACGCGTCCAAGGCCTGGCAGGGCATGTACGCCGACTACTACCTGCCGCGCTGGGCGCTGGCGATGCAGGCGCTGCGGGCGGCGGCGGTCGACGGCGGCAGCGTGGACGAGGCGGCGCTGCAGCAGCGACTGCGCGCCTGGGAGCGGGACTGGGTGAAGCGCGAGACACCCTACGCACGCCAAGCGCCGGCCGATCCGGTCGCCGCGGTGCGCACGCTGCTGCAGCAGGTGGATGCCCGATGAGCGCCGCTTCCGTGAGCATCCCCACCGCGGCGCCGTCGCGCGAACGCTTCCTGTCGCTGGACGTGTTCCGCGGCCTGACCATCTTCCTGATGATCCTGGTCAACACGCCCGGTGCCGGCGCCGATGCGTTCGTGCAACTGCGGCACGCGCCGTGGTTCGGCTTCACCGCCGCCGACCTGGTGTTCCCGTCGTTCCTGTTCGCGGTCGGCAACGCGATGAGCTTCGCGCTGGACCGCGGCCAGCCGCTCGGCGCGTTCCTGCGCCGGGTCGGCAAGCGCAGCGCGCTGATCTTCCTGCTCGGCTTCCTGATGTACTGGTTCCCGTTCGTGCACCAGGGCGCCGACGGCAGCTGGAGCTTCACCGCGATCGACCAGACCCGGGTGCCGGGCGTGCTGCAGCGCATCGCGCTGTGCTACGCGCTGGCCGCGCTGCTGTGCCGCTGGCTGCCGCCGCGCGGCCTGCTGGCCGCCTGCGTCGCGCTGCTGCTCGGCTACTGGGCGGCGCTGTACCTGTGGGGCCAGCCGGGCGCGGAACTGAGCAAGCTCGGCAACGCCGGCACGCGCCTGGACCTGTGGCTGCTGGATCCGGCGCAGCTGTACCGCAAGGACGGCGGCTTCGATCCGGAAGGCCTGCTCGGCACGCTGCCGGCCACGGTGAATGTCGTCGCCGGCTACCTGACCGGCCTGTACGTGCGCCGCGTCGGCAAGCAGGCGCGCACGGTGCGCTGGCTGCTGCTGGCCGGCATCGCGCTGGCGCTGCTGGCGCTGGCCTGGCAGCCGTGGTTCCCGCTGGCCAAGAAGCTGTGGACCGGCTCGTTCGTGCTGCTGACCGTGGGCCTGGATCTGCTGCTGCTGGGCGCGCTGCTGTGGGCGATCGAAGTGCGCCAGTGGCAGGCCGGCAGCGGCTTCTTCACCGTGCTCGGGCGCAATCCATTGGCGATCTACCTGTTTTCCGAGCTGTTCGTGATCGCCCTGCGGCTGGTCCCGGCCGGCGACAGCGGGTGGGACCTATACCAATGGCTGGGCATCGCGGTGTTCCAGCGGCTGCTGCCGGGACCCTGGGGCAGTCTGGCCTGCGCCCTGGCCTACACCCTGCTGTGCTGGACGATGGGCTGGTGGATGGACCGGCGGCGGCTGTACCTGCGGCTCTGACCCGGCGTGCACAGGCCGCGGATTGGTACTATATTGGACATAATGAATCCATACGGTCCGGAGGGAGCACGATGACCAAGCCCAAGCCGGAGGCCGACCCCAGACTGGCAGGCCTGGCCGTGGACCCGAGCGCGCCGACCCCGCTGTACCTGCAGCTGGCCAGCAAGCTGGTCGAGGCGATCAAGGGCGGCCAGTGGAAGCCGGGCGAGGCCCTGCCGGCCGAGCGCCAGCTGTGCGAACAATTGCAGGTGTCGCGGGTGACCCTGCGCCAGGCGGTGGATGCGCTGGTCGAACAGGGCCTGGTCTCGCGCCGGCAGGGCGCCGGCACCTTCATCACCTCGCATATCCAGCACCAGCTCAGTGGCCTGGCCAGTTTCAGCGAGACCCTGCGGATGAAGGGCCTGGAGCCGGGCACGCGCTGGCTGGAGCGGCGCGTGCGCCCGGCGCACGGCGAAGAGATCCTGCGCCTGGGCCTGTCGCCCGATACCGTGGTGGCGTCGCTGACCCGCCTGCGCAGCGCCGACGGCCGGGTCATGGCCTACGAGAAGGCGGTGCTGCCGCAGCGCACCGTGCCCGATCCGCTGGCCATCGGCGATTCGCTGTACGCCTACCTGGACGCGCAGGGCACCCCGGTGGTGCGCGCGCTGCAGTACTTCCGTGCGATCAACCTGCCGGCGCGGCTGGCCGGGCACCTGGGCATGAAGGAAGGCGAGGCGATCCTGCACGTGGTGCGGGTCGGCTACACCCGCGACGGCAGCGCGATCGAGCTGACCGACACCTATTGCCACAACGACTACTACGACTTCGTCGCCGAACTGCGACGCTGATCGACCGACCCACGCGCCTTTCCGGAGCCCGCCCGCCCATGACCACCGCACGGCCTGCCAGTCCTTTCGCCTCGATCGCCATCGTCGGCCTGCTGTTCTTCATCATCGGCTTCTTCACCTGGATCAACGGCCCGCTGATCACCTTCGTGCGGCTGGCGTTCGACCTCAACGAGGTCAACGCGTTCCTGGTGCTGATGGTGTTCTACCTGTCCTACTTCTTCCTGGCGCTGCCGTCGTCGTGGATCCTCAAGCGCACCGGCATGAAGAAGGGCCTGGCGCTGAGCCTGGTGGTGATGGCGGCGGGCGCGGCGGCGTTCGGCCAGTTCGCCACGCAGCGCTTCTATCCCGGCGCGCTGGCCGGCCTGTTCGTGATCGGCAGCGGCCTGGCGCTGCTGCAGACCGCGATCAATCCCTACATCAGCATCCTCGGCCCGATCGAGAGCGCGGCACGGCGCATCGCGGTGATGGGCATCTGCAACAAGATCGCCGGCATCCTGGCGCCGTTCCTGATCGGCACGCTGGTGCTGCACGGCGTCGGCGACCTCGCCGCGCAGGTGCAGGCCGCCGATCCGGTGGCCAAGGAAGCGCTGCTGACCGCGTTCGCCGCCAAGATCCACCTGCCGTACCTGGTGATGGCCGGCGTGCTGGTGGTGGTGGCGATCGGCGTGCTGTTCTCGCCGCTGCCGGAACTGAAGGCGTCGGAAGTCAACGCCGCGCCGGTCGGCGCCGGCAGTCCGGCGCAGAAGACCAGCATCTTCCAGTTCCCGCACCTGTGGCTGGGGGTGCTGTGCCTGTTCGTGTACGTGGGCGTGGAAGTGATGGCCGGCGATGCGATCGGCACCTACGGCAACGGCTTCCACCTGCCGCTGGACCACACCAAGCTGTTCACCTCCTACACCCTGGCGGCGATGCTGGCCGGCTACGTGGCCGGCCTGCTGCTGATCCCGACGCTGATCTCGCAGGCGCGCTACCTCAGCATCTCGGCGCTGCTCGGCGTGCTGTTCTCGGCCGGCGCCTATTTCACCCATGGCTACGTGTCGGTGGGCTTCGTCGCCGCGCTCGGCTTCGCCAACGCGATGATGTGGCCGGCGATCTTCCCGCTGGCGATCAAGGGCCTGGGCCGCCACACCGAGATCGGCTCGGCCTTGCTGGTGATGGGCATCGCCGGCGGCGCGATCATCCCGCAGCTGTTCGCGGTGCTGAAGCAGCACTTCGACTTCCAGCTGGTGTTCCTGCTGCTGATGGTGCCGTGCTACCTGTACATCCTGTTCTATTCCCTGGTCGGCCACCGCGCCGGCCAAGCCTCCGCCCGCGCGTGATCGCGCATCATGGGCGTACTTCCCGACGTGCAGGACCGCAGTATGCGTAGACCCACCATCAAAGATGTCGCCGAGCGGGCGCGGGTGTCGTTGAAGACCGTGTCGCGGGTCATCAACAACGAACCGTCGGTGATGCAGGCCACGCGCGCGCGCGTGCTGCACGCCATCGCCGAGCTGGACTACGAACCGGATCCGTCGGCGCGCAACCTGCGCAGCGGCACCCCGTTCGTGATCGGGCTGGTGTACGACAACCCCAACCCGTACCACATCATCGGCGTGCAGAACGGCGTGCTGGCGGCGTGCCGCGAGACCGGCTTCGGCCTGCAGATCCATCCCTGCGATTCGACCTCGCCGATGCTGGCCGAGGAGCTGGCCGAATGGACCCAGCGTTCGCGCCTGGCCGGGCTGGTGCTGACCGCGCCGATGTCCGAGCGCGCCGAGCTGGTCGCGGCGCTGACCGCGCGCGGGATCAAGACCGTGCGCATCATCGCCGCCACCGAAGATCCGAAGGACGGCCCCTGCGTCTACGTCGACGACCGCGATGCGGCCTACGAGGTCACCGAGCACCTCATCCAGCTCGGTCACCAGCGCATCGGCTTCCTGTGGGGCGGCACCTCGCACCGCTCCAGCGGCGAGCGCTACGCCGGCTACGAGGCCGCGCTGAAGGACTACGGCATCACCCTGGACAAGCACCTGGTGGTGCCCGGCGACTACACCTTCGATGACGGCTTCCGCGGCGCGCGGCGGCTGCTGGCGCTGCGCGAGCCGCCGACCGCGATCTTCGGTTCCAACGACGAGATCGCCGCCGGCGTGCTGGCCGCGGCCAAGTCGGCGGGCATGAACGTGCCCTACGACCTGTCCATCGCCGGCTTCGAGGACAGCCCGTTCTCGCGCCAGTCGTGGCCGGCGCTGACCACCGCCAAGCAGGCTACCGAAGACATCGCGCGCCACGCCGCACGGCTGCTGATCAGCCAGCTGCGCAGCGACGCCTATGAAGACCATCCGGCGCCGATGCACAACCAGGGCTTCGTGCCGCAGCTGGTGGTGCGCGGCTCCACCGCGCCGATGCAGCCGCAGTCCCGCCGTTCTCCTTCCCCCGATCCCACATGACCCTGCCCATGGCACTGCCCACCGAAACCGAAACCCTGATGTTCCGCGAAGCCGCGGAAACCGCCGATGTCGTCGCCGCGCAGTTCGCGCGCAACCATGCCGTCGTCAGCGCGCTGGCCGCTTCGCTGCGCGCCGATCCGCCGCCGTTCGTGGTCACCTGCGCGCGCGGCAGTTCCGACCACGCCGCGACCTACGCCAAGTACCTGTTCGAGACCCAGCTCGGCGTGGTCACCGCCTCGGCCTCGCCGTCGGTGGGTTCGGTATACGAATCGCCGCTGCAGTTGCGCGGCGCGCTGTACGTGGTGATCTCGCAGTCGGGCAAGAGCCCGGACCTGCTGCGCAACGCCGAGGCGGCCAAGGCCGCCGGCGCGCGCGTGGTGGCGCTGGTCAACGTCGAGGATTCGCCGCTGGCGCAGCTGGCTGACACCGTGATCGCGCTCGGCGCCGGCCCGGAGAAGAGCGTGGCCGCGACCAAGAGCTACCTGGCCTCGTTGGCGGCGATCCTGCAGCTCGGCGCGCACTGGAAGAACGATGCGACGCTGCTCGCCGCGCTCGACGCGCTGCCGCAGGCGCTGCGCGTCGCGTGGCAGGCCGATTGGCGCCCCCTCACCGACGGCCTGGTCGATGCGCACAACCTGTTCGTGCTCGGCCGCGGTTTGGGCCTGGCCGCGGCGCAGGAAGCGGCGTTGAAGTTCAAGGAAACCTGCGGTCTGCATGCCGAGGCCTACAGCTCGGCGGAAGTGAAGCACGGGCCGATGGCGCTGGTCGGCCCCGGCTTCCCGGTGCTGGCCTTCGACCAGCCGGACGAAACCGGCGCCGGCACCCGCAGCCTGGCCGAGGAGTTCCGCGGCCGCGGCGCGCAGGTGTGGCTGGCCAGCGCCGACGGCGACCTGCCGCTGGTCGCCGCGCCGCACCCGGTGTGCGCGCCGCTGCTGACCATCCAGAGTTTCTACCGCGCGATCAACGCGCTGGCGCTGCGCCGCGGCTACAACCCGGACCTGCCGCCGCATCTGAACAAAGTGACGGAGACGGTGTAATGACGACGACGGCGCTGCGCAATGCGCGCGTGCTCGGTGCGGATGGATTCCTCGACGGCGTGAGCGTGCTGCTGCAGGACGGGCGCATCGCCGCGCTGCTCGACGACGGCGACGCGCGCGTGGCGGCGGCGACGACGCAGCTGGACCTGGGCGGCGGCACGCTGTTGCCGGGGTTCATCGACGTGCAGGTCAACGGCGGCGGCGGCGTGCTGTTCAACAACAGCACCGACGTCGAGGCGCTGCGCCGCATCGGCCAGGCGCATCGCCGCTACGGCACCACCGGCTACCTGCCGACGCTGATCAGCGACGATGTCGAAGTGATGCGCGCGGCGATCGCCGCGACCCGCGAGGCCATCGCCGCCGGCGTGCCGGGCGTGCTCGGCATCCACCTGGAAGGGCCGTACCTGGCGCCGGCGCGCAAGGGCACCCACAACGTGGACAAGTTCCGCGTGCCCGATGCCGCCGAACTGGCGCTGGCCACCTCGCTGGACAACGGCGTCACCCTGATCACGCTGGCCCCGGAACGGCTGCCGGTCGACAGCATCCGCACGCTGGCCGCTGCCGGCGCGCGCGTGTTCGCCGGCCACACCGCCGGCAGCTACGACGAGATCCGTGCCGGCCTGGATGCGGGCGTGTGCGGCTTCACCCATCTGTACAACGCGATGTCGCCGCTGCAAGGACGCGATCCCGGTGCGGTCGGCGCCGCACTGGAAGACCGCCACGCCTGGTGCGGGCTGATCGTCGACGGCGTGCACGTGCATCCGGCCAGCCTGCGCGTGGCGCTGGCGGCCAAGCCGCGCGGCACGCTGTTCCTGGTCACCGATGCGATGCCGATGGTCGGCGCCGACAGCCCCAGCTTCGACCTGTACGGCGAAACCATCACCGAGGTGGACGGCGTGGTGCGCAACGCGGCCGGCGCGCTGGCCGGTTCGGCGCTGGACATGGCCAGCGCGGTCCGCAACAGCGTGCAATGGCTGGGCGTGAGCCTGGACGAAGCCGCACGCATGGCCTCGCTGTATCCGGCGCAATGCCTGGGCCTGGACGACCGCTACGGTCGCATCGCGCCCGGCTACCAGGCCGACCTGGTGCTGCTCGACGACGCGCTGCAGGTGCGGCAGACCTGGATCGCGGGGGCGGTGGAATAATCGGCGGCGTTGCCGATCGTGCGCCGCGCGCGTCCGCCCTCGCGCAAGCGGGTGGCGTTCGTTGCCGGCGTGCCGGCGATTTCGATCCAGGTGTGGGAGCGACTTCAGTCGCGACGCGCTGCGCCGTGAATGCCGATCGCACCCAAGCGAAACGCCCTCTAGCCTGAGCCGATGCCTACCGCCGGTTCCGACCTGTTCGCCTTGCCGCCGCACGACGGCCTGCACCGGCTGACGTTGCGCGACGGCCGCGACGCGATCTGCAAACGCCGCCGCGCGATGCCGGCCGATTTCTTCGCCGCCGAAGTGCGCGGCCTGGACGCGCTGCGCGCTGCGGGTGGTCTCCGCGTGCCGCAGGTGTACGCGCAAGGCGAAGACTGGTTGCTGCTCGAAGACCTGGGAGCGGCGGTCCCGCATCCGCACTTCGCCCGGCTCGCCGGCGAGGGCCTGGCACGCCAGCACCGCGTACGCGGCGGCCACTTCGGTTTCGACCACGACGGCTACATCGGCGACAGTCCGCAGGACAATGGCGCCGACAGCGACGGGCATCGCTTCTTCGTCGAACGGCGGCTGCGCCCGCAGGCCGAGCGCGCGCTGCGCAATGCTGCACTGGTTCCCGCGGACATGGCGCGCCTGGAACGGCTGTGCGTACGCCTGCCGCAACTGATTCCGACGCAGCCGCCGGTATTGCTGCACGGCGATCTATGGCAGGGCAACCTGCATTGCGCCGGCGACGGCCTGCCGGCGCTGATCGATGCCGGCGCGGCGCACTACGGCTGGGCCGAGGCCGAACTGGCGATGCTGACGCTGTTCGGCGAACCCGATCCGCAACTGCTGCGCAGCTACGCCGAACACGCGCCGTTGGCGAAGGATTGGCGCGAACGCGCGCCGCTGTACAACCTCTACCATCTGCTCAATCACCTCAACCTGTTCGGTGATGGCTACCGAGCGCAGGTGGAGCAGGTCCTCGCCCGCTTCGGGTAGGATCGGGCATCCACAGCGAGCGAATGTATCAACGGTGACCCGGATCCAAGCCGCCTGTAGAGGAGGAAGTCTGCCACGGTTGCTCACAGCTTGCGCCAACATTAACCGAAGAGGCCTTGATATGAGAGTTGCCGGGGTCTACCTCAACTTGAACCCCTACAAATGCTCGTCCGAAAACCGGGTGAAATATCAGCTTTGCTCAAATTATCTGGCGATTTTCGTATCAGCGTGGTTGAGCGATCGTCGGCTGTCGCTCGGCAATTTCAACCGTTTCGTATTTGAAGAAGGGGCTCGGGAGGATATGAAAATTGTTGGTTCTCGTGCCTTCGTGGTCAGCACGGCCGAGACCTTTGAGCGCCTAGAGAAAACTCCACGCGATGATGAAATTCATGGCTATTTCGTTTCGAAATGTCTGGAAGGGTTTCAAAAGATTGATGGTTTCTTCGATGTGAGCCTATTTGAAGACTTGAAAATGGCGATCGCGGTCGGGTTCGTTCAGGGGTTCAAGTATGAGAAGCCGGCTGGTGCCGTCAAAGGCAGCGACGGCATCGTGGCTCTCTTTCATCGCTATCGGTGCGATCGTTACGAGCTGGTGGCTTGCCATCCTGGCGAGCAGGGTCGCAGGAGTGGAGAGGAGAAGATACTGCTGACCTTAAATCCGGACCCGTTCCTGGTTGATTTTGAAGTCAACAAAATAGAGATTTCTGGCCGGAGATTGACCGTTATCAATAAGGTTCGGGAAAGAAAATTTCTTTGTGAGTTTTAGCGATTTGCCGAGCGTCGAGGTGGCTTCCCGCAAATTTTGACGAGTGTGGCGAGCTGGTAGGCGGGCATGTGCCGCTGAACCCGTTCGAGCGCTTGCCCCTGCCTCTAGAGACGCAAGTCAGCGCGTCGCCCGGTGCCAGCCGCGTCAAAGCTGCCCAAGTACTGATGATGGCACCTGCTAGTCCGGTTCTGACGACCGCTGAGATGCGTCGCCGCGCGCCGCGGCGATCGCCTTGATCCGCGCCTTCGCCAGCGCCTCGCCGATCTGCGGGCCGCTCAGGCCCTGCGCGGCCAGGTCGCGGGCGTTGACCGCCAGCGCCGCGGCGTGCAGGCGCTGCAGTTCGCGGCCCTGCGGGTAGTCGGCGTCCTCGTTGCCGAGGCGGCCGCGCTTGTCGGCCTCGCATACCAGTGCCAGCTGCGCGATGCGTTCGGGCTTGCGGAAGCCGTCGCAGCGCTGCAGCAGTTCGTGCACGGTGCGGTCGCGCAGCTCGGCCAGGCGATGCACGTTCAAGTGCTCGCGGCAGGCGATCTCGGCCAGCTGGCGATGTTCCTGCGGCAGCTTCAGCCGTTCGCACAACGCACGCAGCGGGGCGACGCCGCGCTGTTCGTGCATCACGTGCTTCGGCCATTCCGCTTGCGGGGTCAGAGCCTTGCCCAGGTCGTGGGTCAGCGCGGCGAAGCCGATCAGCGCATCGCCCGGCGCCAGCCGTGCGGCCATGTCGCTGACCAGTTCCTGGTGGCGGCCGGTATCGATCTCGGGATGGTACTCGGCGCGCTGCGGCACGCCGTACAGCGCCTCAAGTTCCGGCAGCACGCTGCGCAGCGCATCGGCATCGTGCAGCGTGCGCAGGAACGCCGACGGCTGCGCCGAGGCCAGGCTGCGGCGCAGCTCCTGCCACACGCGCTCGGGCACCAGCGTGTCCAGCTCGCCGCTGGCCGCCATCTCGCGCATCAGCGCCAGGGTCTCCGGCGCCACGCTGAAACCGAGCGGCGCCAGACGCGCCATGAAACGCGCCGCACGCAGCACGCGCAGCGGGTCCTCGCCGAAGGCCGGGCCGATGTGGCGCAGCACGCGCCGCTCGATGTCGCGCGCGCCGCCGTACGGATCCACCAGCGCGCCGCTGTCCTCGTCGCGGGCGATCGCGTTGATGGTGAAGTCGCGCCGCTGCAGGTCTTCTTCCAGTGTCACCGACGGGTCGGCGTCGACCACGAAGCCGTGGTAGCCGCGCCCGGACTTGCGCTCGGTGCGCGCCAGCGCGTACTCCTCGCCGCTGTGCGGATGCAGGAACACCGGGAAATCGCGGCCGACCTGTTTGTAGCCCAGATCCAGCATCTGCTGCGGCGTGGCGCCGACCACGACCCAGTCGCGGTCGCCGGGCGGTTGCCCGAGCAGGCTGTCGCGGACGGCGCCGCCGACGAGGTAGATGTTCATGAGCCGGGATTCGGGAGTGGGGATTCGGGATTGGCAAGAGCGGGTTCGCTGCGTCTGAAGACACAGCGGCATGCGGGCGACATTTTCGTCGCGGTCGTGCGCGGTGCGCCGTTGCGATTCCCCATTCCCTATTCCCGATTCCCGGCCGCGGCCCCAGCCGCGGCCGCACAGACGAACTTCTTGCGCGGCGCATCCAGCTTGCCGAGCATGCGGTCGCTGACCGGCAGCGCGTCGCCGTTGAGGCGCCAGTCGTAGATCACGCTGAAGGCGAGGATGCGCGCGACGTATTCGCGGGTTTCCTTGTAGCTGATCGTCTCGATCCAGAAGTCGGCGTCGTGGCCGGGGCGCTGGGTCTGCCAGCGTGCCGCCGGGCCGGGGCCGGCGTTGTAGGCGGCGATGGTCAGGTAGGGCAGGCCATAGGTGTTCAACAGCTGGCGCAGGTAGGCGGTGCCGATGGCGATGTTGGTGTCCGGGTCGTACAGGCTGGCGGCGCCGCCGTAGCCGGCCAGGCCGAGGTTCCTGGCCACGCTGGCGCCGGTGGCCGGCAACACCTGCATCAGGCCCATCGCATTGGCCGGCGAACGCGCGTTCGGGTTGAAGATGCTCTCGGCGCGGATCTCGGCGGCCACCCAGGCCGGGTCGATCGCGTTCTTGCCCGCTTCGCGGCGGATGGTGGCGTCGTGGTGCAGCGGGAAGCGCAGCGAATACAGGCGTTGTTCGTCGGGCAGCTTGCCCAGCGCGAACACCGCGCGGTCGAACCAGCCGTTGTCGCGCGCCACTTCCACTGCGATGCGCCGCTGGGTGTCGTCGAAGCGGGTCAGCGCGTCGTTCCATTCGGCCACGGCCCATGCCGCACGGTCGATCTTGAACAGTTCCAGCGCGCGCACCAGTGCCGGATCGCGGGCCACGGCGGCCTGCGCCTGCGCGCTGTCGTTGGGTTCCCACGGGCATAGCGCATAGGGCTGCTTGAGCCGGTCGGCGGCCATGAAGCCGTGGAAAGTGGCGGACTTGGCGGCCTCGCGGTACAGCCGCTGCGCCTCGCCGGCGTTGCCGGTCTTTTCCGCCAGCCGCGCCTCGAAATACTGCCAGCGCGAATCGTTGCGCTGCGCCGGCGCCATCTTGCGGATCGCCGCCAGCGCCGCCGGCCAGTCGCCGCGCGCCATCGCCTCGCGCGTGCGCCATTCGTGCAGGCGTTCGTCGTAGGCGCTGTCGGGTACCGCGTTGAGCCGGCGCGCCGAATCCGGTCCGTACGAGGCCACCGTCCACAACGCGATCTGGTACAGCACCTCGCCGCGCTGCGCCTCGCTCAGCTGCAGCGCCTGCGCGAATTGCGGCAACTGCCGCTCGGCCGCGTCGGGATCGGTCTTGGCCAGTTTCTCCAGGCCGTCCACCGCCACCTTGCGGCTGCGCTCGGTCTTCGGCCAGGTCAGCGCACGCGTGTGCACCGCGTCCAGGAACGCCGCATAGTCGTTGGCCATGGCCAGCTCGGCGGCGGGCAGGCCGCGCGCGGCGCTGCGCATCACCGCCGGCTGCTGCGTATCGGCCGCCGCTTCCACCCGCGCCCAGCGCAGCGTGTCGTTCATCCCGCCGCGCGCCTGCAGCACCGCGAATACCGCATCGCAGGCATCGGGCAGCGACTTGCCGCTGCTGCGCCACAGCGCCTGCGCCTCGTCGATCCATTGCGCGTCGGCACGGCCGGTGGCCTGGCGCGCGTTGAGCTGGGCGCAGCGCAGGCCGGTGTTGTCGGTGGGCTTCCAGTTGGCCAGCAGCGCCGGCCAATCCTGGCGCCGCGCCAGCGCCGGCAGCCACAGCGTGCGGAAGCTCTCGGCCACCGGCTGCCCGGCGTAGCGCTTGAGGAAATCCTGCGCCTGCGCATCGGAGATGCGGTCGATGTTGCGGCGCAGGTTGGCGTATTCGAGCCAGCCGTACAGCGGGTGCTGTTTGAATGCGGCCGCTTGCACGGGATCGAACTGGCCGCGCTCGGCGGCGTCGATCGCCGCGCGCAGCGCAGGACGCTGGGCGTCCAGGGTCTGGGCGAGGGCAGGGGCGGTGCCGCACAACGCGGCGGCGAGCAGCAGGAGAGACGTGCGCAATTTCATGCGCGGGACTATACCGAACGCCGATGAATCGACGCGGCAAGGGTTTTGCGGCGTAGCGACGCGAGCGCAGCCGGCAAGGGCGTGGAGAGGGGATGCGCCGTGGTCCGCCGCAGCCTGCGCAGCGCTGTCTGGCGCGGCGTGGGCGCTGGTGGGATCCGGTGCCAGCTGCGCTTGGCGTGACACGGTGCATTGGGCTGTCGCCGCACGCTTGGCGCTGCCTCGAGCCGTGTGCGCCCCGCGCCGTCGGAGGCCGCGAGGCGGTGTCGCAAACGGGCGTAGCGGTGCGACGCGTGCAGCCATGTCGCCGGCCGCGTCCGCGCCTGCAAGAACACCGCGCACTTGGCTTCCCGTAGCTTGCCGAGCCGGCCGGCGCGATCGGCATGCCGTTGTCTTCGCCATGTGCCGGTGCTCGCTTGCCTGACGTGCACTGTCCTGCGGTGGCCCGAATCGAGTCCGGGTGGACTGCGCCATGTCTACGAAATCGTCCAGTCGGTCCGCGACTGTCCGAATCGCGGTCCGATTGCTTGCTTAGGGTTTACGTTTTGTTTACAAGGTAGGCCACGCCGTCGCGGTGCAGGGGGTCGCAGCGGCCGACCCACATCCTTTCTGGAGAGAGAGACGGATGAATTGCCTGCACCGCCATCCTTTGGTTTTCGCGGTTTCCTTGTCCTTGCTGGCCGGTTCGCCCGCGCTGGCCATCGCCCAGCAGGCCGCGCCCGCTGCCCCCGAGTCCGCCACCACCCTGGACAGCGTCCAGGTCACCGGCACGCGCATCCGCAAGGCCGAGCTGGAGGGGCAAGTGCCGGTGCAGACGCTGAGCCGCGCCGACATCGAACGCACCGGCCTGACCTCGATCGGCGACGTGCTGCAGGAACTGACCGCCTCCGGCTCGGCGTTGAACACCAAGTTCAACTCCTCCGGCAACTTCGGTTTCCCGCCCGACGGCAGCGGCGTCGGCGCCGGTTCGGCGCAGGTGGACCTGCGCCATCTGGGCGCCAAGCGCGTGCTGGTGCTGGTCGACGGCATGCGCTGGGTCAACGAGTCCTCGGCGTCCGGCGTGGGCGCGGCCACCGACCTCAACACCATTCCGCTGGCCATCGTCGAGCGCATCGAGGTGCTGGAAGACGGCGCCTCCTCGCTGTACGGCTCCGACGCGATCGCCGGCGTGGTCAACATCATCACCCGGCGCAAGTTCGACGGCGGCCAGGTCACGATGAACTACGGCCAGTACGACAAGGGCGATGGCGCCAGCAAGGGCGTGGACCTGGCCTGGGGCCACAGCACCGAACGCACCAGCCTGTTCCTGGGCGCCAGCTACACCAAGCAGGATCCGATCTATGCGCGCGACCGCAAGCAGTCGCTGTATCCGGTGCCCGGCACCGGGCTCAGCTTCGGCAGCTCGGCCACGCCGGACGGCCGCTTCATCTTCGTCGATCCGGTCACCGGCGCCGAGCAGGACCTGACCCCGAACAGCGGCGCCGGCACGCCGACCTACGACGGCAGCGCCGGCTGCACCCGCAGCGACGGCTACCACTGCTTCGGCACCGCCGATCGCTACAACTTCGCCGCCTCCAACCTGTTGCTGACCCCGTCCGAGCGCAAGGGCGTGTTCGGCCAGTTCCGCTACTTCTTCAACGACGACGTGCAGTGGTACCTGAAGCTGCTCGGCAACCGCCGCGAGTCGACCAACCAGGCCGCGCCGGAACCCATCTTCCTCGGCCCCGATGCCGGCACCGGCAATCCGCTGGCCGACAACATCGTCATTTCCGCGGCCAACCCGTACAACCCGTTCGGCTTCGACCTGGACTCGTCCAGCAACCTGATCATGATCGGGCGGCGGCCGGTGGAAGGCGGCGCGCGCGTGTTCGAGCAGCGCGTGGACACCCAGTACGTCGGCACCGGCTTCATCGGCAGTTTCGAGAGCGCCGACCGCACCTGGTTCTGGGACGTCAACGGCGCCTACAGCAAGAACAAGGCCGAGCAGACCAACTACGGCAGCTACAACATCTACAACATCAACCTGGCGCTGGGCGACCCGGCCGCCTGTGCGGCGGTGGCCGGCTGCGTGCCGCTGGACATCTTCGGCGGCGCCGGCAGCATCACCCCGGAGATGCTGCGCTGGATCCAGCCGGTGGTGCGCGACCGCAGCCAGAACGAACTGACCCAGTTCACCGCCAACCTCAGCAGCGACCTGTTCACGCTGCCGGCCGGCGCGGTGTCCTTCGCCACCGGCGTGGAGTACCGCAAGTACGAGGGCTGGTACCAGCCCGATCCGTTGACCGTCATCGGCCACTACAACGGCGTGCCGTCGTTGCCGACCGAGGGCAGCTACAACGTCAAGGAGGCCTACCTCGAACTGAGCGTGCCGATCTTCGCCGACTCGCCGCTGGGCGACAAACTGGACCTGAGCCTGGCCGGGCGCTATTCCGACTACTCCACCTTCGGAGGCGAATTCACCCCGAAGTACGGCCTGCGCTGGCAGGTGTCGCCGGACTTCGTGCTGCGCACCAGCTATGCCGAAGGCTTCCGCGCCCCGACCATCGGCGAGCTGTACGGTTCGGCCGCGCGCGCCGACCTGACCCTGTCCGATCCGTGCTCGATCGGCCTCGGTGGCACCGCGCCGCGCGGCAGTGCAGCCAACTGCGCCACGCTCGGCGTGCCGGCCGGCTATCAGCAGGCCAACTCGCAGATCTCGGTGACCACCGGCGGCAACCGCGCGCTGGAGCCGGAGAAGGCGCGCAGCTTCAGCGCCGGCTTCGTGTGGAGTCCGTGGTTCGCCAGCAACGTGCCGTGGTCGGATCGCTTCGACGTCGAGGTGACCTTCTACCGCCACGACATCGACGGCGCGATCCAGGCGATCAACGCGCAGACCCAGCTCGACCTGTGCGTGGACACGCTGGATGCGACCTATTGCGACGGCATCACCCGCGCTTCCACCGGCGGCATCAACGGCTTCAACAACCGCCTGACCAACCTGGGTTCGATCAAGACCGACGGCTGGGACGTGGATCTGTTCTGGACTTCGCCGGAAACCGCGGCCGGGCGCTTCAAGATCGGCTGGCAGAACACCTTCGTCACCCGCTACGTCGCCACCGGTGCCGCCGGCCAGGTGCAGCCGCAGGAACCGGGCGTGGAAGTGGTGGACAGCGCGATCCCGGAGTGGACCAGTAACCTGACCCTGGACTGGTCGTTGAACCGCTGGAACGCCTCGTGGACGGTGCGGCACATTTCCGAACTGACCGAGCAGTGCGGCGACGCGGTGGCGTTCCCGGTGTGCAGCAACCAGGCCGCCGGCACCAACACGCTCGACGCGATCACCTACCACGACGTGCAACTGGGCTACCGCTTCGACTGGATGAAAGGCCTGACCGTCAGCGGTGGCGTCAACAACGTCTTCGACAAGGATCCGCCGATCTGCCTGTCGTGCTCGCTCAACGGCTACGACGCCTCGACCTACGACATCCCGGGTGGCCGCTATCTGTATGTGCGTGCGGATCTGAAGTTCTAGGGCGCTTCGATCCGGAAGCGGCCACTTGTGGGAGCGACTTCAGTCGCGACGGGCGTTACCGATAAATCCCGTCGCGACCGATGGCCTGGGCCATCAAGAGTCGCTTCCGCAATTCCTTGCGAGCCGCCGCATTGTCGCTTCCACAATGCTCCTTGCGAGCCGCCGCATTTCTGTAGGAGTGGCTTCAGCCGCGACGCTTTACCGGTAAAGCCCGGTCGCGGCTGAAGCCGCTCCTACAGGGAATGCCGCCGCCGCACAGCCAATGCATGCCGCACAGGAAGCGCAGCAGCTGGCTAGCGCAGCATCGCCTGCGGCACTTCGATCTCGGTCGCCACCGCCAGGTGGTCGGAGAACGCGGCGGGGAGCGCGCGCTGCTCGTTGCAGCGCAGGCCGTCGCTGACCAGGATGTGGTCGATCGCGCGCTGCGGGCGCCAACTGGGGAAGGTCGGCACCACGCAGCCCGGCGGTTGCAGCCGGGTGCGCTTGTACAGGGCCTGCATCTCGGGCCGGTCGGCGACGCAGTTGAAGTCGCCCATCAGCACCGCGTTGGGATGGTCGGACAACAGTTCGGCGATGAACGCCAGTTGCGAGGCGCGCGAGTTGGCGCCCAGCGACAGGTGCGCCACCGCGATCGCCAATCCTTCCGCACCGTCGCCGAACTTGGCCAGCAGCACGCCGCGCCCGCCGAGCCGGCCGGGCAGCGGATGGTCCTGCACTTCGACCGGCTCCAGCCGGCTGAGCAGGCCATTGGCGCTGGAGGCCACGCCGCCCATGCGCCGGTTCGGCTGGTGGCTCCAGTAGTTGAAGCCGGCGCGCTCGGCCAGGTAGTGGGTCTGGTTGGTGAAGCCCGAGCGCAGGCTGCCCGGATCGCTTTCCTGCAGGCCGACGATGTCGTGCTCGCGGGCCAGCTGCGCGATCGCATCCAGGCTGCTGCGCTTGCTTCCCGCCGGCAGCGCATGCGACCAGCTGCGGGTCACGTAATCGCTGTAGCGGCGCGTGCTGGAGCCGGCCTGGATATTGGCGGTGAGCACGCGCAGCGTGCGGGTGGCGGGGGCGGTCACGGCAGAGCGGCCTGGTGGGAGCGGGAGCTTACTTGGCCAGCGCCGCGCGCTCGCGCGCGATCAGGTGATCGGCGATGCGCAGGATGTCGTCGTAGTTCTTGCCCTTGACCAGGTACTTGCCGTTGACGATCAGCGACGGCGTGCCGCTGATGCCGCTGCGCACGGCGAACTGCTTGGCGCGGTTGGTCTTGCTGGTGACCGCGAAGCTGCCCATGGTGTCGGCGAACTGCTTGGGATCCACGCCGTACTTGGCGTAGAAGCCGGCGATGTCCTGCACCGAATCGCGGCCGCGCTCGCCCTTCAGGGTCTCGTCGACGTGGATCGCCTTGTACAGCGCCTCGTGGGTCTTTTCCTGCACGCCCAGCGCCTCGGCGGCGTAGAACGCACGCGCATAGTCGTCCCAGGGGCCGCCGAACATCGCCGGCACGTAGACGAAGTGCACGTCCGACGGCAGGCCGGCCTTCCACGGGCCGATCAGCGGCTGGAAGCGCGCGCAGGCCGGGCACACGTAGCCGAACACTTCGGCCACTTCGATCTTGCCATTGGTCGGCTGGAACGGCTGGCCGCCCGCAATGTCGACATAGTCGGTGCCGGCGACGGGCTCGGCTCCGCTCGGCGCACGCGCCGCGACCGGCGCGGCCGGCGTATCGGCGGCAGGCTGCGCAGCGGCATCGGTCGTCGGGGTGGAGGCGGTTTCGGCAGTGGCGGCCGGCGCGGTGTCGCTGGCGGCGGGCGCCGCCGGCGCTGCGGCCGGCGCGTCGGCGGCCGGGGCGACGGTGTCGGCAGAGCCGTCCTGGGCCTTGCATGCGACCAGGATCGGCAGCAGGGCCATCAGGGTCAGGGCGAAGCGGGTCTTCATCGGCGACATCTCCAGCAGGATGGGGGGCGAAACGCCTGCCGCGCCGAAACGCGCGGCAGGCAACCCCGGCATGATGCCATGGCGTGGATGAAGCGCCGTGGTGCAGGTTCGCGCGGGATTACTTGCCCGCGCGCTCGCGGGCGACCAGCGCATCGGCGATGCGCAGCATGTCCTGGAAATTCTTGCCCTTGACCAGGTACTTGCCGTTGACCACCAGCGCCGGGGTGCCGGGGATGTCGCTGCGCGCGGCGAAGTCGCGCGCGGCCTTGACCTGCGCGGCCACCTGCGGGCTGCTGTAGGCGGCGACGAAGTCCTGCGGCTTGACCCCGTATGCGGCATAGAACGCGGCCAGCTCTTCCGGCGCCACGTTCTGGACCGGCACGCTGTGCTTGTCATGGATCGCCTCGAACAGGTCGTGGTGGCTGCGGGTCTGCACGCCCAGCTTCTGCGCGGCATAGAAGGCGCTGGCGAAGCTGTCCCAGAAACCGCCGAACGCGGCCGGCACCAGGGTCACCCGCACGTCCTTGCCCTGCTTGCGCGTCCACTCTTCCAGCAGCGGCTCGAAGTGCGCGCAGTGCGGGCAGGTGTAGCCGAACACCTCCACCACTTCGATCTTGCCGGCCAGCGGCGCGAACGGCTGCGGCTTGGCGATCAGCGCGTAGTCCTCGCCTTCGACCAGGGCGGCGGTCTTGGGCTGCGCGCAGGCGCTCAGCGGCAACAGGGTGAGCAGGCACAGCAGCAGGCGGGGCAGACGGTTCATGCGATCTCCATGGCAAAAAACGAACGCCGGTCGTGACGACCGGCGCGAGGGGGAAGCGGTGCGGCGCCGCGACGGCGGCGCACGCTCAGGATTGTTGCGCAGGCGCCGCCTGTTGCGGCGAAACCGGCGCCGGTGCGGCCTGCGCCGCGGCCGCGTCGTCGGCGCGGTCGTGCAGGCCCTGCAGGTAACTGCCCAGCGCCTTCATCTCCTGCTCGGTCAAGGGCTTGGCCACCTGCGCCATGATCTTGAACAGGGCCGGGTCGCGTTCCTGGGTGGTGCCGGACTGGTACTCCTGCAGGCGCCGCGCCACGTAGTCGGCATGCTGGCCGCCCAGGTGCGGATACGCCGGGCCGGGATTGCCGGCGCCGGTGGGGCCGTGGCAGGCCATGCATGCCGGAATCCCGCGCGCCGGATCGCCGCCGCGGTACAGCTGCTGCCCGACCTCGTAGAACTTCATGCCGGCGTACGGGCCTTCGCTGACCACCGCGTCGTCGGCGATGCCGGCACCGGCCTTCTGCGTGGCGAAGTAGGCGCCGATGTCGCGCATGTCCTGCGCGCTCAGCGGCTGCACGAACGGCAGCATCGCCGCCACCGCGCCGGAGGTGCGCTCGCCGTGCGCGATCAGGGCCATCTGCCGCGCGCTGTAGCGTTCGCTCTGGCCGGCGATGCGCGGATACATCGCCAGGGACGGGTTGCCGTCGGCGCCATGGCAGGCGGCGCAGGCCGCGGCCTTGGCCTGGCCGGCCTTGGGATCGCCCCAGGCGACCTTGCCGACGTCGCCTTCCAGCGGCGCGGTGCGCACCGGCGCGTTGTCGGGGATGGGAACCACCGAGGTCTGCGCGAACGCGACCGCGGCGGCGATGGAAATTGCTAGACCGGCAAAGGCAAGAACGCGAGCGTGGCGCATTAGCTGAAGCTCCGTGTGACCCGACCCGCGGCTGCCAGGCCGGCGACCGCACTCGCGCGATTATCCCCGCGCGGCGCCCTGCCGGTCAACGAACCCCGCCAGGAGCGGCGGACGTGCGATCCTAGCGCCATGTCGCTGCTCATCGAACGTGCCCAATACCTGCTTTCCGCCCACAATCCCCGGCAGCTGCCGGAGGACGGGGGCTGGGAGGTGGCCTTCGCCGGCCGCTCCAACGCCGGCAAATCTAGCGCGCTGAACGCGCTCACCCGGCAGAACGCGCTGGCCCGCGTGTCCAAGACCCCCGGCCGCACCCAGCAGCTGGTGTTCTTCCAGATCCAGCCCGAGCGCTATCTGGTGGACCTGCCCGGCTACGGCTACGCCAAGGTGCCGCTGGAGCTGCAGGCGCACTGGCAGTCGTTCATCGACAAGTATTTCCGCACCCGCGAGGCCCTGCGCGGCCTGGTGGTGGTGATGGACATCCGCCACCCGCTGAAGGACTACGACCGGCAGATGCTCGGTTACGCGGTGCAGCGCGGACTGCCGGCGCATGCACTGCTGACCAAGGCCGACAAACTCGGCCGCGGCCAGCAGGCGCAGGCGCTGCAGCAGGTGCGCAAGGATCTGTCCAGTTCCTTCGGCGACACTGTCAGCGTGCAGCTGTTTTCCGGCGAGACCCGCCAGGGCGTGGACGAAGCGCGTGCCATCGTCGGCGGCTGGCTGGGGCTGGACACGGAGCCGACCGCCACGGCGTGAACGCGGCGGCGCCGGAACTCCGGCGTCTTCTGCGCGGGGCTGCTTGTGATCGATCGCAAGCAGCGGACGCGTCCGTTCTGTCTGCGTTGGCTGCATCGCATGCGCGATGCCGGGTGCCCGCAGGGGCGGATGCCGGTACGGGCGCAGCCTCATGCATCCAAGCACCGCGAGACGCTTTGCGCCGGACCCTCACCCCAACCCCTCTCCCGGTGGGAGAGGGGCTAGTCGGCTGTTCCTTCTCCCGCCGGGACCATGGCCCCCTTTTCGGGGGAAGGTGCCCCGCAGGGGCGGATGAGGGTACGGGCGCAGCCTCGCGCCTCCAAACGCCGCGAGACGCTGCGCGCCGCACCCTCACCCCAACCCCTCTCCCGGTGGGAGAGGGGCTAGCAGTTGTTCCCTTCTCCCGCCGGGAGAAGGTTGCACTCAAGGCGTGGCCGGCACCGGCGCGAACTCGGCCGGGACCCAGGCGAACGCGTCGCCGTCACGGCGCACATGGCCCAGGCCCGGGAATGGCAGATGCGCGCCGGCCACCCACCAGCCGCCGTCGGCGGCCTGGGCCATGGTGCGCCTGCGCGCGGCGATCGCCGCCGTGCGGTCGCTGTCGGCTTCGTAGGAAGCCTGCGGCTGCGCGAACTGCACCGCGTGGTAGTGCACCAGGTCGCCCCACACCAACACCTGCTGGCCATCGCCGCCGTCGAACCGGTAGGACACATGGCCGGGCGTATGTCCGTGCGTATCCAGCGCCACCGCACCGCCCGGCAACGCATCGCCGGGACGGAAGCGGCGCAGCCGGTCCTTGGCCTGGTACGGTGCGGCCGCCGCGCGCGCCAGCGGGAACGCGAACTTCAGCATCTGCGGTGCGCTCGCTTCGCTGGCCGGATCCAGCCAGTACGCGGCATCGGCCGCGCTCAGCCACACCGTGGCGTTGGGATAGGCCGCCTGTCCCTGCGCATCGAGCAGGCCACACATGTGGTCCGGGTGCGCGTGGGTCAGCAGCACGTCGTCCACCTGCGCCGGCGCGTAGCCGGCCGCGCGCAGGTTCGCCAGCACCTGGCCCAGGCCGGGGCCGAAGCAGGTGGCGGTGCCGGTATCGACCAGGGTCAGGTGCGTGCCGTCCTGGATCAGGTAGGCGTTGACCGCGGTCTGCAGGCCCTTGGCGGTTTCCGGCACGTAGCGATGGTCGAGCAGGCGCGCGATCGCCTCCGGGGCGATGTTCGCCAGTTGCGCGCGCGGCAGCGCCACGGTGCCGTCGAACAGGGCGGTGACGCGCAACCGGCCGATTGCCTGGCGATAGACGCCGGGCACCTGCGTCTGGCTGCTGGCCGGCGCGGCGGCATGGGCGGGGGACGGCAGCGTCAGCGCCGCGCTGGCACTCAGGGCCAGCGCGCACAGCGCGCGCAACGGGAACACGGACATGGGGACTTCCTGGCAGAGCGGCAGGCGCCGCGGTACCGGCATGCTGCGCCTGCGCCGCTGCGCGATTCGCTCATTCCGCTGCGCGCGGCGCTCAGCGCCGACGCGGCTCAGTTGCCGATGCTGGACGGGTCCAGGCCGTAGCGTTGCTGGAAGCGTTGGCTGAAGCTGCGCACCGAACGATAGCCGACGTGCGCGGCGACCGTCTTCAGCGGCCAGCGCGTGGTGTAGAGCAGCTGCATCGCATGCGCCAGGCGCGCATCGGCGAGCAGTTCGCGCAAGGAGGTGCCTTCGCTGGCCAGGTGTCGGCGCAAGGTCGCGCCGCTGAGGCCCAGGCTGTCTTCGATGTCGCGCGAGCGCCAGGCGCGTTGCGGCTGCGCGACGACCAGGTCGCGCACCTGCGCGGCCACGCTCGGCGCCGGCGGCATCAACAGGCCGCCGTGGCCGCGCCGGCACAGTGCCACCACCAGGGCCGCCAGCGCCAACCGCGCCTCGGTGTAACGGCCGTCCTGCAGCGCCTGCCGCCATTGCAGCAGGGTGATGCCGAACTCCTCGGCGCGCAGCCGCGCCAGTTCCGCGCCGGCAGCGGGCAGCGGTTCGTTCCACAGCACGCGCGCCGCGCTCAGCGCTTCTTCGCACAGCGGCACCAGCACGCTCAGGTACAGGCCGCTGTGCGGATCCGGGATGTTGACCACATCAATGCGGCAGCGCTGCGTCACCAGGAACAGGTCGCCCGGCACGAAGTCCAGGGTTTGTGTCGCGGTGCGCACCTGCTTGCGTCCCTGCACCAGGATCGCCAGGTGCGGCTGCGGGATATCCACCGAGCGCGCCCCGTGTTCGCGACGCGCGGTGATGCAGGCATAGCCCTCGGCCTGCGTGCAGTCGGCCAGGCTGGCCAGGCGCGCCAGCAGCAAGGCGTCGGAAGAAGTGGTGTCGGCCATGGCCGCCGATGCTACCGCAGCGCACTGCGCGCGCGCTCAGAGTGAAGCGCCGGGCCGCTACATCGCAGCCGGCAGGACCACCACGACTGCGCTGGTGCCGGCCCCGCAAACTGCCGGTCTCGGCGCGCCACAGGCCGCTTCCCCGCGGGTTTGGCCGTTCGCGCCGCGGACAGCCGACGCATATCGCCTCAACGTGCATCACACACTTTAGCCAGCGGCGATCGAAAGAACCGGAGGGCCCCACACCATGCCGGATGAGACTTTAGCGTGGCTAACGAAACGTCACGAGCAGTCGCCAGGCGGGCGCGGACGGCGCACAGAAACTGCAGTGCACAAGTGGTACATGAGGATTTCGAGCGCTGCACGCGCCCGCCTGGCGGCTGCGCAGTCGTTTTGTTAGCTGCTCTTACCTGGGAGGCTGCATGACCTCGATGGTGATCCCGTCGGGTCCGCTGACGTAGGCAACGACGGTTCCCGCGCGTGGCCCGGCCTCGATCGGTCGCGGAGATCCTTTCAAGTGCCATCCCTGCGCCTGGATCCTGGCGACAGCCACGTCGATATCCGTCACGGTGACGGCAAGATGGGCCGCGCCGATCGCGCCAGCGCTTGCGGGTGTCTTGCCCAACGTGCGGGCTGTCGAGTATTCCAGCAGTTCGATGGGAAAGCCGGCAGGCGATACCACCAGCGCCATGCGGCAACGAGGATCGTCGACGCCCGTCACCTCGCGCAGGAAATCGCCGCCCATTTCGCCTGTGCGGACAAGTTCGAAGCCCATGGCCTCAGTCCAGAACGCGATCGCCTCATCCAGCGATGAAACGGAAAATCCCATGTGGTCGACGACGAAGGTACCAGTGTTAATTTTCAGTACTCCAGTTCAGGTTCCGCTTTGAGCGATGGGCGTGCGGTCGCCTCGCACTTCGGGGAAACACGTGTCGGCCATGCCGGTGATGCTACCCAGTACGGTGCGCGTCCGCTCACACATGCACGCCGAACACGTGCCCGATCGCGCCGCTGGCGAGCATCGCCGCCGCGCCCCAGAACACCACACGCACCGCACCGCGCACGCCCGAAGCGCCGCCGGCGCGCGCGGCCAGCGCGCCGGTCAGCGACAGGCCGACCAGGGTCGCCGCGCCGGTCACCCACAATTGCCGGCCGTCCGGCGCCAGCCACGCGGCCACGACCGGCAGCGCCGCGCCGGTGCAGAATGCTGCCGCCGACGCGGCCGCCGCCTGCAACGGCCGCGCGCGCAGGGTCTCGGTGATGCCGAGCTCGTCGCGCGCATGCGCGCCCAGCGCATCGTGCGCGGTCAACTGCTCGGCGACCTGGCGCGCCAGCGCCGCGTCCAGCCCCCGCTGGCGGTAGATGCCGGCCAGTTCTTCCAGCTCGCTGTGCGGGTCCTCGCGCAACTCGCGGCGCTCGATCGCCAGATCGGCGCGCTCGGTGTCCACCTGCGACTGCACCGACACGTATTCGCCGGCGGCCATCGACATCGCGCCGGCGACCAGGCCGGCGATGCCGGTCGCCAGGACCGCCGGCGCGGGTGCGCCGCTGCTGGCCACGCCGACCACCAGTCCGGCCACCGACAGGATGCCGTCGTTGGCGCCGAGCACCGCGGCGCGCAGCCAGCCGGCGCGATCGGCGCGATGCAGTTCGGAGTGGGCGGGGCGCATCGGCTGCCTGCATGGCGGGGAACAGGCCTGCAGCCTAGCCGAGCGCGCTGCGGCCGGCGGTGCTGCGTCTCACTCTCGCTGGCGCCGACCGGGCGGATCCGTGGAATGCTGCAGTACCGCCGGTAGCGATGTGGGCTTCGCGCCGGTCACGCTATAGTGCGGCCCTTGCGAGGCGGGCGTTCCATCCCCACATCGCCTCATCTTCCGTGCGAGCCTGCCCTTGTCGAGCCCAAGCCACGTTGCCGAAACGCCGATCACCGACCGCAACGAACTGGTCGAGGTGCTGGCCTCCGGCGAAAAGCCCGAAGCGCAGTGGCGCATCGGCACCGAACACGAAAAGTTCGGCTTCCGCCTGGACGACCTGCGCCCGCCGACCTTCGACGGCGAGCGCGGCATCGAGGCCCTGCTCACCGGCCTGACCCGTTTCGGCTGGGAGCCGGTGCAAGAAGGCGGGCATACCATCGCGCTGCTGCGCGACGGCGCCTCGGTGACGCTGGAACCGGCTGGGCAGCTGGAACTGTCGGGCGCGCCGCTGGAGACCATCCACGACACCTGCGTGGAAGTGGGCAGCCACCTCAACGAGGTCAAGCAGGTCGCCGACGAACTGCGCCTGGGTTTCCTCGGCATGGGCTTCCAGCCGAAGTGGCGCCGCGACGAGATGCCGTGGATGCCCAAGGGCCGCTACCAGATCATGAAGAACTACATGCCCAAGGTCGGCAAGCTCGGCCTGGACATGATGACCCGCACCTGCACGGTCCAGGTCAACCTGGACTACGCCAGCGAAGCGGACATGATCAAGAAGTTCCGCGTGTCGCTGGCGCTGCAGCCGATCGCCACCGCGCTGTTCGCCGACTCCCCGTTCACCGAGGGCAAGCCCAACGGCTACCTCAGCTACCGCTCGCACATCTGGACCGACACCGATGCCGACCGTACCGGCATGCTCGACTTCGTGTTCGAGGACGGCTTCAGCTACGAGCGCTACGTCGACTACCTGCTCGACGTGCCGATGTACTTCTCCTACCGCGACGGCACCTACGTCGACGCCAGCGGGCAGAGCTTCCGCGACTTCATGCAGGGCAAGCTGCCGGCGTTGCCGGGCGCACTGCCGACGCTGCGCGACTGGTCCGATCACATGACCACCGCGTTCCCGGAAGTGCGGTTGAAGAAATACCTGGAGATGCGCGGCGCCGATGCCGGCCCGTGGGGGCGGCTGTGCGCGCTGTCGGCGTACTGGGTCGGCCTGCTGTACGACGATGCCGCGCTGGACGCGGCCTGGGACCTGGTCAAGGATTTCAGCCTGGTCGAACGTCACGCCCTGCGCGACGGCGTGCCGAAGCAGGCGCTGAAGCTGCCGTTCCGCAACGGCACCGTGCAGGACCTCGCCGCCGAGTCGGTGAAGATCGCGCTGGACGGCCTGCGCCGCCGCGCCCGCCTGAACGGCGACGGTCAGGACGAATCGCGCTTCCTGGAACCGCTGGTGGAGATCCTGCACGCCGGGGAGACCGCGGCCGAGCGCAAGCTGGCGCTGTATCACGGGGCGTGGCAGGGGAGTGTCGACCCGGTGTTTTCCGAGTTCGCTTACTGATTGGCGTGCGCCGGCTGCGGTCGATGCAGCTGGCGGCGCTGTATCGCGAAGCCTCGCTTCGGAGAGCGGCTTCATCGACGATGTCGCATCGCACTCCCATGCTATTCGGCGTGCGCCCGCTTGGTGCACAGGGAGAGGGACGCAGCCGGAGCCGGCCGGGGAGTTTCTCCCACGCTGCCGAGAGTAGATACCCCGTTACGCCTTCACCGTCACGGGTGTAACTCATACGCCTGTGCAAACGTCGGATAACGCGGTCGCTGTCTGTGGCCGAACCGCCATCCATGAGCCGGCAAGCCACTGAAAGGTAATGGGAATTCACCTCTTTCCAGACTTCTTCCGATGGTGGATACTCGGTGCAACACCGCTTTTAGGTGGTCCAATAGTAGTTAGGCCTCTATGAAAAATTTCTCACCTGTCGACTTGAAGGCGCGCCATGCGATTCTTTCGGGCGAGCCGGGGAACGTCTCGCTGACATTGCTTATGAGTCCGTTCCTGGTAGATGGGACGCTCGTCGACACATCTGTTCGCCTCGATGGGGTCAACCTTCCGTCAAATCTTCTTAGCGATCTAGCAGGCAAGTCGTTCGTCTTCCCGGTCAACCCTCAGGAGGGATACATCGACGGGTCGATCTACCTAGATGACAGGCACCACCCAGTAGACGTAACGTCGCTTACGTTCAACTGTTCGCGGGCTGGTGGCCTGACGCTCCTCGTCAAGGGCACGTACCTGTTCAGTGTTGAGGGGCTTGTCGGTCTCGGCAATATGCCTTTTCAAATGGCCGCACCCGTTAGCTCGTGCGCGGCCTAACCATTCATTCAAGCCGAACCCGCTTCGCGGGTCGGCTTAATTCAGGCGTTAGGGCTCACTGGCACCATTCACGCAACATGGAGGTATGCAATGAAAGCTGTCGCCGCTGCAACAGTACTGATGGGTTCTTCTCTCACGGCGTTTGCCGCGATGCCGGAGCAGGTCCAGTTCGTTGGCTACATTCAGCACGATGACCTGACGCCGATCACGTTCGACCTCCACTTGCCATCCAGACAAAGTGCTACCTTGGAACTGGCGGATGGCTCAACGCTGGAGCTGTTCACCCCAGGCGGCCAAACCAGCCCGGACGGGGCGCGCATTCGCCTGCTATCGCCCGCCGGCGAGATCATGCACGCCGCCACCGTGCCTGATCCGAGTCTGGCAAGTACGTCGTTCGCATATAGGATCTGCAACGGGCAAGCGACCTACATGAGTCCGGCACCTGCCGTGGTCCCGAAGTGCGGAGCGTGAGCCCTAACTATTCGCTCAAGCCGACGCCACTTCGTGGCGCGGCTTAACTCAAGTGTTAGGCCTCAGATGACAGATCACGAGAATATCCTTCCCGAGGCACTCGTGGTGGTTGAGCGAGATGGGATTCATCGCATCGAGATTCGCGAGGTTCTTCAAGAGGGTGATTCATATTTCCTGGTCTTCGCCAGATCAGATGGATCAAGCGTGCGCGTTCCCATTGACGGCACAAAGCTCAAGAGAACCGTGGATGGGCGAGTTCCTGCGGATCTGATCTACAACGGTGGTGCGCTTATCGCGCCGCGGCAAGAGGTGTGACTCATGGTTCTGTCTCTTGCAGCCTATGGTCTGAGGCCTAACAATTCGTTCAAGCCGAACCCGCTTCGCGGGTCGGCTTAATTCAGTTGTTAGGCCGCAGGAGACACAATGAGCTACGGTTTTCAGCTCTTTCATCCCGTCGTTCGTGAGCACACCGAACAAGGGAAGGAAATCGACGAGTTTGATCACCCGCCTCTTGATCAATCCGCCGTTGAAAGATTCATAGGCAAGCTCGCCAAGTACGGGTACAGCCTTGAGGCCACGACACCGCGGTGCCATGAGTTCGTAAAGAACATCGGTGGCTGTCCCGTCCAAGTGGCTGTGTTTGCGACGGAGATAGCGTTCTCAATTCCGTATTGGCAAAATTCCCAGGAGGTCATATTTGAAGCTCTGCAAGACGCAAGCGAGCTTGCTGAGCCCGAGCATATGGCCTTGTTCAATCCACAGGATGGAGAGTGGGCTGAGGCCTAACAATTCATTCAAGCCGAACCCGCTTCGCGGCTCGGCTTAATTCAGGCGTTAGGCCTTAGTGGAGCAATAGCATCGGGGCTCTCATCTTCGATCAGTTCACTGGCGCGCACGCGGTCGGCTCCGGACAGTGGTTCTCACCGCAACTGGCATCGGGCAGTCCGCCGCTTCGTCATTTCGTGTCACTGCTGTGCGGCACTCATAGCGCCTAGCTTTGGAGCCAACAGGCCCCGTGGCATTGCGGCGCAAGCTTCATCCCGCAAGCTGTGGCACACTCGGCTCAGGCGGGCAGTGCTGGGGAGCACGGTTGCGGTCTCAACCGTTTCGGCCACTCACTGCCTAACAACTCATTCAAGCCGACGTTGCTTCGCAACGCGGCTTAATTCAAGCGTTAGACCGCCGATACTCCAACAGGGTTGAGACATATGAGCCGTTCCATCCTCGTTTTTGTCGTCCTCGGCCTCATGCTGGTGACGGGGTCACTACTTGGGCAGAACGTTCCAGATCCAACCAAGACCACGGAGCTTTCCAGCGTTGCGTTGCCATCTGAACTGGATCGAGTGCTTCGCGACTATGAACGCGCATGGCGCGCTGGCGACGCGGTGGCCCTCGCCTCGCTATTTGCGGAGGATGGGTTCGTGCTGCAAAGCAATCGTCCTCCAATCCGCGGACGCTCGGCCATCCAGGCAGCCTATGAGGGCCAAGGCGGCGGCCCATTGCGGCTACGCTCGCTCGCTTTTTCCGCCGGAGACACGATCGGCTACATCATAGGTGCCTACGGTTATGGCGATGCGTCCGGCGACACAGGAAAGTTCACCCTCACTCTGCATCGTGCGCCCGGTGAGCCGTGGCTAATCTTCTCGGACATGGACAATCTGAACACGTCACCAAAAAGTCAGCGTGTGTCAGAGCACTAGAGGGCGGTCTAACAATTCATTCAAGCCGAACCCGCTTCGCGGGTCGGCTTAATTCAGGCGTTAGGCCGCTCATGGAACTTAGGAAGCTCTTCGTAGTATTGCTTGTGGCCCTTGGTGGACTTTCGCTGCTAATAGCCACCACGTTTCTCGTCGCGGCTATCTATGCATCAGCAACAATTCCGGCAGGTCAAGTCAACGATGCTAGTTTTGGCTTTGTGTTTGCATCGTTCTTTGGAGTTGCTGGTCTTGTTCTGTTTGGCTTAGGTAGCAATTTTCAAGTCAGGTCGCATGCCCCGCATTAGCCGACGAGGCACGCGGCCTAACAATTCATTCAAGCCGACGCCGCTTCGCGGCGCGGCTTAATTTATGCGTTAGGCATCAATGGATATTCGGCCTCTATTAGTCAACCTTGAGTCTCCGTACAAAGACTACGACGGGTCCGAGGAGATCGCCCGTGAGGTGGTTCTTGCTGCGCTACGTTGGCCTACGGAATACTGGGTCAGGCTTGCAATTGAGTGGCTCGCGCAAGGTGCGCCAATTGACACTAAGGTCGTAGAAGCTCTAGACGAAGTTGCTCAGCATGTGGGATTTTCGCAGTTAGTTCGTCACAAGGCATTTGCCGTGGCACGTCGTTGGTGTCGCGCAAATGCCTAACATCTCCTTCAAGGCGGACACCTTCGGTGCCGCTTAACTCCAGCGTTAGGCCGTGGTGGAGCAACAGCATCGGTGCTCGCATATTCGACCAGTTCACTGGCGCGCACGCGGTCGGCTCCGGACAGGGGTTCTCACCGTAACTGGCATCGGACAGTCCGCCGCTTCGTCATTTCGTGTCACTGCCGCGCGGCACTCATTGCGCCTAGCTTCGGAGCCAACAGGCCCCGTGGCATTGCGGTGCAAGCTTCATCCCGCAAGCTGTGGCACACTCGGCTCAGGCGGGCAGTGCTGGGGAGCACGGTTGCGGTCTCAACCGTTTCGGCCACTCACTGCCTAACAACTCATTCAAGCCGACGTTGCTTCGCAACGCGGCTTAATTCAGGCGTTAGGCTCACAGCGAATATGCGGCTACCCATAGTTATTGACGGGCATGGAGACATCAGCATTTTCCGTTCGGTGGAGACTGCTGCTCACTACATTGAGCCCATTGATGTGCGCAACAACGAGTACGTCGCATACGACAGTGCTGGATTTCTACTTCAGCTAGTTCCGACTGAGCCGGTTGTCAGCATCCTCGGCTATCTGTCGGACGTGCCACACCCGGGCCAACTAGAGAAGGCTCTACGTTCGTTCCTGGAGCGTGGCTCTGGCGCCTTCACTCCAACAGAGGCAACGTCCCTTGAGGGACTACTGGCACACTGCATCCACACGTTCGGGTACACGGTGTGAGCCCTAACAATTCATTCAAGCCGAGCCCGCTTCGCGGTCTCGGCAAACTTCAGCCGTCTCGTAGCGGGCCGGCTTAAGGGCACCTCTAAAAACCTCGCCTTTGGCATCATATGAGCTAAAGAAGCAGCCAAGGTTTCCGCGATGATCAGTCTGTTTGCCGGCCACGAACGCGAAACCAAGCGTCATCAGATCGGCGACCCGCTGGCACTGCTGTCGCGGCATATCGACTTTGCTGGGATTGCCCGGGCCGTGGACGCGAAGCTGTCCTTGGGTACCGGCACGCGCGGCGGCCGTCCGGCCTGGCCGACGGAGATCATGGTCAAGCTGTTGCTGTTGCAACAGTTGTACAACCTCTCTGACGATGCGCTGGAGTACCAGGTGTTGGATCGGCGCAGCTTCCAGCAGTTCCTGGGGCTGGAGCACAGCGGCAAGGTACCCGACGCCAAGACGATCTGGGTGTGGCGTGAGCGTGTGAAGGCCAAGGATCTGATGGGCGACATCAGCGCGGCGATCGGCAGGGATCCACATAGATACGGAGATCCGCGATTTGCGTGAGCTCATCGAAACTGCGCCCGGGGTGCAACGTATCCAATCTATCGAGCGGCATCCTAAGGGTGGGCACTCAATTACACTCGACTTTTCCTACGAGGCGTTCGACTCGTTCTTCAAGCACGTAGAGGCGCAAGACTGGATGGCTGTTCTATGAGCCACATCGCCACCGCGCCTAATCACTCGTTCAAGGCGGACGCGCTAACGCGCCGCTTAACTCCAGCGTTAGGGCTTAGAACATGAATCCGAGCGAATTCGTTGATGCGCTGAAGATTGAGTGTGCGGATGCTGCCGTCTCCGGCTGCATAAGCACATATCAATCCCCACCCGGTCGCAGACCCGCACAAACACTGCTTGATCTTTCCAACTGGTATCGAGGGCTTGGTCCTGCTGATCAGGCCAACGTTATTGCTGCAATGCGAGATGCAGCGGATGCAACGCTTTTTGGCGTACTGTGCGTTATTGACGGTGTTCGAGCGATTGAGGATCATCCTGACAAGTCCGAGTTTAGACTCACAGCGACACGCGGTGGCTCAACCTTCATCATTTCACCAGGGCCTGAGCACCTTCATGACTTGCTGCGCGCTGAGTCCTAACAATTCATTCAAGCCGAACCCGCTTCGCGGGTCAGCTTAACTCGGGTGTTTAGGCATCAGCCATGAGACATCTGTTGCTAGTCCAAAATACATTTCAGATCCCTGGCAGAGGACTCATCCTGGCGCCGGACGTTCCATTTGCATCTCATTTCAATAACTTCAGGGATACGGTTCTGGTTGAGCCTCCTGCAGCTAATCCATTTCAGATTGAGGCAGATTTCTCGCTCACTCACTTCCACCCTGGCGGTTACAAGATTTTTGTCACGCTTCCAAACTTGTCAAAGGCATCAGTGCCGATTGGCAGTGAAATTTCGGCACTGGAGTCGGTGCACACTAGGCTTCTGGCTGCAGATTCCTAACAATTCATTCAGGCCGAACCCGCTTCGCGGGTCGGCTTAACTCATGTGTTAGGCCCATGAAAAGACTTATTGCAACTTTGGCAATGCTTCTTTCAACCTCGGGCGCATCCTGTGCGCAGTCCACTCCGCCAATCGATGTTTCTGGGCTTGCGGAAGCATCCATGAACTTCGACCAAGAGGGAGTCGGCCCATTCCTCGGTAGTCTGTCGCAATCCTTTTCTTCTGGATTCAGCGCCAACCAGGCGGACAAACTTGCCGCAGCAATTGACTCCTTGCCGGTCGAGCAGACTGGCAGCTGGGAGTACGGCGTCACAGTCAACGGCAAGCCCGAGCGCTTGGTGATCGTCGCGTTCAAGGACGACGTTGACGCCCCAGATCTCGCCTTCTATTCGTCCCCAGAGTTGGCCGTCAGCATTCAAAAGCAACTAGAGTCTTTCGCGCAGGCCCAAGGTTGGTAGGGCCTAACAATTAATTAAGCCGATGCCACTTCGCGGCGCGGCTTAACTCAGGTGTTAGGCCCGTAAAAAGAAGAATGCCATGAGCGGATGTTTGTCCACTCACAGCATCGTTCGCCCTGGCAAGGCGCTCGCACCGAAGCCGCGTCGCTGCGCGGCTGTTTCAAGCTTGGGCCGCGTATGGACGTGCCGAGCGCAGACTACGCTGGATACCACTTGCCTCCGCATTGGCGCTCGCCGGCAGCGCGCGGCCGCTGGAACGCCTACCAGCGTCGTGTTGGATCAGGCGCTTGCACACGCCCAATCGTCCAGCGCTGTGCGCGGGCGCCGCTCAGCCCACAGCCGCCTGGCACGGCAACTCCACGCACACCCGCAGCCCGCCTTCGGGGCGGTTGGTCAGGGTGATCTCGCCGCCGTGGGCGAGGACGATGCTGTGCGCGACGGACAGGCCCAGGCCGATGCCGCCGGTGTCGCGGTTGCGCGAGTTCTCGCCGCGGAAGAACGGCAGGAACAATTGCTCGTGCTGGGCCGGGTCGATGCCGGGGCCGTCGTCGTCGATCCACAGCGTGCAGTCGGCACCGTCGCGGTGCAGTTGCAGGCGCGCGCGCTTGCCGTACTTCAGCGCGTTCTCAAGCAGGTTCATCACCATCCGCCGCAGCGACAGCGGGTCGCCATCGAGGGTGATGGCCTGGCCCGCGACGAAGCTGACTTCGGCGCCGGTGTCGCTGGCGTCGTCGACCACGCTCTCCACCAACAGGCGGAAATCCAGCGGTGCGGGGGTGCCGCGGTGGCTGCCGTTGTGGATGAAGTCCAGCGCCGCGGAGATCATCGCCTTCATCTCGTCGATGTCGGCGCGAACAGCCACGCGAAACTGGCCTTGACGCATGCCGCCGGTTGCATGGCCTATATAGGCTTCTGCCCAAGTGCCCAGCTACGCCCTTTGAACGGATATGTCTTCGGCACTCTTGCTTGGGCATTGTAGGTCTGTATCCAGCCGGGATACGCGACTGGGCGACTGCTGACCGCATCAAGTTGATCGAGGTCCTCGTCGTCCAGGACGACATCGAGTGCCTGCAGATTGGCTGAGAGCTGCTGGGCCGTCTTGATCCCGACGATCACGCTTGTCACTGTCGGCCTCGACAGCAACCACGCCAGTGCAACTTGAGCGGGTTCAGCGTCACGTCGCTGCGCAACCTGCTTTATCGTGTCGATGATGTCCAACGCCTTGGGCTCGTCAACTGGTGGAAAGTGAATCTTTGCTCTCCGCGCGTTCGGATCAGCCGCGCCATGGCGGTCAAACTTGCCGGACAGCAACCCCCCTGCGAGAGGACTCCAGCAAAGTAGGCTGACGTTCTGATCGGTCGCCGCCGGAATCACCTCGTCCTCGATGTCGCGCCCGGCCAGTGAATAAAAGGACTGGATCGAGACGAATTTCTCCAACTTGTCTCGTTCGGCGATGCCCAGCGCTTTCGTCAATTGCCATGCCGCGAAGTTTGAGCAACCTATGTGGCGAATCTTTCCCTGTCGCACCGCATCGTCGAGCGTTCGCAAGACCGAATCGAGCGGGGTCAGCGGATCGAAGCTGTGAAGTTGGTAAAGATCGATATGGTCTGTCTTCAAACGTTGAAGGCTCGCAGTCAGTGCACCCATGAGATGCACGCGTGACTGGCCGGTCTCGTTGGGTCCGCTGCCCATTTTCGCGCCGCCCTTGGTGGCGAGCACGATCTGGTTTCGCCGTGTCTTCAGCACATCGCCCAGAAGCGCTTCTGATCCGCCGCCGCCGTACACATCGGCTGTATCCAAGAAATTGATGCCAGCGTCAAGCGCCTGGCCGACGATGCCGTCGGCCTCCGTGGCCGTTAATCGTCCGATCGCATTGCCTGCCGGATTGTCTGATCCGCCGAAGGTCATCGCGCCGAGGCACAGGCGGGAGACAAAGATTCCTGTTGCGCCAAGTTGTGCGTATTGCATGCCGCTCCGCCAGAGTTGAAGGATGGGTGGCAAGCGTAAGTCGGTAGATCTGTATGATCTATAATAGATCGTTCTCTATTTGTTTCTGATCGTCCATGAATGATCCCCTGTCCGATTTCCTCGCTGTGTTGAAGGTCGAGAGCATGCTGTCCGCCCGACTGGAGGCGCGAGGGGAATGGGCCTTCCGCTTTCCTGCGTATAGACACATGAAATTCGGTGGTTTGGTCGAAGGCGAGCGATGGGTATGGGTCGATGGCGGGCTGCCTGTTCACATGAAAGCCGGCGACTTCTACCTTCTCACGAATGGGCAGCCCTACTGCATCGCGAGCGACCCGGAAGTGCCGATGGTGGATGGTGTAGCGGCCCTTACGCCCGTATGGGTTCCGAACGGAGTCATGCACTATGGCGAGGGTGAGCCTCGGTCGATCGCCGCGGCAGGTCGCTTCGTCTTCGCCGACGACGAAGCCGCGAAGTTGATGGCCTTCTTGCCGCCGCTGATCCGCATTCCCGCCGACCATCCGGACAGCGCGAAGTTTTCCGCGCTGCTGCATCTACTTGTCGCCGAGACGGAAACGCAGGCTCCTGGAATGTCCAGTGCGGCGTCGAACCTCGCGGGCCTTGTTCTTGTCTATATCCTCCGCGCCCACCTGCGGGTGTCAGACCAGCAACCCAATTGGCTAGCTGCGATGTGTGCTCCCTTCATTGGCCGGGCGTTGTCGCTTATGCACGAGCGAGTGGGTCACCACTGGACGATCAAGGAGATTGCTGGCCAGGTCGGCTTATCGCGGACAGCGTTCGCGCAGCTATTCCGTGAGCAGGTCGGAATGCCTCCGCTTGCATACTTGATGCAGTGGCGAATGATTCTGGCCAAGGCCGCTCTGAATGCCGGTGAAAGAAACTTGCACGATCTTGCCGAACGTCTGGGGTACAGCTCTTCCACAGCATTCCAGATCGCCTTCAAGCGAGAAACAGGATGCAGTCCTGGGCGGTTCAGGTCGATGGCCCGGGGAGGTGGCGATCGATCCTGAGCAGGGCTGTTATGACCTGCAGGCTTGCACGTGCCGGCCTAACTCGGCCTTCGCCGCTCCTGGCAATTTTTGTTCGCGTGGGGACCGGATAAGACGTGGACATTCGTATCGGCACTGTGCGCTCTCTCGCTGGGTCGGGCAGCGTGAGGATCTGAATTCTTAGGTAGGCGACGCGCCCCGATTTTGAGTGTCGCGCCGCTCAGCCTGCAGGCGCCTGGCACGGCAACTCCACGCACACCCGCAACCCGCCTTCGGGGCGGTTGGTCAGGGTGATCTCGCCGCCGTGGGCAAGCACGATGCTGTGCGCGACCGACAGGCCCAGGCCGATGCCGCCGGTGTCGCGGTTGCGCGAGTTCTCGCCGCGGAAGAACGGCAGGAACAGTTGCTCGTGCTGGGCCGGGTCGATGCCGGGGCCGTCGTCGTCGATCCACAGCAAGCAGTCGGCGCCGTCGCGCTGCAGTTGCAGGTGCGCGCGCTTGCCGTACTTCAGTGCGTTCTCGAGCAGGTTCATCACCATCCGCCGCAGCGACAGCGGGTCGCCTTCGATGGTGATGGCCTGGCCTGCGTCGAACGCCACGTCCGCGCCGATATCGCTGGCGTCGTCGACCACGCTCTCCACCAACAGGCGGAAATCCAGCGGTGCGCGGGTGCCGCGGCGGCTGTCGTTGTGGATGAAGTCCAGCGCTGCGGAGATCATCGCCTTCATCTCGTCGATGTCGGCGATGGTCTTGTCGCGCAGCGGCGGTTGCAGGCCTTCCAGGCGGAACGCCAGGCGCGCCAGCGGCGTGCGCAGGTCGTGGGCGATCGCGGCGACCATGTGCGTGCGCTCGTTGACCAGGCGGTTCAGGCGCGCCTGCATCGCGTTGAACGAATCGGCGGCCTGCACGATTTCGCTGGGGCCGCTGCGCTGCAGCGGCTGCGCATCGGGGTTGCGGCCGAGGCGGTCGGCGGCCTCGGCGAAGCGCTTGATCGGCGCGGCCAGTGCGCGCGAGAACCACCACGCCAGCGGCAGCATCGCCAGCAGGCCGGCGACGAACAGCAGCGCGACCTGGGTCTTGAACGCGGTGGAGAAGCGCCGCGGCGGCGAGACCACGCTGCGCCAGCGGCCGTCGGGTTGCTGCAGTGCGGCGGTGAAGCCGCCCAGCAGCGGGGATTCGGGGGCGAAGCCGCGCTCGCGCCAGCGCGATCGCATTGCGCGCATGGTGGCGCCGGCGGCGCCATTGCTGACTGAGGCGGACTCTTCCGGCGGCGGCTGCCGCGTCGCTTCGTCGCCAAATGGCGAAGGCGGTTGCGACGGCGCTTGCGATGGCGGGCCGCGATCGGCGAACGGCGGCGGCGGCCCGCTTCCCGGCGGGCGGTCGTCTCCGGCCGGCGGCGGTGGCGGGCGTTGCTCGTCCTGCGGGAAGTCCGGTGCAGGGAAATTCTCGCTGCCGCTGCGATAGAAGCGCACCCGGTCCGGCGCCACGTCCAGCCAGCTGGTCATCATGCGTTCCGCGAAACGGTCCCGGATCTGCCCGGCAGCGGGCAGCGGCGCCTGCACCGTGTCGTGCACCTTCAGCGTCTGCGTGCCGGCCGGCATCTTGGTGGTCAGCAGCGCGATCACCTCCGGCGGGTGCACCGGCATCTCGTACACCGGCGTGCGCAGCACCAGCAGGGCGATGCCGATCAGCTGCGCGGTCAGCAGCGCAGCCAACAGCAGCAGGAACGTGCGGGCAAAGATCGACATGCCGCGTCGCCCCCGCTGCTGCGTGTTCACAGGCGGGCGACGCTCGGCAGCAGCATGTAGCCTTCGTTGCGCACGGTACGGATCAGTTCGGTCTGCACGCGTTCGTTGATCTTGCGGCGCAGGCGGCTGATCTGGCTGTCGATGGCGCGGTCGTAGACCTCGGTGTCGCGGCCGCGCGCATAGTCGAGCAGCTGGTCGCGGCTGAGCACCCGCTGCGGATGTTCGACGAAGGTGCGCAGCAGGGCGAACTCGCCGTCGGAGAGGTTGATGAAGATGCCGGTGGGGTCGCGCAGGTCGCGGCGGATCACGTCCAGGCGCCAGCCGGCGAACTCGTAGACATTGCCGCGCGCTTCCGGCGGCAGCGTCGCCGCCTGGCTGCGGCGCAGCAGCGCGCGCACCCGCGCCAGCAGCTCGCGCGGATTGCACGGCTTGGCCAGATAGTCGTCGGCGCCCACCTCCAGGCCGATGATGCGGTCGGTGTCGCTGCCCAGCGCGCTGAGCATGATCACCGCCGGCGCGCCGCGCTCGCTGGCCAGCTGCCGGGCGGCGCTGAGGCCGTCCTCGCCGGGCATCATCACGTCCAGGATCACCAGGTCGGGTTGGCGGATCGCCATCAGCCGGCGCATGTCCGCGACATTCTCGGCGGCTTCCACCTGGTAGCCGTGCTCTTGCAGGAACTCGCTGATGAGCCGGCGCAGATCGGGGTCGTCGTCGACTACCAGAATGAAGGATTGCATATCCATGATCTTGAAGGGCGGCCGCGACGGGGTTCAGCCAGTCTAGACGCAGCCGCTGCCGCCTGGAACTGGTGCGGGCAGGCCATCGCTGCTGGGTGCAAGGCGGGCGTGTGATCGCGGGGTCATGATAGGCAGCGGCGACGGTGGCCTCATGGCGGGTTTGTGTCGTATTCAGACACGTGTTGACACAAAGCGCTGACGCGCCGGCGCCTCGCGGCGGTCGCGTGGGCGTGTTGCATGAGGCGCGCCGACCGCGCCAGGGGAGTTCGGCGCCTGGCGGCGCCGTATTGGATGCGGCTTACTGCACCAGTTCCACGCCGAACGGGTCCAGATCGATCCGGCCGGAATAGGTCTTGCGCGTGAGCACTCCGGTCTTGCTGCCGGGGAAGGTTACGCTGGCCGGGGCGTCATTGGTGTTGACGTACAAGGTGCGCCCGTCGACCACTCGCGCCACCACGCCCGCGGGCGTCTGCGGCCCGCGGGCGATGCCCAGGGACGTATACAGCGAGCGCAGCAGCGGCGCGATGAACGGCCCCTGCGCCGCGGTGGCGAGGTAGATCGCCTGTCCCTTGCCGTAGCGGTTGATCGCGATCGCCGGGCTTTTCTGCGGCGTGTTGGCGAACATGGCCAGCGGCTTGGCGGTGCCCAGCTCCAGCACTTCGTAGTACGGGTCGGTGCCGGTCAGCGTGGCGCCGTCGAAGCCGATCTCTAGCGGCGCTTTCGACCGGTAGAACTCGTTGGTGCGCAGGCCGAACACATCGGTCAGCCGGCCAGGCAGCGGGGTTTCGAACCATTTGCCGGTTTCGTCCACTTTCGCCGAATAGCCGGTCATGATCACGGTGCCGCCCTTGGCCACGTAGTCGCGCACGGCCTCGGCGGTTTCCTTGTCCATGATGTAGGCGCTGGACAGGACCACCAGCTTGTATTTGTCGATCGTGTCGTGGCCGATGTCGATCACCGCGGTGTCGATGTTGTCCTCGAACAGCGGGGCGAACGCGGCCTTGACCTGTTCGCCGTAATTGCCCTTGAAATACTCCTGCATGGTGTTGGGGCCGGGCGGCGGCGTGGTCAACCAGTTGGTGTCGAAGGAGTAGTGGATGGCGACGTCGGGCCTGCCATAGCGCGGGAAACCCATGCCGCGCAGGGTCTTCATCTCGCTGGCGATGCGCTTGAATTCGTCGACCTTCCAGGACGGCCGGCTGTCGTGGTCGAGCAGGCCGAACAGGGACTGTTCCTCGCCGCCGATATGCGAGTTGAAGGTCCAGGCGAGGAAGGTCTGCGAATAGTGCAGCAGGCCGAAATAGGCCCACATCCGCGAGCGTCCGGGCGTGCCGTAGTAGCCGCCGCCGCCGGCGGTGAACTCGTTGAACCAGATCGGCGTCTGGTGTCCGGCGCGGGTCATCATCACGTCGAGTGCGGCGGTCAGCGGGTCGCCGGGGTAGAAGCCCTGCGCGCCGTAGGTGGAGATCTCGTCCCACGAGCGCAGATAGTCAAAGCCTTTGGTCGGCGCGGTCGGCCACAGGTTGGAGGCGACCGGCAGGTTCGGCGCGTAGCGTTTGCGCGCCGCTTCCAGATCCTTGAGCGCGCCGATGGTGTCGTCTGACCAGAAACGGCGCAGGTCGAGATAGCGCTCGTTCGGTCCGGGGCCTTTGACGTAGGGCAGGTCGACCTGGTCCCAGTCGTTGATCCGGCGCGACCAGCGCTGCGTGGCCCAGGCCTTGTTGAGTGCGGCGATCGAGCCATACTTTTGCTTCAGCCAGGCGATGAAACGTTGCCGGTCGGCTTCGGAATAGGACAGCTGGCCGTTGCCGATTTCGTTGTCGTAGCCGAGCGCGATCACTGCCGGATTGTTGGCGTAGCGCTGCATCATGGTCTCGGCCAGGCGCCGCGCCAGGCGCCGGTAGTCGGGGTCGGCGATGTTGTCCCAGTAGCGCGTCGCCGCATGCAGGCGCACGCCGTCCTGGTTGACCAGGTCCACGCCGGGATAGGCCTTGTGCAGCCAGATCGGCGCCGGTTGCCCGGGGATATCGACCACGACCTTGATGCCGGCGGCATGCATCTGTGCGACGACGTCGTCGAACCAGTCGAAGGTGAAGTGGCCTTCCTCCGGTTCGAACGAATCCCACGACAGATCGCCCATGCGCACCATGCTGAAGCCGGCCGCCTTCATGACCGCGATGTCCTGCCGGATCTGTTCCGGCGAGCGGTCGATCGGCTGATAGTTGGCGCCGACGAACAACTGGCCCTTGCCTGGCCAGTCCGGATGCCCGTCGGCGCTCTGCGCGTGGGCGCTGCGCGGTGGCGCGATGAGCGCGAGGACGGCGCCGAGCGCCAGGGTCAGGACAAGGCCGGCCAAGCGGGCGATGGAATGCGTCATGCGTGTCGTGTTCCTGGGAAGGGGGCGCGGCGGTGCGCAGCCACCTGGACGACATGCGGCTGGCACGGGCCCGGGGCTTCGGTCTTGGCCGTGAGCGTCATGCAGGCGCATGCGGCGAGGGCGCACAGCGCATGTCGCGCTTGCTCAACAGGGACATCGGTCTCTCCGTCTGCCTGGTCGTGCTCGGGCGCTGCGCGTTCCCCTGGAGCAGGGCGCTCCAGACGCGGCATGAGCCAGGCATGGTTGCAAATATCGCTGCACCCGACAAGCCGCCCGCCGCCTGCGCGGGGCGGCGTCCACGGGCGTCGCTCCGGCCCGCCGCCGCCGCGATGCGATGCCCGTGGATCGCCGACGATGCGGCGTCCATCGTCGGCGGCGTCCGCTGGCCTGGCTGAAGTGTGCCGTGTGCCGGCATGTCCGGACAAAACGCCGACATCTGCGCCCTCGACGCTGACCCTCTTTCTTCAAGTACCACGTGCATGGCGTCCGATCTCTACCGCATCGTCAGTTGCGACAACGGCACCGGCCTGAGCCGGGATCTGGGACTGATGGCCGACGCGCTGACGCTGGGCGGCCAGCGCGTGCAGCGACTGGGCTTCAGCCGCGGCAAGCTGACCCGATTGGCGCAGGAGGCCGGCGCCCGGCTGGCAGGCGCATTCGGCCACCACGTGCACACCCAGGTGTTTTCCGAGCGCGTCTATCCCGGCTGCCTGGCCTTGGCCGAGCGCAACCTGCTGGTGCCCAATCCGGAGTGGTTCCTGCCGCAGTGGTTGTCGCTGCTGCCGCGTTTCGAGGCGGTGCTGTGCAAGACCCGGCATGCCGAGCTGGCGTTCCGGCGGCTCGGCTGCCGCACCCGCTACATCGGCTTCACCAGCCGCGACCGCTACGATCCTGCGATACCGCGCCGCTACGCGTTCTTCCACCTGGCCGGGCGCAGCACCGCCAAGGGCACGCGGGTGCTGCTGGATACCTGGCAGCGGCATCCGCAATGGCCGCAACTGACCGTGGTGCAGAATCCGCGCAGCGCCGGCGAACGGGTCCGCGCCGGCAACATCGACCATCGCATCGCCTACCTGGACGATGCCGAACTGCGCACGCTGCAGAACGCCCATCTGTTCCACCTGTGTCCGTCCGAGGTGGAAGGCTTCGGCCACTCGCTGATGGAGGCGATGAGCGTCGGCGCAGTGACGCTGACCACCGACGCCGAGCCGATGAACGAGCTGGTGACGCCGGCGCGCGGCCTGCTGCTGGCGCCGGCATGCTCGCGCATGCAGCGGCTGGCCTCCTATCACTACGTCGATCGCGCCGGCATCGAGGCCGGCGTGGAGCACGCGCTGGCTCTTTCGGTACTGCAGCGCGACACGATCTCGCGCGCCGCGCGTCGCTATTTCTGCCACAACGATGCGGCCTTTGCGACACGGTTCCAGGCCGCGGTGCTGACCCAGGCGGCGCCGGCCGCGGCGGCGCCCGCGGTGGAACGCATCGCCGGGATCGGAGTGCCTGCGCCATAAGGGGGTCGGCGGCGCCATGGCGGCTGTTGCGTCGCCCTTCGCCGGACCAATCGCGGACCCGGCCAGCGTATTTCCCGCGTGTCGCCCGCCGACAACGGCGCGCGATATCGGCATGACAGGATGCGGTCCGCGGGTGCATCGGCGAGCTTGCCGCGGGGAGCGGGTGCGGCGCCGTCGGCGTACCGCGTCCATCGCCCGTTTTCACCACCCGCCATCAGGAGGAGGCATGCCTAACATGACATCGCATCGAATCGCCAAAGCGGCGCTGACCCTAGTGTTGAGTACCGCGCTGAGCGGCTGCGTCACCGTCTATGTCGGTGGTCCCGCCGCGCTGCCGCCGCCACCGCCGCCGCCGGACGGCGGGCCGCGCCACGGCCCTGGCCACGGGGCGGACAGGGGCCCGGGCCACGACCAGGCGCCGCCGCGCGACCCGGCGTTCGAGGCCGCGGTGCAGTCCTGCGCGCGCGAACTCGGGCTGCCGCTGCCTGGACGGCCGCCGGGTCCGCCGCCGGCCGACGCCGGCATGGGCAAGGGTGCCCCGGCCAATGGCGGCGCTCGGCCGGCGGGCGCTGGGCCGGATCCGGCCAAGCCGGCCCCGGCGATGCGCGCCAACTTCGCCAAGCTCGATGCCTGCCTGCGCGGCAAGGGCGTGACGCCGCCGCCGTGGCGTGGTCCGTCGCAGGATCGCGCCGCACCATCCGCGGCCGCGCCGCCCGCGCAGCGCTGAGTCCTGCGGCCCGGTGCCGCATGCCCGCACCATCCCGATCCGGGATGGCGCGGGCGTTTTCTTTTTCGGGCAGAGGAATATACTGTCCCCCAGTATAGTTCCCAGGTCGCCGCATGCCGCATACGCCCCACGAGAAGAAACGCGTCCTGGCCCGCATCCGCCGCGTGCGCGGACAGACCGAGGCGTTGGAGCGTGCGCTGGAAGGCGGCGCCGATTGCGCTGCGGTGCTGCAGCAGATCGCGGCGATCCGCGGCGCGGTCAACGGCCTGATGTCGGAAGTGATGCAGGCACACATCCGCGAAGAATTCGGCCATGCCGCCGCCTCGGAAACGCAGCGCGCCGCGCGCGTGCGCGAGATGGGCATGCTGGTCCGCTCCTACCTCAAGTGATCCCGAACCCCACGACCCAACCCGTTCTTCCAGGAGAAACCTCATGAAATCCCGTGCCGCCGTCGCTTTCGAAGCCGGCCAGCCGCTGCAGATCGTGGAGATCGACGTCGAACCGCCGCGCCAGGGCGAGGTGCTGGTCCGCATCACCCACACCGGCGTCTGCCACACCGATGCGTTCACGCTGTCCGGCGACGATCCGGAAGGCATCTTTCCCGCCGTGCTCGGCCATGAAGGCGGCGGCATCGTCGAGGCGATCGGCGAGGGCGTGACCAGCGTCAAGGTCGGCGACCACGTGATCCCGCTGTACACGGCCGAATGCCGCAAGTGCAAATTCTGCCTGTCGGGCAAGACCAACCTGTGCCAGGCCGTGCGCGCCACCCAGGGCAAGGGCCTGATGCCCGACGGCACCACCCGCTTCTCCTACAACGGCCAGCCGATCTTCCACTACATGGGCTGCAGCACCTTCAGCGAATACACCGTGGTGCCGGAGATCTCGCTGGCGGTGGTGAATCCGGAAGCGCCGCTGGAGAAGGTGTGCCTGCTCGGCTGCGGCGTCACCACCGGCATCGGTGCGGTGCACAACACCGCCAAGGTCAAGCCGGGCGACTCGGTGGCCGTGTTCGGCCTGGGCGGCATCGGCCTGGCGGTGATCCAGGGCGCGGTGCAGGCCAAGGCCGGGCGCATCCTGGCCATCGACACCAACCCCGGCAAGTTCGATCTGGCGCGCAGCATGGGCGCCACCGACTGCATCAACCCGAAGGACTACGCCAAGCCGATCCAGGAAGTCATCGTCGAGCTGACCGATGGCGGCGTGGATTTCAGCTTCGAGTGCATCGGCAACGTGCACGTGATGCGCTCGGCGCTGGAGTGCTGCCACAAGGGCTGGGGCGAGAGCGTCATCATCGGCGTGGCCGGCGCCGGCCAGGAGATCAGCACGCGTCCGTTCCAGCTGGTCACCGGCCGCGTGTGGCGCGGCAGCGCGTTCGGCGGCGTCAAGGGCCGCACCCAATTGCCCGGCATGGTGGAGCAGGCGATGCATGGCGAGATCGATCTGGATCCGTTCATCACCCACACCTTGCCGCTGGAAGAGATCAACGAAGCCTTCCACCTGATGCACGAAGGCAAGTCGATCCGCACCGTGATCCATTTCTGACCTGACGGTCAGTCCGGCGCGCGGCCGCTTCCGCGCATGCAGGTACGCAACGAACCCGGGAGGGGCATGATGAGTACCGTAACGATTCATCCGTCGGTGGACGGCGGAGTGCGCGCAGGCGCGGAGAATTTCCAGGGCGGCACCCTGGAATGCCACTGCGCCAGCGACAAGGTGACCGTGGACGTGGGGGCGCAGACCGCGCACAACCACGCCTGCGGCTGTACCAAATGCTGGAAGCCGAAAGGTGCGACGTTCGCGGTGATCGCGGTGGTCGGCCGCGACAAGGTCAAGGTCACCGCGCACGAGGAGAAGCTGAAGGTCGTCGACGAGAGCGCGACGATCCGGCGCCATGCCTGCACCGGCTGTGGCGTGCACCTGTACGGGCGCATCGAGAACACCGAGCATCCGTTCTACGGCCTGGACTTCATCCATACCGAGCTGTCGCCGCAGCAGGGCTGGTCGGCGCCGGGCTTCGCCGCGTTCGTGTCCTCGATCATCGAGAGCGGCACCCGCCCGGAAGCGATGGACGGCGTGCGCAGCCGGCTGCGCGAGCTGAAGCTGGAGCCCTACGACTGCCTGTCGCCGCCGTTGATGGACGCGATTTCCACCCACGTCGCGCGCAAGAACGGCGTGCTGCAGTAAAGCCTGCCGCCCGCGGCGTGCCGCCCTGGCGGCGCGTCGCGGCGGCGTCTCTGGATGCGGCCGGCGTTTGCCTGGCCGCGTCCCCCCTCTTCGGGATCCCTTTCATGGAACGCATCGAACACCATGCCTGCTGCGGCGGCTGGCAGGACGTCTATCGCCACGACTCGGCCGTGCTCGGCTGCACGATGAACGTGGCCGTGTACCTGCCGCCGCAGGCCGAACACGCCACGCTGCCGGTGCTGTACTGGCTCAGCGGGCTCACCTGCACCGAGCAGAATTTCATCACCAAGGCCGGCGCGCAGCGCTACGCCGCCGAGCACGGGGTGATCCTGGTCGCGCCGGACACCAGCCCGCGCGGCGACGATGTCGCCGATGCCGAGGGCTACGACCTGGGCAAGGGCGCCGGTTTCTACGTCAACGCGACCCGCGAGCCGTGGGCCAGGCACTACCGCATGTACGACTACGTGGTGCAGGAGCTGCCCGCGCTGATCGAGGCGCAGTTCCCGCACAACGGGCGGCGCGCGATCAGCGGCCACTCGATGGGCGGTCACGGCGCGCTGGTGATCGCGCTGAAGAATCCGGGCCGCTATCGCAGCGTGTCGGCGTTCTCGCCGATCGTGGCGCCGTCGCAGGTGCCGTGGGGCGAGAAGGCGTTTTCGGCCTATCTCGGCGACGACCGCGCCAGCTGGAAGACCTACGACGCCACCGCGCTGATCGCCGGGGCGAGCGAGCGCCTGCCGTTGCTGATCGACCAGGGCGGCGGCGACGAGTTCCTCGAAAAACAGCTGCAGCCGCAGTTGCTGCAGGCCGCGGCCGATGCCGCCGGCTACCCGCTGACGCTGCGCCTGCAGCCCGGCTACGACCACAGCTACTACTTCATCGGCAGCTTCATCGGCGAGCACATCGCCCACCACGCGCGCGCGCTGCAGGGCTAAACGCCGCTGCAGCGCTGCGGATGGGCGCCGCCGCCTGGCGGGGCTACACCGCCAGGCCGATGGTGATGGTGCCGGTGTAGCCGTTGCTGGTGTCGCCGCTGAGCGTCGGCGTCTGCGCGGCCAGCTGCGTGCTGGTGTTGTCGCCGAACACATTGTCGCTGGACAGGCTGATCGCGGCCTTGTTGGTGACGCTGGCGCTGTAGCCGCTGACCGCGGCATAGACCGTATCGCAGATGTCGCTGGGCATCGCCATCTGCGAGGTCAGCACCTTGTTGGTATAGCTGGTCGCGGTGTCCAGGCTCGGATAGATCTCGAAGTGGATGTGCGGCCAGCGTCCGCTGTAGCAGGCGGGGAAGATGGTCTGGAAGGTGACCTGGCCGTTGCTGTCGGTGACCTGCACGCCGCGCAGGTAGTTCTGATCCTGGATGCCGCTGGAGTACAGCGAATACTTGCCGTCGCGATTGCAATGCCATAGGTAGATGGCGTAGCCGGACAGGACCGCGCAGCTGTTGTTGACGTTGACCAGGGTCAGGGTCAGGGTCAGCGGCAGGCCGGCCGCGGTCCCGCTGTCGCTGCCGAAGCTGCTGCGGATGTCGCTGCGGACGATGCCGCTGGACGAGAGCACGTTCACCACGCTGCTGTTGACGCTGTTGGAGCCGTCGGCGGGATAGGGGCCGGCGGTTTCTTCCGGATCGGCAATGCAGCTGCCCGATGTGGTGCTGGTGGTGGTCGTCGTCGTGGTGCTGGTGGTGGTCGATGCCGTGGTGGTGGTCGCGGTGGGCGTGGACGAAGTGTCGTCGCCGCTGGAGCCGCCGCCGCAGGCGCTGATCACCGCCATCGCGCTGCCGGAGGCGATCCAGGCGAGCAGGCGCCGCCGTTCCTGCATGCGTTGCTCGAGAGTTTGCAGGTCGAACTGCAGGCCGCGGTCGTGGTCGTCGAGGTCGTGGTTGCGGTCTGTCATGGCGTGGCCTCCAAAGGCGCGTGGCGAGAGTCGATCATGCGCACCGTTGAGTGGGCACGAGCGCCGCCAGTCTTGCCGTTCGCCGCTTGCGGCGTTTGCCTGAATATTGCCTCGCGCGACAAATGCCGGCGCAGTGCCGCGTGCGAGGATGGATTCGAGCTTTCGTGTCCGTTGCGTCGCGCATGCGGCAACAGGCTGGCGACTGGCGGCATGCCGCAGTCGCGCGACGTTCCCGCCCGCAACGTGCCATCGCGATTCCGGATTCCACTGCCATGCTGCGCCACACCGTTTCCCGCCGCCCACGTCGTGCCGTACCGGATGCCCGCATGCGGCGCCTCGCATCGTTGCTGCTGGCGCTGGCGGCATGGCCGCAGGCCCACGCACAGGTCATGGAAATCGGCGAGGACGGCAGCGTGCGTCACCTCGGCGAAGGTTGGGCGACGCCGGGCGCGGCGCATGCCTCCGTGGTCGCGGCCGCGCCGCCCTATCGCGCCGCCTTCGAGGCCGCTGCCGCCCGCCATGGACTCAGCGTCGCGTTGCTGCAGTCGCTGGCCTGGTCCGAATCGCGCTACGACGCCTCCGCGGTGTCGCCGGCCGGTGCGATCGGGGTGATGCAGTTGATGCCGGCCACCGCCCGCGCACTGGCGGTGGATCCCTGGGATCCGCAGCAGAACATCGAGGGTGGGGCGGCCTATCTGCGCCAGCAGCTGGACCGCTTCGATGGCGATCTGGAGCGCGCGTTGGCCGCCTACAACGCCGGCCCCGGGCAGGTGCAGCGGCATGCAGGCGTGCCGCCGTTCCGCGAGACCCGCGCCTATGTCGCCGGCAACCTCGAGCGTCTGGCCGAGCTGAGCGTCGCCGGCGCCGCGGCCTCCACCGTGTCGCTTTCCGTTCCCCAGGGAGATCTGCAATGAACCCCATGTTCCGCCGCCTGCCGATATCGCTCGCCACCGTCGCGTTCGCTCCCGCCGCGTGGGCGCGGGGCGGCGATCCGGCCGGCTCCGGGCCGATCCTGTCGGCGCTGGAGTGGATCCAGGGCACGCTGCTCGGCAATGCCGCCACCGCGGTGGCGGTGATCGCCGTGGCCGTGGTCGGTTTGATGATGCTGAGCGGGCGCATCCATTGGCGCCTCGGCGCGACCGTGATCCTCGGTTGCTTCGTATTGTTCGGCGCGACCACCATCGTCGCCGGCATCCGCGCGGCGGCAGGTTGAGTAAGGCGATGAGCGCGTTGCGATCCACGCCGATCTTCCCCGCGCTGACCCGGCCGCAGATGTTCTGCGGCGTCACCTACAGCTATTTCATCGTCAATGGCGTGGTGACCACGGAAGCGTTCCTGATGACGCGTTCGTTCTGGGCGCTGGCGGTGGCGCTGCTCGCCCATGGCGTCGGCTACCTGGCCTGTCTGCGCGAGCCGCGCGTGTTCGACCTGTGGCTGGTGCGGGTCAGCCGCTGCCCGCGGGTGCGCCATTGGCGCCGCTGGCGCTGCAACAGCTACGCGCCATGATGCGGCCGCGCGAACAACGCGCTGGCGACCATCTGCCCTACGCGCGGCTGCTGGATGCGCATACCGTGCAGTTGCGCGATGGCGCGTTGCTGCAGTGCCTGCGCCTGGAAGGATTGGCGTTCGAGACCGCCGACGGCGACGTGCTGGACCTGCACCAGCAGGCGCGCGACGCGGCGTTGCGTGCGGTGGCCGATTCGCGCTTCGTGTTGCATCACCACCTGCTGCGGCTGCGTGCGAGCGTGGACGTGGGCGGCGACTTCGCCGATCCGGTCTGCGCGCTGATCGACCGGCGCTGGCGCGGGCAGCTCGGCCAGCGCCGGCTGTTCGTCAATGAGTTGTTCGTCAGTCTGCTGCGGCGCCCGGCGCGCGGCAAGACCGGTATCGCCGAGCGCCTGGGTGGCGTGTTGCGCAGGGGCCTGGGCGACACCGCGCGCGCGGCGGCGCTGGCGCGCGAGCGCCGCGAACTGGATGCCGCGCGCGATGCCTTGTTGGCCGCGTTGCAGCCCTACGGCGCGCGCCTGCTCGGCGAGTACGAGACCGCGCACGGAGTGTGCTCCGAGCCGCTGGAACTGCTCTCGGCGCTGTACAACGGCGAGCTGCGGCCGATGCTGCGGCCGCTGCATGGCGACCTGGGCCATCACCTGCCGTACCGGCGCATCAGCTTCGGCCTGGAAGCGCTGGAACGCAGAGGCCCCGGTGCCGCGCGCGACTACGCCGCGCTGCTGTCGCTGAAGGAATATCCGCCGAACGCGCTGCCGGGCATGCTCGATGCGCTGTTGCGCATGCCGTGCGAGCTGGTGCTCTCTGAAAGCTTCGCTTTCGTCGAACGGCAGTTGGGACTGGAGCGCGTCTCGCTGGCGCTGCGCCGCATGCGCGCCGCCGAGGAGGATTCGGCGTCGCTGCGGCAGGGCCTGGTCGAGGCCAAGGACGACCTGGCCAGTGGCCGCGCGGTGTTCGGCGAACATCGCTTCGGCCTGCTGGTGCGCGCCGACGCGCTGGAGGCGCTGGACGCGGCCGTCGCCGAGTGCGCGGCGGCGCTGGCCGACCTGGGCGCGGTGGCGGTACGCGAGGATCTGTGCCTGGAGCCGGCGTTCTGGGCGCAATTCCCCGGCAACGAAGCCTACGCGGCGCGGCATGCGCTGCTGTCCAGCGGCGCGTTCGCCAGCCTGGCCTCGCTGCACGGCTTTCCGCAGGGCCGCGCCGACGGCAACCACTGGGGCGACGCGGTGACGGTGCTGGAAACCACCGCCGCCACTCCGTATTTCTTCAATTTCCACCGTGGCGACCTGGGCCACTTCAGCGTCATCGGTCCGTCCGGCTCGGGCAAGACGGTGGTGCTGAACTTCCTCGCCGCGCAGGTGCAGAAGTGGCGCCCGCGCGTATTGCTGTTCGACAAGGACCGCGGCGCGGAGATCTTCGTGCGTGCGATCGGCGGGCGCTATGCCAGCTTGCGCAGCGGCGAGGCGACCGGCTTCAATCCGCTGCAGTTGCCGGATACGCCGGGCAACCGTGCGTTCCTGCGGCGCTGGCTGGCGCAGTTGCTGGGCGATGCGCAGCAGCCGTTGAGCGCCGACGAGGCGGCGATCCTGGCCGCCGCGGTGGACGCCAATTACGAGCAGGCGCCGCAGTACCGCCGCCTGCGCCATTTCCGCGAACTGCTCGGCGGCCAGCGGCGTCCGCAGCCCAGCGACCTGGCCGCGCGCCTGGTGCCGTGGTGCGGCGACGGCGAGCGCGCCTGGTTGTTCGATCACGCCTACGACCGGTTGGACCTGGGCATTCCGACATTGGGGTTCGACATGACCGAGCTGCTGGACATGCCGCAGCTGCGCACGCCGACGTTGTTGTACCTGTTCCACCGCGTGGAGGAACGGCTCGACGGCAGCCCGGCGCTGATCCTGATCGACGAAGGCTGGAAGGCGCTGGACGATGCCGTGTTCGCGGCCCACTTGCGCGACTGGATGAAGACCTTGCGCAAGCGCAACGCGATCGTCGGCTTCGGCACCCAGAGCGCGCGCGACGCGCTGGACAGCCAGGTCGCCAGCGCGATCATCGAACAGGCCGCCACGCAGATCTTCATGCCCAATCCGCGCGCCAGGGCGGAGGACTATTGCGACGGCTTCGGCCTCAGCGCGCAGGAACTGGAACTGGTGCGGCTGCTGCCGGCGCATGCGCATGCGTTCCTGGTCAAGCACGGCAACGAGAGCGTGGTGGCGCGGCTGGACCTGTCGGGCATGCCGGAGTTGCTGACCGTGCTGTCCGGTCGTGAAGCCAGCGTGCGCCGCTTGGACCAGCTGCGCGCGCAGTTGGGCGAGCATCCGCGACAGTGGTGGGAAGCGCTGACCGGGGTGCCGTATCCGGCGCCGGCGGCCTGCGCTGCCGACGAGCGTGCCGCATGAGCGCCTGCGCGGCGATTCCGATCGACGGCGATGGCGGCCTGGCCGCCGGCCTGGCCGCCATCGACTGCCAGATCAACGGTGCGGTGCAGGCCGGCTATGCGCAGCTGTTCGGCGCCAGCGGCATGTTCGGCGCGGTGCTGCGCGCGCTGTTGGTGGTCTGGGTGGCGATGCTGGCGCTGGGCCTGATCGGCGGGCGCCTGCGCCTGAGCCTGCCGGCGCTGGGGCCGCGCCTGTTCGGCGTCGCCCTGGTGCTGACCTTCGCCACCGCGTGGCCGGCCTACCAGACGGTGGTCTATGGGCTGCTGGTCGGCGGTCCCGACCAGATCGCGTCGGCCTTCCTGGGGGCGCCGCATGGCGCCACCCAGGCCTTCGCGTCGCGACTGGACGGCCTGCTCGGCGAACTGGTCGAACTCGGCCGCCAATTCGATGCGCAGGCGGCGCCGCCGCAGGCCAAGCAGGCAGCCAAGCTGGTGCGCGGCTGCGCCCTGTTGCTGCTGCTGTCGACGGTGGGGCTGCTGGTCGTGGCGCGGCTGGTGCTGGCGGCGTTGCTGGCGCTGGGGCCGATGTTCGTGCTGCTTGCGTTGTTCCGCGCGACCCGCGGCCTGTTCGAGGGCTGGTTGCGCATGGCGCTGAGTTTTGCGCTGGTGCCGATGCTGGTGGCATTGGCCGGTGCGGTGTTGCTGCGGGTGCTGGCGCCGGTGATCGACGCGATCGCGCTGGATCCGTTGGCAGCCGCGCAACAGCAGCGGCCGCTGCTGATGCTGCTGCTCGGGTGTGCGATCTACCTTGGCCTGCTGCTGGCGATGGCCTGGACCGCCGCCGGCCTGGCCCGCGCATGGCGCCTCGGCCGTGGCGATCAACCTGCAGACGGTGGCTCGTCGCGGGTCGATGTGCAGGCCCGTGGGGCGCCCGCCGCGCTATCGCCCGCGCGGGTGCATGATTTCGCCACCGAGGCGCGGATCGCCTCCGCGGGCAGCGCCCGCACTCTCCAATGGCTCGGCGGCCTGGCCCGCGACAGCGCGCCGCGCACGGCGCCAGAGGCGTCTGTCGCCGCGGTGAGCGTGGGCAGTCGCCGTGGCGGCCTGGGGCAAGGCATGCGGCAAGGCATGCGGCCACGCATGGCGCCGCGCCCGCTCGGCGGAGCGAGGACGCCATGACCACCCGCGCTCGCCGAGTCGGCCGCGCCGCGTTGTGCCTGCTTGCGTTGGCGGCGGTTGCCCATGCCTGCGCCGATCCGCGCATCCGCGAACTGGACTACGACGACCGCAAGGTGGTGCGCATCGACGGCTGCTTCGGTTTCCAAACCATGGTCGAGTTCGCTGCCGACGAGCGCATCGAGAACGTGGGACTGGGCGAGGCGGCGCACTGGCTGGTGGTGCCCAACAAGCGCGCCAACCTGCTGTTCGTGAAGCCGGCCTATCGGACCAGCCACAGCAACATGACCGTCGCCACCGACCGCCATCGCTACAGTTTCGAACTGGTGGCCAGCGATTCGCCCGATTGCAGGCGCGGGCGCGTGGTCTACGACCTGCGCTTCCGCTATCCCGAGGAGGCCGCCGCACGCGCGACGGCGGCGACGGCGGCGGTGGCCAGCGCGCAGGCCGAGGTGCAGGCGAGCGCGGCGCTGCCGGCGCCGGCGCAGCGCAACAGCGCCTACAGCTTCAGCGGCGCGCGCGAGAACGTGCCGCTGCGCGTGTTCGACGACGGCCGCAACACCTATTTCCAGTGGGCCGATGCCAGCAGCACGCCGGCGGTGTACGCGCTGGCCAGCGACGGTTCGGAAACCCCGCTCGCATTCACCCGCCGCGGCGACTACCTGGTGGCCGACCAGATCGCGCCGGCGTTCGCCCTGCGCCGCGGCCATGCGGTGGCGCAGTTGTTCAACGACGGCTTCCGCACGCCGGCACTGGATGCGCAGTCGCCGCAGCCGCGTGCCGCGGCGGCAGCGCCCGCGCGCCGCCCGGCCTGGTGGCGAAGGAAGACAGCCGATGCGCAATGATGCCGGCGAGCGCGATCCGAGACTGGCGCTGGACGCAGAGACGCTGCATGCGGCATCGCTGCGCGCGGCACCGCAGGTGGCGCGCACGCCGCGCGTCGGCGACAGCCTGGGGTTCGCGCTGGGCCTGCTGGGCGCGGTGGCGCTGGGCGGATTGACCCTGCTGCTGCTGTCGAGGCAACGCCTGCATGCGCCGCCGGTGCCGGCGCCGGCGCAGACGTCGGCACTCGCGGCGCCGCTGCCACGGGCGCCGGTCGCTTCCCGCACGGCACCGTCCCAGCCCGCGGTCGCGGCTGCGGCCATCGCCGTCGCTCCCACGCAGTCGCGGTCGATGCCGATGATCGTCGACAACAGCGCTGCGTCCGAAGCGGGCGCCGCACCTGGGCAGGCCGCTGCCGCATCGGGGACTGCCAACGCCGCGCCTGCGGGCGGTGCCGGACTCAACCAGGACGAGCAGTTCGCCCTGCGCGTGGGCGGCGACGCGCCGCCGTTGCAACAGGCGGTGGCGCTGGCGCATCCGGCGCGCACGGTGGTGCAGGGCAGCCTGATCCCTGCGGTGCTGGAAACCGCGCTCAATACCGATCTGCCCGGGTACGCGCGCGCGCTGGTCAGCCGCGACGTGCGCGGCTTCGACGGCAGCGAAGTGGTCATTCCGCGCGGCAGCCGCCTGGTCGGGCAGTACCGCAGTGGCGTGGAGACCGGGCAGCGCCGCGCCTACATCGTCTGGTCGCGCCTGATCCGTCCCGACGGCGTCTCGGTGCAGCTCGCGTCGCCGGCGGTGGACGGCAGCGGCGAGACCGGGCTGGACGGCGAGGTCGGGCGGCATTTCTGGCAGCGCTACGGCGCGTCGATGCTGCTGTCGGTGGTCGGCGGCGTCGCCAGCGCGCTCGGTGGCGACTCCGGCACGCTGGTGATCGGCACCTCGACCAGCAGCGCCTCGGCGCAGGCGCTGCAGACCGACGGCAAGATTCCGCCGACCATCCGCGTGCCGTTGGGCACGCCGATCCAGGTGTTCGCCGCGCGCGATCTGGATTTCTCCGGCTACTGACGTTCCCGTTTACTTTTTTCCATGTCCGAGGAATCCGCATGAAGCACCGTTCGCTGCCGTTGCTGTTGTCCCTGGCCGGGGCGCTGTCCTGCATGGCGCCGGCGCTCGCGCGCAACGGCGACGGTGGCGCGCCGGCGAAGCCGCCGTCCGGCCCCAATCCGAAGGTGGAGGCGGCGATGCGGGCGTGCGCTGCCGAGCAGGGTGTGGCGGCGCCCGCTGCAGGTCCGCCGCCCGCTGCCGGACGCCCGTCCGCTCAAGGCCGCCCGCCCGCCGATGCGAAGCGCCTGGACATGGCCAAGTTCGACGCATGCATGAGCGCCAAGGGGCTGCCCAAGCCGAAGGGTCCGCCTCCGCAGGGCGGCCAGCCGGAACATGCCGCGCCGCCGCCGGCAGGCTGACGGTGCAGTCGCCGCCGCTGGCATTTGCGCAGGCGCCCGCGCAGGACGTCTATCTGCAGCGCTATCTGCTGCCCTTCCAGCCCTGGCTGGATGCGGCGGACGTCACCGAGATCCTGGTCAATCGCCCGGGCGAGGTCTGGGTGGAGCGCCTGGGCCAGCCCTGCATGCAGCGCATCGATGTCCCCGCCATCGACGATGTGCTGCTGGAACGTCTGGCCGCGCAGGTCGCGCGTGTCACCCACCAGGCGGTGAACCGCGAGCATCCGCTGCTGGCGGCCACCCTGCCGGGCGGCGAGCGCGTGCAGGTGGTGGCGCCGCCGGCCACGCGCCGGCATTGGGCGCTGGCGATCCGCCGCCACTTGAATCTGGATCTCGGACTGGAGGCGTATCGGCTGGCCGACGCAGGCGCCCGCGACGACCTGGCCTGGGATGCGCAGGCGTCGCTGTCCGGGTTGCGTGCCGCGGTCGCGGCGCGGCGCACGCTGTTGATCGCCGGCGGTACCTCGTCGGGCAAGACCACCTTCCTCAATGCGTTGCTGAAGGAGGTGCCAGCCAGCGAACGCATCGTCGCGGTGGAAGACACGCCGGAGCTGCACCTGCGCCAACCCAATCACCTCGGCCTGGTCGCGGTGAAGGGCGAGCAGGGCGAAACCCGCATCACCACCCAGGACCTGCTGCAGGCCGCGTTGCGGCTGCGGCCGGACCGCATCCTGCTCGGCGAAGTGCGCGGCCCGGAGGCGGTGACCTTCCTGCGCGCGATCAATACCGGCCATCCAGGGTCGTTCACCACCATCCATGCCAACACGCCGCAGGGCGCGCTGGAACAGCTGGCGCTGATGGTGATGCAGTCGGGCATCGGCCTGAGCCGTGCCGACACCTTGGGCTACATCCGCAGCGTGGTCGACCTGGTGGTGCAACTGGGCCGGGTCAACGGCGAGCGTCGCATCCTGGCGATCGAGACGCTGCGCTGAGTGCGCGCTGGGCATCGCCGCCTGCGCGACGGCGATTGCGTGACGATTCCGTTCGCGCGTCGGTGCCGCTCGTAAACAAATGCGCGGCGCGTCGTCCAATGCGCGGTTGTGCGATTGCCGTCGCGTCGGCTGAGACGGCGTGCCGCTAGATTCCTCGGCCTTCGCCATCGTGTCGTCCCGGACTGGAGTCGCGCCATGCTCGCTTGCCGCAAACCCGCATCGCCGTTGTCGCGGCAGCGTTGGCGCAGCCCGCTCAGCGCGCTGGCCATGCTCGCCTGCACCTTGTTCGGCGCTTGCGCGGCGCTGGCGATCGGCGCGGCGACGGTATAGCGGGGCGGAGCGGATCGATGCGGGTCCGCAGCGCCACTCTCCTGGCTTTCGCCGGGCCTGGGAATGGCGCTGGGCGCGATGGGATGGGCCGCGGCAGGTGAGTCTCGCGGCGGCAGGTCTGGTTGCTTGCGACGGGACGAGAGAAACGTCGCGTCGTTCAGGCGCCTCGCATGTTTGCCGCGGTGGCGATGGCGCCGGTTCAACGGTGGCGCCGCCGTAGGGTGCGCCGCCTTCGGTACTTCGATGCGATCTTCGGCGCGATGCCCCTGCACGCCATGCCCACGGCCGCCTCCGATCGCGCGAACCGGCAGCTTGGCGACCGGCGACCGGTCGATGGCTCAGCGCGGCAACCGTGCGGCCAGTTTTCCCAACTGCCGCATCGCGCTTTCCAGGGGCTCGCTCCACGGCTGGCCGCAGGTCAGACGCAGGTGGTCGGCGTAGTCGCCGCGACTGGAATACAGATGCCCGGGCGAGGTGCCGATGCCTGCGGCCAGCGCCGCCTCGAACAGGGCCTGGCCGCTGCCGCCGTCGGCCAGTTGCAGCCACAGCGACAGGCCGCCGGCGGGATCGCCGACCCGGGTGCCGGCAGGCCAGTGCCGCACGATCGCCTCGCGCAGGCGCTGGCCGTTGTCGGCGAGGGTGCGGCGCAGCTTGCGCACGTGCCGCTCCAGATCGTGCTGTGCCAGGTAATCGGCCAGCGCCAGCTGCGGCAGGCTGGCGCCGCCGACGGTGGAGAAGTACTTGGCGCGGACCAGCGCGTCGGTCCATTCGCCGCCGAGCAGCCAGCCCACGCGCAGGCCCGGCGCCAGCACCTTGGAGAACGAGCCGCAGGTGATCACGTTGCCGTGCGTGTCGAAGTGGCGCAGCGGGCGCGGGCGCTGCCCGGACCAATCCAGCTCGCCGTAGATGTCGTCCTCGATCACCACGGTGCCGTGGCGCGCGCAGCTGTCGAGCAGGGCGCGCTTGGCGCTGTCGGTGGTGAGGCTGCCGAGCGGATTGTTGAAGTTGGGCACCAGCACCGCCGCGCGCGCCGGGGTGCGTTGCAGCAGCGCATCCAGGCGCGCGGCGTCGATGCCGTGGCCGGCGCGGTTGGGCACTTCCAGCACCTTCAGCCGCAGCGCCGCGACCGCCTGCAGGATGCCGTGGTAGGTCGGGGTTTCCACCAGCACCACGTCGCCGGGTGCGGTGAGCGTGCGCAGCGCCAGGCTGATCGCCTCCATCGCGCCGGCGGTCACCACCACTTCGTCCGTCGCCACCGTGGTGGCGCAGTGCGCGTAGCGCTGCGCGATCTGCCGGCGCAGCGCGGCGTGGCCTTGTGGCGGCGCATAGTCGAGTGCGACCGCGCGATGGCGGCGCAGCTGCCGCGCCAGCGCGGCGGCGAGTTGTGCGGCCGGCAGCAGCGCCGGCGCCGGGGTCGCGGTGTGCAGCGGGACCAGGTCCGAGCGCGCGAGCATGTCGAGCACGCCTTGCAATGCCGGGTTGTCGACCATGCCCGGCGTGCGCCGCCGCGCCGGCGTCGGCAGCGGCGTCAACGGCTCGGCGGCGGCACGCACGAAATAGCCGGAGCGCGGCCGCGCCTGCACCCGTCCCTCGCGCTCCAGCTGCAGGCAGGCCTGCACCGCGGTGGCGGTGCTGATGCCGTGGTTGGCCGCCAGCTGCCGGATCGACGGCAGGCGCTCGCCGGCGCGCAGCGTGCCGCGCTCGATCTGCTCGCGCAGCTGCACCGCGAGCGATTCGTACAAGAGCATGCGGGCGCCTCATCTGTATCGGTCCACTTACAGCGTATCTGAATCTGTAATGGTCGGGTGCGGCGCTGCACACTGGGCCTGTGCCGGCCATCGCGTCGGCGTTCCCCCCCTTGCTTGCGAGGCCGGCCATGCCGCTTTCCGTGTTCGTCGTCGATGCCTTCACCACGGTCCGCTTCAAGGGCAATCCCGCCGCAGTGGTACCGCTGCAGGCATGGTTGCCGGATGCGCTGATGCAGGCCATCGCCAGCGAGAACAACCTGTCGGAGACCGCGTTCTTCGTGCGCGATACCGATGGCGTGTTCGCGATCCGCTGGTTCTCGCCGCTGAAGGAAGTCGGCTTCTGCGGCCATGCGACGCTGGCCAGCGCGTTCGTGATCGCCACCCAGCAGCTCGCACCGTTCCCGCTGCGCTTGCGTGCGGCCGCGGTCGGCGAACTGGGTGTGGAGCGGCTCGCCGACGGCAGCTTCGAGATGCGCTTTCCGAATCAGGCGCCGGCCTTGTTGGCGTCGGTGCCGCAGGCCCTGTACGACGCCTTGTCGATCGTGCCGCAGGCGGTGTATGCCAACGCGCAGGCGTACATCGCGGTGTACGCGGACGAACGCCAGGTGCGCGCGGTGGTGCCGGATCTGGCGCGGATGCTGGCGCTGGCGCCGCGCGATGTGGCGGTGACCGCGCCCGGCAATAGCCACGATTTCGTGTCGCGCTATTTCTGGCCGGCCAATGGCGGCGCCGAAGATCCGGTGACGGGCTCCATCCATGCCGCGCTGGCGCCGTTGTGGGCGCAGGCGCTGGGCAAGGTGCAGCTGACCGCGCTGCAGGCCTCGGCGCGCGGCGGCGAGCTTGGGTGCCGGGTCGAGGCGCAGCACGTCTATGTGCGCGGCAGCGCGGTGCAGTACCTGCACGGGACGATCGCGCTGTGAGCGCGGCGGTCGCCGTTCCCGCCGGCGCCGCGCGGCGCGCGCTGTGGCAGTTGTTGCTGGCCGAAGTGCTGATCGGCTCGGTCGGCGTGTTCGTGCACGAGAGCGGCCAGGACCCGGTGACCGCGGTGTTCTACCGCTGCCTGTTCGGCGCATTGTTCCTCACCGTCTGTGGGCTGCTCGGCGGCCAGTTGCGCGGGCTGTGGCGCGAGCGCAGGTTGCTGCGCGATGCCGCGGTCAGCGGCGTGCTGCTGGTGCTGAACTGGGTGGCGCTGTTCGCCGGCATGGCGCGCTCGTCGATCGGCGTGGCGACGATGGTCTACCACGTGTTCCCGTTCGTGATGCTGATCCTGGCGGCGATGCTGCAAGGCGAGCGCACGCGCCGCAGCGACCTGGGCTGGACGCTGCTGGCCTTCGTCGGCGTGGCGTGCTCGGCGGATCCGGCGCGGCTTTGGCATACCGCCGATCGCGGCTATCTGTTCGGCATCGCGCTGACCCTGCTGGCGGCGTTGCTGTGCGGCGCGTCGCTGTTGATGTCGCGGCGCATCAGCCGCGAGCGGCCGCTGGCGGTGGTGACGGTGCAGTGCTGGGTGGGCACGCTGCTGCTGGCGGGATTTTCCAGCGGCAGCGCATTGCACCCAGGCATGCACTGGCTGTGGCTGGCCGGCCTGGGGGTGATCCACAGCGGCATCGTCTACGTGCTGTTCTATTCGTCCTACCGACACCTGCACGTGGCGACGATCGCGATCCTGGCATTCGTGTACCCGCTGGTCACCTTGCTGCTGGACTTCCTGCTGTACGGCCACCGGCTGGTGCCGGTGCAATGGCTGGGCCTGGCGCTGATCGTGCTCGGTACGCTGGCGGTGAACCTGAAATGGCGTTGGCCGCGGCGCGCTGCAGGCGCGGCGGCGGGCGCTGTGGCGCGCTAGATGCGCAGTTCACGCATCGCAGTCGGCGAAGCGTTTGTGGGAGCGACTTCAGGGCACCTCGAACAACCGGTCAGATCATCGCGATGGCCTCTCAGCATCCGGCGCCCCAGTCTGAGAGCAGCATCGG
>NZ_JACSQX010000006.1:0-26201 GCF_014836395.1 Xanthomonas bonasiae
GCTCCTACAGGAAGCGCGCGGGCGACTCGCCGGGTGCACTGTAGGAGCGGCTTCAGCCGCGACATGGCGCCGGGGCCGCTGAACTTCCTGCCAGGAGCAACACGCGCTCGGCAGCTCAGTAATCCACGCCCACCGAGAACAGCAGCGTGCGCGGGTCGCCCAGCGCCACGGCGCGCTGCAGGCCGCCGGCGAAATAGTCGCGGTCGAACGCGTTCTTCAGGTTCAACGCATAGCGCCAATGGCCCTGGCGGTAGGCGAGGCCGGCGTCGAACACCGCGTAGCCGGGAATGCGATGGCCGTAGGCGGTCTTCTCGCCTTCGGCGCGCACACCGCCGCTGAACGTCCAGCCGTCGTCCACGCCGTGCGGCGCGTACTGCAGCCACAGCGAGCCGCTGTGCTTGGGCACGTTGTACAAACGGTCGCCGACGGTGGTGACGCTCTGTCCGCCGTCGTCGGTGACCACTGCATCGGTGTAGGCATAGCCGGCGAACAGGCTGACCCCGCTGCCCAGGTCGGCGGCGGCGTTGAGCTCCAGGCCGCGGCTGCGCTGCTCGCCGACCGCGATGCTGTAGCCGTCGTTGACCGGATCGGTCTGCAGCACGTTGCGCCGGCGCAGGTCGTACAGCGCCACGCTCAGGCTGGTGCCCGCGTCCAGTTCCATCTTCACCCCCAGCTCTACCTGGCGGCCATGCTCCGGATCGAACTGCGCGCCCTGCGCGTCGGTGCCGACGTTGGGATAGAACGAGGTGGCGACGCTGGCATAGGGGTGCAGCCCGCCGCCGGCATCGAACATCAGCGCGGCCGAGCCGGTGGTGGCGCTGGCGTCGTTGCGCGTGTCGGTTCCCGTGAGGTAGTCCTCGCTGAGGTTGCGGCTGCGGTCGTGGCGCACGCCCAGCAGCAGCTGCCAGTCGGGCGTGAACTGGATGCGGTCGCGCAGGTACAGGCCGCCGGAGGTGACCACGCTGAGGTTGTCGCGGCTGGGCGTGGCCGGGCAGGTGACGGCGCCGCCATAGACCGGCGCGTACACGTCCAGCGTGCCGACCCGGCAGGTGGACTGCACGTTCCATTCCCAGGTCTTGAACGCGTCCACGCCGGCGGTCAGCGTGTGCTGCCAGGCGCCGGTGGCGAAGCCGCGCTGCAGGTAGGTGTCCTGTACCCAGGTGCGTCCGTCGTAGTGCTGGTCGGTGGCGGTACGGCGCAGCGTGCGCAGGTCGGCGGCCAGGCCGTTGTTGGCGATGATGAAGCCGTCCAATCCGAATTCCTGCCAGCGCGCGGCGTGGTGCAGGGTCCAGCCGTTGTCGAAGCGATGGTCCAGCACGTAGCCGATGCGGCTCTGGTGGCTGTGGTACGGCGGCTGCGTGGGTTCGCCGGTGAACAGCGAGCGATCGATCTTGCCGTTGGGGTTGGCCTCGGCGCTGCCTTCCCAGGGCAGGCCCTGCTGGCGGATGTAGTCGCGTTCCTGGTAGCTGGTGAGGAGCACGAAGTCGGTGCGCTCGCCCAGGTCCAGCGACAGCGCCGGTGCGATCCAGCGGCTGCGGAAATACACGTGGTCGGTGGGATCGTCCGCATTCATCGCCAGGCCGTTGAGCCGCAGCGCGGTCTTGCCGTTGGCCGACAGCGGCTGGTTCAGATCGAAGCTGCCCTGCTGCAGGCCATCGCTGCCCACGCCCAGTTCGGCGCGGCGCAGCGGCGTGGCTTCGGGCCGCTTGCTGACCAGGTTGACCAGCCCGCCCGGCAGCACCTGGCCGTACAGCAGCGAGGCCGGGCCCTTCAGCACTTCCACCTGCTGCATGCCGAACAACTGCTCGGCGACGCGGTTGTTGGAAGCGGTGCGCAGGCCATCGACGAACAGCGAGTCGGACGCGGTCTGGCCGCGGATGATCAGGTCGTCCCAACCGCGCCGGCCATAGGTGTTGGCGACCACGCCGGAGACGTTGTGCAAGGCATCGGCCAGGGTCTGCGCCTGCTGGCTGTCCAGCAGCGCGCGCGGCACCACGGTGATCGAGAAGGGCGTCTGCGCCAGTGGCGTGTCCGACTTGTCGGACTGCGCCGGCCTGGTGCTGCGGAAGCCGCTGTCGGCCGCCTCGGCGCGGACCTGCACCGCAGGCAGGGCGGTGGCCTGCGCGGTATCGGCGGTGTCGTCGGCCGCGCGCGCAGCAGTGGAAGCCGCCATGCCGAGCAGGCAGGCGAACGGGAGGGGGTGCAGTTTCATCGAGACCGTGGGGTGGGGAGGGGCTAATCGAGAATGATTATATTTCGCGATGTGGCGATTGCGAAGACCCGTCCGTCGGCGCTGGGCACTCGCCAGGCAAGGGCAAGCCGCGGCCGCGCACGCGGGCGGTCGGGCAGCGGGGGCGTTTGCTGCAGCGGCGGCCGGTGATCGAGAAGGCCGGACCGGCACTTACGGCCGCGGCGCATCCAGGGCGCCGCTGGCGACAGGCAGCCCTGAGCTGTCGCCAGGACAGCGCAGGCGCTCCAGCGCGGATGACGCCGGCGCTGGGGGCTGCAGCGCCGATGCCGGCGCTGTGTGCGTTGCGGTGGATACGTCAGTGCGGTGCCCTGACGACATCAGGGTGCGGCGGTGGCCGCCATGGCGGCGGCCGGCAGGCACCGTCGCGCCCGTCGCCGATGTCGAGGCGGATGCAACGCGCGTGCTGTGGATCCGCACGCAATCGCTGCGATGCGCGTCGGCCGGCTCAGCCGGCGACGCGGAGCACGCCGTTCTGGCCGCCAGGCGGCACGCCCTCGAATTGGATCAGCGCGGCGACCAGTTCGGCATGCAGGCGGATGCGGCCCATCTCGCGCATGATGCGGATGTCCTCGTGACGCAGTTCGCGATTGGCGACCACCTCGCGCTTGTACTCAAGGATCTCCGGATACTTGCGCGCCATGTTCAGCGCGTCGGCGACGCACTCCACGGTATCCGCGTCGGCCGACAGCGGCTCGCGGCTGTTGAAGGCGGTGAGCCAGCGCTCGAAGCCGGCGGTGCGGTCGAACATGTTGGCGATGAACCAGATCACGAACAGGATCGCGACCCAGGAACTGACCACGATGACGATGCGCGAGAAGGTCAGGTGGTAGTCGTGCTGCCACAGCTGGTTGGTGATGACGCCCAGGATGATCAGCGAAATCGCCTGCCAGCCGATGATCGAGACCACCAGCCACTGCTGCTTGGCCTTGGCCAGCAGATCCACTTCCGAGCGCAGCTGCGCTTCGCTCTTGTGCTGCCAGTGCGCGACCTGTTCCGGGAACGAGCGCTGGTGCAGCGCGTTGTCCTCCAGCAACAACCCCAACCCCTTGAACAAAGCGATCATGACAGGCTCCCTGCAGATGCGGTGGCGGACGGCGGTGTCTCGGGCGATCTTGAAGCAGCTTCTTTCTAGCACAGTGGCCGCAATTGGCATGTTGCAGATGCACATGAAGCCCGCGCGGCAATGCGCTGTTGCGGCCGGGAGCCCTGGGTACCGTCGCCAAGCCTGCGCGCACCGGTTTGCACGGCGCATGCATCGCCGCCCGCTACCATGCCGCGATGACCGCCATGCTGCGTACCCTCACCGCTCCCGCCGCCGCCCGCGTCCGCCGTTGGGTGCTGGACGTGTTCCCGCGCGGCCAGGGCGGGATCGACTACGACCAGCCGCTCGGCGATGCCGGCCTGTTCGGCCCCGACAGCGTCACCTGGCGCATCCACGCCGAGTTTCCCGGCATGCTCTCCGGCGGCTTGTGCGCGCTGCTGCTGCAGACCCTGCATCCGCTGGCGCTGGCCGGCGTCTACGACCATTCCAACTTCCGCGAGGACCTGGTCGGGCGCCTGCGCCGCACCACCCAGTTCGTCGCCGCCACCAGCTATGCGCCATCGGCCGAAGCGCAGCGCCTGATCGCGCGCGTGCGCAGCATCCACGCGCGGATCCGCGGCCAGGCGCCCGACGGCCGCGCCTACGCCGCCGACGATCCGGCGCTGCTGACCTGGGTGCACGTCACCGAGGCCTACGGCTTCCTGCAGGGCTATCGCCGTTACTGCCGCGCGGTGCCGGTCGCCATCGCCGATCGCTACTACGCCGAGGGCCGACGCGTGGCCGAGGCGCTGGGCGCGCAGGCGGTGCCGGCCAGCGAGCGCGAGGTGCTGGACTACTTCGCCCAGGTGCGCCCGCAACTGCGGGTGGATGCGCGATCGCGCGAGGTGCTCGCGGTGCTGGCCGGGCTGCGCCTGCCGGTGCCGGCGGCGGGCCTGTCGCGCGAGCTGTTCCTGGGCGCCGGCGCGGCGCTGCTGCCGCCGTGGGCGAGCGCGATGCTCGGGCACGGGCGCCTGCAACGCGCCCAGGCGGCGGTCGCGTCGCGGGTGCTGCGGGGGCTGGCACCGCTGTTCCGCATCGCGCTCAACGACGGCATCGCGCAGCGCGCCTGCCGCCGGGTCGGCATCGCGCCGCAGCGCCTGGCGCAGTGGCCGGAGTGAGCGGCGTGCTCGGCGCGGGTGTGTGGCTGGCCTAGCCGCGTTCCAGAACCGCCAGCCCGAATCCGCTGCGGCCGTAGTCGTTGCCGTTATAGAGCATGTAGCGTTCGCCCTCGTGATCGAACACGAAGGGATATTCGATCATCTGCGAATCCCAGCCGCTGGGCGAGGGTGCGATCCCCGCCAGATGGTCCAGTCGCTGCCAGCGTCGACCGTCGGCAGACTCGGCGTAGCCGATGCGGTAGGCGGCGCCGCGATACGAGTACCACATGCGCCAGCCGTCGGGATCGCGGATCACGCAGGGACGGGAGATGGCGTATTCGTCGGCATCGGCGTAGTCGATCGCGATCTCGCCGTCGCGACGCCAGGCGATGCCGTCGTCGGACTCGGCGTACTTGAGGTGATAGCGGTGCCTTGGCGTCCCGTCCTGCAGCTCCCAGCCGGTACACGACAGATACCACATGCGCCAGAGATCGTCGCCCGGCATCACGCAGCAGCTCGCGCAAAAATGCGGCTCGGTGGCCGAGCGGTCGACGATCGGCCCGGGCAAGTGGCGCGCGAACGGCTGTTCGGCTCCGGCTGACGTTGCCAGGCCGATCGAATTGCGGAAGGGCACGGTCACGCCCAGGTTCCAGCCGATGTAGTACAGGTAGCGCCGGCCGCGGTGCGTCGCCAGCCAAGTCGCCATCGCGCCGCTGTCGTCGAATTCGCCCAGGCCTCCAGGTTGCAGCACCGGCGCGGTGGCGGCATCGAGGATGCGCTGCGGATGGCGGATATCGACGACGACCCACGAGGTGAAGCTGCGGTTCGCCGCGTCGCGGCTGCTGAAATAGATCCGGTAGCGATCGCTGTCGCCGAGGCGCTCGGCAATCGGTACGGCGGCATAGGCATGCAGCCAAGGCGCCTGGCCGCTCGCGTTGAATACCAGTCCCAGCTTCTTCCAGTGCGCGGCCATGTGAATTCCCGTTGTCAGGCGCGGCTGCGGCCGCGCGTCGGCGCGTGTGCGGAAAGGCTCAGCCGAGCGCGCGCGTGAAGACGTCCACCACCCGGTCCTGCTGCGCTGCGCTCAGCCCCGTCCACAGCGGCAGGCGCAGCAGGCGCTTGGACTGCCGCTGCGTGATCGGCAGTTCGCCCGCGGCTCGGCCATAGCGCTTGCCGGCGGGCGAGTCGTGCAGGGGCACGTAGTGGAAGACCGAGCCGATCCCGGCGGCGCGCAGCGTTTCCAGCACGCGCTGCCGATCGGCCTGCGGATGCAGCAGGACGTAATACATGTGCGCGTTGTGCTGGCAATCGTCGGGGACGATCGGGCGGCGGATGCTGCCGTCGCGTTCCAGCGATTCCAGGGCGGCGTGATAGCGGGCCCAACTGCGCAGCCGGTCCTGGGTGATGCGGTCGGCCTCTTCCAGCTGCGCCCACAGGAAGGCGGCGGTCAGCTCCCCCGGCAGGAACGAGGAGCCGACGTCCTGCCAGGTGTATTTGTCCACTTCGCCGCGAAAGTAGCGGCTGCGGTCGGTGCCCTTCTCGCGGATCACCTCCGCGCGCTGCGCCAACGCGGCATCGCGCATCAGCAGGGCGCCGCCTTCGCCGCTGATCACGTTCTTGGTCTCATGGAAACTGTAGGCGCCGATGTCGCCGATCGCGCCCAGTGCGCGTCCCTTGTAGCTGGCCATCACCCCCTGCGCCGCATCTTCGATCACCTTCAGGCCGTGGCGTGCGGCGATGTCGAGGATGGCGTCCATGTCGCAGGCCACGCCCGCGTAGTGCACCGGCACGATGGCGCGGGTGCGGGAGGTGATGGCGGCTTCGATCAGGCGCTCATCCAGGTTCAGCGTGTCTTCGCGGATATCGACGAACACCGGAACGCCGCCGCGCAGGACGAAGGCATTGGCGGTGGAAACGAAGGTGTACGACGGCATGATGATCTCGTCGCCGGGCTGGATGTCCAGCAGCAAGGCGGCCATTTCCAGCGCCGCGGTGCAGGAGTGGGTCAGCAGCGCGCGCGCGCCGGTGTGCCTCTGCAGCCAGTCGTGGCAACGCCGCGTAAACGGACCGTCGCCGGCAAGGCGGCCGTTGAAATGCGACTCGGCGATGTAGTACAGCTCCTTCCCGGTCATGTGCGGCCAGTTGAAGGGGATGGAATCGGTGCTCATTCGATACGTGTCCGCGGTCTTGAAGGAGTGGTCTGGTGGAAGCGAAGCGGCGCAGCTGTGGGCTGTCACCGCGCCGCCGTGCATCGGTGGCGGCTGGCCAGCAGCGCGCCGGCATGCCACGCCTGCAATTGCGCCGGCTCGCCTTGGAGGCGCTGTCTGCAATACAGATCCAGCCACTGCAGGCGTTGCTCGTTGGCGAGGATTGTCACTCCCTCGCGCCGCTGCAGCAGGCCGACGAATCCGCGTCCAGCCCGATCTTCGTGCCTGGCGACGGAGTTCGGCACCAGGGTGAAGGCGCCCAGGGCGTACAACCGGTACCTGTCGTGCTCGGCGGCACGCGTGAATGGCCGGTACACGGCCTCGTAGGGGAAGGTGGCGCCCCACACCACGATCGACCCGTGCGGAAGGGATGCCAGGTCGCTGCGCGCCTGCTCGTCCGCGCGCTGCGTGGTCTGCCATGCGGCGGCGGAGAGCCACGCATTGGCCAAGGCCGCAAGCGTCACGACGGCCAGGATCGCAGGACGTCTGCCGGTGCGGCCTGCATTGCCCAGGAGCAGCGGCGCCACGGTCAGCAAGGCGATCAGTGGCACGTAGACGCGCAGGACGCCCGGCCTGCCCAGCGCACCCATCGCGAATACGGCCAAAGCGCAAAGCAGCCAGGCAGCGGCGACTTTGCGACTGGGCAGCAGCACGCCAAGCAACAGCGCGGCAATCAGCAAGGGCAGCAGGTTCGGGTGCCACAGCGCGCGGATGCCTTGCCAGCCGGTGGCCAATCCGTTTTCGCGAAGCGGCATCGTTCCGGCTTCGGCCAACATGGCTTTCAATGCGACCGGATCGGCGATACGCGGGTCGGCGAAGAACCAGCGGCTCAGCAGCTCGATGTCATTCGTCGTATAGCCGTGGCGCGCCAGGATGTCGGGGCGCTTGTTGAGGTAGTCGCCGGCGCCGAAATCGGTGAACGCGGCCCGCACCAGATTCAGGTCGTTGAAGTCCTTCCACGCCGGGGTGGCGTAGGCATGCCGGTCCAGCAGCGCGGCGGCCAGCAGCGCCACGCACAGCGCCGCGGCCGCCCAGCGCGGCGCATGCCCTTGGGTCAATGCGCGCCAGGGCAGCAGTGGCAGCGCGATCAGCACGACCAGCAGGCACTCGTGACTGCGCACCATGCCGCTCAGGAACAGCAGCGTGGTACCCAGCCACAGCGCCGGAACGCGCCTCGCGTGGGCATACAGGCGCAGGCAAGCCACCGCAGCGACGGCCAGCAGCCCGGCGTTGACGGTGAACTGCGGAAGCAGCACTGGGCGCAGCAACACCAGAAGCAGAACGCTGCCCGTCACTATCCAGCCGTTGCCCAGGCGCCTGAGACAATGCAGCAGGGTGGTCCCGACCAGGACGAGCGCCGCGAATGTCGCAAGCGTATAGCCATCGATGCCGCCCAGCGTGGGCAGCAGGCGCACGATGTAACCCCAGACGACGTTGGAGAACACCAGGTTGGGCGAGCCGACAGCGGCCATGCCGTAACCATGCGCCAGCATCGCCATGCCGACGTCGTCGTTGGTTTCCCAGCGCGGCGAATAGAGGGTGCATAGCGCCAGCACCGGCAACAGGACGATCAGCAGCGCCCCCAGCCACTGACGCCACTCGGAAGCGGGAGGCTGCGCGAGCGGCTCAGCCACGCGCGGCAACCACGGTCCCGGCCACGATCAGCGCAACGCCAGCCGCGCGTTGCAGCGTCAGCGGTTCGCTCAACAGCCAGCCGCTCAGCAACAGCACGATGACGAAATTCAGGCTCATGAAAGGATAGGCGTGGCTGAGTTCGAACCGGGTCATCGCCGCCATCCATGCCAGCGAAGCCAGGAACGCCGCGGCGAATCCGGAAAAGATCGCCGGGTCGAACAGCAACGACACCAGGAACTTGAGTTTGTCGAACGCCTCGGCGGGCAGGGGGCCCAGCTTGGCGATCCGCCATTTGAGGATCAATTGGCCATACACGGTAAAGGCGATCGTGGCGGCGATGTACAGATAATCCAACGGCCGTGGCGGCATCAGTGGCGCTCCAGCAGGGTGGGGCTCGGCCAGCACTCGGCCGGGCCGGCGGCGCGGCATGTCGCGTCGGCTGCGTGCATGCAGGTCATATCTTTCTCAGGCGCGTGCTGGGCACCGGCGATCGCTCGGTGGCGGTGCCGATATAGAGGCCTTCCGGTTCGGCATCGCCCAGCAGCAGGGCGCCGGCGCCGACCACGGTCCTGGCGCCAATGCGGATGTGGTCGCGCAGCGTCGCATTCACCCCGATGAAGCATTGCTCGCCGATCTCCACCCCGCCCGAAACGACGACGTGCGAAGCGAGAAAGCAGTGGCTGTCGATCGTCGAGTGATGGCCGATATGGTTGCCGCTCCACAGCGTGACGTTATCGCCGATCTGCACGAATGGCTGGATGGTGTTGTCCTCCAGCAAAAAGCAATTGTCGCCGATCCGGCCGTCGTTGAGCACGGTGGCGTGCGAGCTGATGTAGCTGGCAAGCCGATAGCCGGCCGCCTTGGCGGCCAGATACTTCTCCTTGCGTATCGCATTGAGCTTGGAATAGCTCAGCGCGATGAAGATCTCGTTGCGTTCGGGCGGATAGGACGCCGCAAGCCGGTCGAACGCCACGACCGGCAATCCGCAAAAGTGGCTGTCGGTGATGTAGTCGGCGTCGATCGTGAAGGCCACCACCTCGTAGTCCGAGTCGGTGCTGAAATAGTAGTGCGCCAGCTGCGCGATGTCGCCGGCGCCGAAGATGACCAGGGGTTTCTTGCTCACGGCGTTTTCCTCACCAGGATCGTGAATTCGTACAGTCCGTAATCATGCAGGAGCGCGACATTGCGCGAGTAGCGTCGCTTGCACAGATCGAAGTAGCGACAGGGGTCGGCGTAGTACAGGTGTTCGCGCATGCGCTCGGGATCGGAATAGCTGGTCAGGCAATTGAACGCGAAGCCGGCGCGGCTGGTGCGATCGAGTACATCCAGCGTGGTTTCCACGTAGGACTGCCAGCGCGCCGGGTCGTGGCCGAGCCGCACGTTGAAGATGCCGCTGGCCATGCCGTAATCGGCAATGCGGTCCGGTTCCGCGGCGACGACGAATCTGGCGTTGGGATCGGCCTCGTGCCGCTTGGCTGCAGCCGCGGCCATGTCGGCGGAGACGTCGAAGCCAGCGTAGTCCACGCCGGCGTGGCGCTCGCGCAGGTAGTCGTAGAGCGCGGCGTAGCCGCAGCCCAGGTCATTCACCGAGAATGCGCCGTCGCTGCCGGCCAGCATGCACAGCTGGGCGAATCGCAGCGTCTGGCTGTCCTCGCCGTTCCAGTCGACGCCGCGCGCCGTCTGCCCATGCTGGGCCAACTTGTCGCTGTAGTAGCCGGCGACGTCGGCGAGCAGCTCAGTCGTGTCGTTGTGCATGGATCTGTCTCACGATCGTATAGGGGCGCTGCTTGGTTTCGGAGAAGATCTTCGACAGGTAGATGCCGATCACGCCGATGAAGGAGATGATCATGCCACCCAGCAGCCAGATCGATGCCATCACCGAGGTCCAGCCGCTGAGCGGCCGTGCCAGAAACGCCCATTGCACCAGCAGGTAGGCGCTATAGACCAGCGCCATCAGGGAAATCGCTACGCCGACGTAGAAGATGCCGACCAGCGGCGTGTTGCTGAACGAGGTGACCGAGTTCACCAGCAGCGAGAGCTTGCGGCGCAGCGTATACGTGGTCTGGCTGGTGCTGTGCTTGGTGACCGGCCACGGGCGTTGCCGGAAGCCGGTGATATGCCATAGCCCGGCCATGAACACTTCGCGCTCGCGATGCGCCACCAGTGCCTGCACGTAGCGCCGGCGCATCAGGCGTGCGGTGACCACGTTTTCCGGCAACGCCATGCCGGTCAACAGCTTGAATGCGCGATAGAACCACTGTCCGCTCAACCGCTCGAACGCGTTGCCCTTGCGCTGCAGCTGCGTCCCGTAGACGACATCGGCATCGTGCCGATGCAGGTCGTCGGCGAACGCGGCCAGCCATTCGGGTTCTTCCTCCAGGTCGCTGTCGATCAGGAACACCAGCTCGCCGGCGGCATGCGCCAGGCCCGTCATCATGGCCTTGTGGTGGCCGAAATTGCGCGACAGATCCACCACGACCACGTGCGGATCGGCTTCGCTCAGGGCGATCGCCAGCTCGAGGCTGTGGTCCGGCGAGCCATCGTTGACCAGCACGATCTCGTAGTCGTCCGCGACCAGCTTCTGCGCCGCGAGGCTGGCGCGCCGATGGAAGTCGGCGATGTATGGCGCCGACTGATAGAGCGTGGAGACGATCGACAGCTTCATGGATGCACGTACCTCATGTATCTGTGCGCGTCCGGACCGCAATTGAAGAGCAGGTCGAGGATGCTCACGCCGTGCACGAAGTCGCCCCATAGCTGCGGGTATTCCGGATAGCCGGCATAGTCGAACCAGACCAGCTCGATGCCGTATTGCCGGAAGACGTCTTCGTCGATGTAGTCCTTCGCCGCGGGACCGGAAATGTAGGTCGTGGCGCCCACTTTGGCGCACAGGTCGGCCAGGCGCTCGGTCTTCGCGTCCAGTAGCGCGTGGTCAGCGGAACTGCTGATGACGGTGTCGATCTTCAGATAGCCGCATATCGCTTCCAGGAAGCGCCGGTTCATCTGCGACAGGTGGGTATACGGTTCCAGGTAGAGCGGCTGCAGCCAGGCGGCGATCTCGTCGAAGTGCGGGGCGCGGCGATAGTTCTGCGCAAGCGCGCGCCAGTGCAGTTCGGGCCATTCGCGCCCATCCAGCTCGGTATCGGCGATGCGCTGATGATACTTGCCCTTGGTCAGGACCGGCACCGTCAGCCATTGCGCGCCCTGCGGGGTCTTGATCTGGTTGCGGTTGCGCCAGTCGCGCCGGGTGTACTGCATGTCGTCGTACAGGATGAACTCGTCGACCGCGGCGATCAGGTCGAAATAGCCCTTCCACGGAATGTAGTTGGATTGCAGGATGGCGACTTTCTTGGTCACTGCTGGTGCCTTGGTGGATGGCTGAATACCGCGTATCCGCCTGCCACGGCGAATGCGCGACGATAGCCTGCGGCGGCGAGCTGCGAGGCGATGGCGGCGTACCGGTCGGCGTTGGCAGGAACCAGGACATGCTGCGGCCCATCCGCCGCGGCGATCATGGCACGGAAGGCCTTCTCCGCTTCCGGCGTGGCGCTATTGCTGTAGAGGTAGAAGGCGGCGTCCAGTCTCTGCTGGAAGGAAACATGCGCCGGGACGCTCGCCATCATCAGGCCGAGATAGTCTTCGCGCATGAAGTACTGCGGAAAATCCGACGACAGCAGCAGGATGTTGCTGGCGAGCTGGACCGGAGCGAACACCGAGCCTGGCGCGACGCGGCGAATGAACTGCTGTGCGGAGGCGCGGTCGTTCGCACCGATTTTGTAGCCTGGCAGGGCGAGCGTCGCGCCGTTGTCGTGCCGCAGCACCGAGGTCGGCCCGATCGTCGCCAAGAGGCCGGCGGCGGCCAGGCACAGCCCCGCCCAGATCGGGCCGGTGCGGCCGGCATTCGCCAGCGGCGCCAGCGCCAGCGCCGCGAGCAGCGGAAACGGAAGCAGGTAGAACATCCGCCAATAGATGTTCTCGGTGGTCAGGTGGAGCATGACGAATTGCGACACCCACGGATTCAGCAGCAGGACGCACAGCGTCGTCACCCAGATGGCGAAAAAGCGGCGATACGCGGAGAACGCGAGCACCAGCGCGAGTGACGCCACGAACAGCACCGGGGTCAGCGGGTAGTCCGGATTCACGATCAGGCGCAGCTGGTCGGCGAACGTCTTCGGGAAGCCCGCGTTGATCTGGCTGCCTGCGGCGATGTTGTCGACTGCGTAGAAGCGAAAGACGATCGCCATCAGCACCACCGGCGCCAGCGAGACACCGTAGCGCAGCGCCGGCAGCAGTGCCGCGATCGAGGCGAAGGATCCGGACGCCTGTACATGGAACGCCAGGGCCAGGGTCAGCGCCAGGAACGGGAGAAACACCATCGCCGTCGGCGTGGCGGCGGCCATGCCGATACCCAGCGCGAGGAGGATCAGCCATGTGCTCCACCTTGGCTGGCGCAGATAGCGCAGTGAGAAGTAGATCCACGCCGGAACGCCCACGGACAGGAACATGTACTTGCCATGGAAGGCGCGGGCGATGCTCAGATTGCCGTAGGCACGATGCGTTTCCCCAAGCGCGAGCAACAGCAGCAGGTAGAAGGCGCCGCAGATCAGGATCGTCCGGGGGCGCGTTTCGAACAGGCCGATGAGCAAGATCGCCGCGGCGCACATCAAGAACCCGACGATTCCCGGGAACAGCACGTGGTACACGTCCAGATACGGACGGCCGCCGAGCCAGGAAAGCGCTGCCTGGGTGAGTTCGTAGTAGGGGAAAACGCCGGATTGGGGAGTCCGCTCGAGACCGGCCAGCCAGTTCACGCCGGTGTCGACCGGGGCGTCCGGATGCGCGATGTAGTACACCGCCTTCGGGACATAGATGGAGTCGTCGATATCGGGGCGGTTGATCGACATCGCCAGCCAGCCACCGGCCAGCGCAAGCGCCAGCACGCCGACCAGGTGCAGGCGCTGACCCGGCTGGTGCAGGCGCCGATAGTGGACGATCACCCGCACGGCCGTGACCGACAGCGTCGCTAGCGCCAGGCCGCCGATGATGCAAGCGGCGACGGAAAAGCGCAGCGAGAGCTGTTGGGCGAGCATCAACGATGCTGCGGATGCGGCCAGGAAGATCGCAAAGGCGCCGAGGCATGCCGCAAGGATTTCGTGACTTTCGTTCACGAACGTGGCGGGAAGGCGGTTGCGCTGGAGGCTTGCCACTGCGGCTTGGAGTCCAAAAATTGGGGGAACGTGGAGGTTGTGCGCTCGCTTGTGCCAACCACGTCCGCCGAATGGGCCGCTTGCTGGCCCCGCACCCCTCCTGCGCATTTTACCGTCATGCAGGGCTTTTTTTGGGTCTTGGCGGAACCGGAGGCAGCACGCCACGCGGAAGGCGGATCAGCAGGTGCATGCGGACGATATCGCCGCTGACGCAGGGCAGGACGCGCCATGCGCCAACTCCCGATTGCGCCTCGTTGGCCGGAGCGCGGGGGGCCATGCTGACGGGCTGTATTGTTCATACATGGCGCCGGCATCGCCGGACGTCCCGTACGCCTGTGTCGACGCATCGGGATGGCCGCACACTCCGGCCCGCGCCGAGCCTCCGGTCGGTTGGCAAGTACCGGCCCGGATGCTGGAGCGATTCAAGATCGGCACGTTTGAGCCGCTCTATGCAGGACCCATGCAGCGCCGTTTCTCCGCCGCCGACAAGCTCTACGACGTCCGCTTCCGGCAGCGCCTGCGGCGCGCGTTGCGCGCGCCGTTGCGCGCGATCCTGGTCTGGGGCCTGGCGTTGGCGCTGCTGCTGGCGTGCGGGCTGGCCTATGTGCTGGCGCAGGACCGCGCCAACCGCCTGGCCGCGGCGCAGCGGCAGAGCCTGGCGTTGGCGACGGGCGCCGACCGTCTGCTGCAGTTGGAGCTGGACAACCTGAGCCAGGCGCTGCGCGGCGAAGGCATGGGCGCGCAGGCGCTGCTGGCCGATGCGCCGGCACGCGCGCCGGCGCTGATCGAGGCATCGCTGCGCGGCGTGCTGCTGCGGCATCCGGAGCTGCATGGCATTGCGTTGCTGGATGCGCAGGGCCGGCGCCGCTACGGGACGGAGGGCGATCCGGACGTGCGCGCATGGGCGCTGGGTTCGCGCCGCAATGGCGATCAGGTGTTCGTCGGGCCGTACCAACGCCTGGCCGACGGCGAAGCGGTGGTGCGCCTGGCGTTGCCGCTGGCGTCGGGCGATTGGGTGGTGGCGAGCTGGCGGGTCGCGGCGTTGCAGCGCATCGTCGGCGGGGTCGATGCCGGCCGCGACGGCGTGGTCGCGCTGACCGATGCGCATGGCCTGCTGCTTGCGGCAAGCAGTCCCGCTGCTGGCACCGGCGGTACCCGCGTGCTGCTGCCGTTGGGCCTGGTGCGCGGGCTGCCGCAGGGCAGTGCGTTGGGCATGCACAGCACCGTGTTCGACCGGCAGCCGCGCATGCTGGCGGTCAGTGGTGGACGCGACTACCCGTTGCTGGCGGTGTCGGGGCTGGCGGTGCGCGAAGCGTTGGCGCCGTGGTGGTGGTTCGCCGGCGCGGCGGCGCTGGTGTATCTGCTGTATCTGCTCGGGTTCGCCTTCCTGCTGGGCAGCTTGCGCCGTGCCGAGGACCGCCAGCGGCAGTTGCTGGAGCGCCTGCGCCGCGGCGACGAGGACCTGCGCCTGGCGCATGCGATGGGCGGCATCGGCACCTGGTGGGTCGAGGCCGACCGGCGCCACCTGCTGCTGGCCGAACAGACCGGTACCCTGTTCGGCGCGCCGCAGCTGCGCATGAGCCTGAGCGCGTTCCTGGCCCGGGTGCACGACGACGATCGCGCGCGGGTCGAGCAGCTGTACGACGAGGCGCTGCACGGCAACGGCGAATACAACGTGGTGTACCGCATGCATTCGCCCGATGGCGGCCTGCGTTGGCTGGCCGCGCGCGGCGCGCGGGTGCAGGGCCGCGGCGGGCTGTGCATGACCGGTGCGGTGCAGGACGTCAGCGAGCGGCTCGAGGCGCAGGCGCGGCTGCTGGACGCCGAGCGTCAGTTCCGCCTGGTGTTCGAGCGCAACCCGCTGCCGTACTGGCTGTTCGCGGTGGACAGCCTGCGCTTCCTGGAAGTGAATCAGGCCGCGATCCGCCAGTACGGCTACAGCCGCGACGAATTCCTTGGCATGACCCTGCTCGACCTGCGCCCGCCCGGGGAGACCGAACGGCTGCTGGCGGACGTGCGCAAGCCGCGCGACGGCTTCGACGCGCCCAGCGTGTGGACCCATCGGCGCAAGGACGGCAGCCTGCTGTCGGTGCGGGTGCACAGCGCGGACATCGACTTCGGCGGCGCGCCGGCGCGCCTGATCCTGGCCGAGGATGTCAGCGAGCGCATCGCCCACGAGCGCGAACTGGCGTTCCGCGCCAGCCACGACGTCACCACCGGGCTGCTCGATCCGCGCGCCCTGGCCGAGGCGCTGGATGCGCGTGGGCAGGCGGGCTATGCGGTGGCGTACGTGCAGTTGCGCGGGCTGGCGCTGATCGGCGACACCCTGGGCCGCGCCGCCGGCGATGCGGTGCGCTGCGCGGTGGCGGCGCGGCTGCGCGGGCTGGGCGAACGGTTCGGCCTGACCGCGCACCAGCCGTCGCAGGATTTCGTGCTGGCGGTCCTGGATCCGCAGCAGCTGCCGCAGGCGCTGCAGGCCCTGCTCGAGGCGATGTCCACACCAGTGCAGGGCGGCGCCTTCACCCAGCAGCTGCAGGCGCACATCGGCGTGGCGCTGTGTCCGGACGACGCCGCCGGCGCCGAGGAAGCCATCGGCAGCGCCGCGCAGGCCGCGCATGCGGCGCAGGCCGACGGACGCAGCGTCGCCCGCTTCGAGCGCAGCATGTCCGCGCGGATCGGCGAGCGCCTGCGCCTGGCCGGGCGCATCCATCAGGCGATCGCGCGGCAGGAGTTCGAGCTGCATTTCCAGCCGATCCTGCGCGCCGATACCGGCGCGCCGCGGCTGCTCGAGGCGCTGATCCGCTGGCCGCAGGACGACGGCAGCTTCATCGCCCCCGACCAGTTCATCCAGCTGTGCGAGGACACCGGGTTGATCCTGCCGCTCGGCCGCTGGGTGATGCAGGCCGCCGCGCAGGCGCGCCGCCAGCTGGCGCTGCACGGCTGGGCCGACCTGCCGGTGGCGGTGAACGTGTCGGCGCTGCAGTTCTTCGACGGCGACCTGGTCGCGGACCTGGTGCAGGCCTGCGCCGCGGCCGGCCTGGCCGCCGACGGCCTGCACCTGGAACTGACCGAGAGCAGCCTGATGCGGCAGCCGCAACAGGCATTGGACGTGCTGCGGCAGCTGCGCGCGCTGGGCGTGGGCGTGGCGCTGGACGATGTCGGCACCGGCTTCTCCAGCATGGCCTATCTGCGCGACCTGCCGCTGGACACGCTGAAGATCGATCGCAGCTTCGTCGCCGAGGTGGATCGCGATGCGCGCAACGCCTCGATCTGCGAGGCCTTGCTGACGCTCGGCCGCAGCCTGGGCCTGCAGGTGGTCGCCGAAGGCGTGGAGAACGACGCGCAGTTGCAGTGGCTGCGCGCGCATGGCTGCGACCAGGTGCAGGGCTACCTGCTGGGCCGGCCGGCGCCGCTGGCGCAGGTACTCGCCGCGCTCGGCGCGCGCGACGCGCCGGACGCGGTCACAGCATGAGGTCGATGCAGTGCGGCGCGCCCGCTGCCGGCAGCGGCTCGCCGTCCCAGTAGCGGCGCAACGGTTCGCGGACCAGGTCCAGCGCGGTCGAGGCGCCGCGCACGCCAGGAAAACGCCGCAGGTTGTGCGCCTGCAACGCGAGCATGCGCCGGTCCTGCTCGCCGACCTTGCGCAGCAGCGGCCACACCAGCCAGCGCACCGCCCATGCCGGTGCCCAGCGCCCGTCCACGTGCAGGCTGGCGAACACTTCGGTGCTGCGCTCGCCCACCGGGGTGAAGTGCAGGCTGATGCGCACGCGGCCGCCACGGGCATAGCGGTATTCGATCTGTGCGGTACCGGGCGCGGCGAAGTGCGCGCGCTCCAGCGTGCGCGGCGATTCGAACAACCGGTAGAGCCAGCCGCTCTGCGCGGCCGCGCCGACGTAGTCCACGTGGAAGCCTTCGGCGCCGGTCTGCAGGCAGGCGCGCATCGGCGTGCGCGCACCGCCGCGGCGCACCAGTCCCGGATGCAGCAGGTGGGTGTGCAACGGATCGAGGAAGTTCTCCAGCGCATCGACCACGTGCGCCTCCCAGCGCGTGCGCCACAGGAAGCGCCGCGCCGAAGGGTGCAGTTCCTGCACCAGTTGCGCCGGGTGCGCGTCGCCGTCGGGATCCGGGCGCAGCCAGATCAAGCCGTCGTGTTCGCGCGCGGCGAAGGCGCGCACCCGCACCGCCGGCAGCGCCTGTCCGGGCGGCATGCCGGGGATCTCGCGCAGCGCGCCGTCGCGGCCGAAGCGCCAGCCGTGGTAGGGGCAGGCCAGGCCGTCGCCGCTGGCGCAGCCGGCCGACAGCGGCGCATGCCGGTGCGGACAGCGGTCCTCCAGCGCGAGCAGGCTGCCGTCGGCGCAGCGCGCGATCGCCGCATGCCGGTCCATCACCGTCACCGCCAGCGGCCGCTGCCGCAGCGCGTCGGCCCGGGCCACGGCGAACCAGTGTCGGTACAGCGAGGGATGCCAGTCGGTCATGGCCGCTAGCGTCGCATGCGCGGCGTGCCGATGTCTGGATGCACGCGCACGGCGTAGGTGGCTGCGGCGCCCAGGAACGCGCGGCGCGCTACGCGACGATCGTGCCGGTCACCCGGTTGCGCCCGCCGCGCTTGGCCGCATACAGCGCCTGGTCGGCGATGCCCACCAGCTTCTGCCACTCGATCTGCGCCCCGCCCGAGATGCAGTAGCCGATGCTGACCGTGCAGGCGACCGCCGTGCCGGACGAGGCCAGGATGTCCTGGCGTTCGACCATGCGCCGCAGGCGTTCGGCGATGTCGCGCACCACCGATTCCTCGCCTTGCGGGATCAGTACCATGAACTCCTCGCCGCCCACGCGGGCGAGCACGTCCGGGCTGCGGATATGCCGCGCCAGCGTGTCGGCGATGGCGACCAGGACCTGGTCGCCGGTCGCGTGGCCCAGGCGGTCGTTGATCGACTTGAAATTGTCGACGTCGATCATCAGCACTGCGATCGGCGAATGCCTGCCGCGCGCCTCCTGCGTGGCCGACTCGCCCTTTTCCCACATGACGCGGCGGTTGGCGACGCCGGTGAGGGCGTCCTGCGAGGCGTGGCGAATCAGTTCCGCGTTCATCTTCCGGGCCAGCATCCACAGGAACCCGGGGGTGATGATCGAGGTCAGGACCATGCGCGCGAGCAGGCCGAATTTCGACGTCGGGTCGAAGCTCGTGTCCGCGAGCGGATGGATCGACCACCAGGCGATGCGCAGCAGCAGCATCAGGGCCCACAGGAAGTGGAACGCGGCAGTGAAGCGCGCCGCGGTGCGTGCCGTCGGGTCGGCATGGCGCCACAAGGCCATGCCGGTGGCAACGGTCAACAGGCCGCGCAGGGTGCAGCCGAAAACCACCATGACCCTGAGATTCTCGCCTCCACTGTGCAGGCAATAGATCTCCGCCGCGCCGATCAGCGCGACCGAGACCAGGATCCAGGGCTGGATCAGCGGCCGCCGCAGATAGGCGTTCACCGCGCACAACTCCAACACCGTGGCGGCATCGATCGTCAGGTTGCCGATCAAACCCAGGGCGGTGGCGTGCGCCGGCAACCCCGCCGGCAGCACGAGTGCGCCAAAGCCAGCCGCGAACGTGGCGTAGCTCAGGCCAAGCAGTAGCAATCCGTCAGTGTGCTTGGCCTTGCGCCCGGTCAAGCGGATGGCGAAGAACAGCGCCGACGACACCGCCGCCAGCATGGCGTTGACGATCAGCAAGGTGCCAGCGTGAGCCAGGTGTGCGATCCATTCCACAGGTCCCCCGATCCACGCCGCAAACGATTTTCAGATGCCGCCCAGTATAGGGCCGCGAGAATATGCGAGCCGCCCGTTTGCAGCGGTTTTCGGGTTGCAAACGTTTCCAAACGCTCCGCGGCACACGAGTCCGTTCGCGCGGACGCCGGGTCGGCGTTGCACGCGCGGCACAGGTCGACGGGAGGGGGCGGTTCGGTCCATCCGGGTTCCTGGCGCTGCCGCTTGGGCTTGCCCTGATATCGGCGGCGGGTACGTGGCCTTTAGCGCTCCACTGCTGCGACCGTCGCGGCGAAGGCATGCCGGTGGTTCACAGCCGATAGCGGCGCATCAGCGGCACGCCGATGCGTTCGGTCAGCGCGCCGAGCGCGGCGATCGGCTGGCGCCGGCGCAGCGGCAGGTGGCGCGCGTCCACCGCGCTGTACTCGATCACCGGGGTGCCGCCGCGCTGGCGCTTGAAGCTGGCCGCGCCGGCGCTCTGGTTGAGCCGGCGACCGTGGCGCAGCGCATGCTCGAAGCCGCAGGCGGTGAGCGTGCGGTACAGCGCCAGCCGCTGCGGCTGCTGCAGGTCGTAGCCGACGATCGGCGCGGTCAGCGTTCGCCCGATGCCGAACAGGCCGGTGATGCAGGCCAGCGTGCCGTCCTCGCCGCGAAAGCCGTCGAAGCGCAGCAGCCCGGCGCGGTGCCAGGCGCGCAGGAACCCGGCGTGGTAGGCCGGATTGCAGCGCGAATACTTGTCCAGGTACAGCTGCGCGTACAGCGCGGCGATGCGCGGGTAGTCGGCCTCGCCGATCGCGTCGTTGCCGCAGCGCTGCAGGTCGGTGCGCGCGGTCAGCTTGAGATCGCGCGCCAGGTCGCGGTGGTGCAGCAGCGCCGGCCAGTCGTCGTACAGATACACCTGGCGGCTGCCGATCAGGGTGAAGCCCTGCGCCTGCAGCGCGTCCAGCCACTGCGGCGTGTCCACCCGGTTCAACGAGCGGAACCACAGCGCGTGGTCCGGCCAGCGCGCGCGTGCGGCGTCCAGCAGGGCGCCCAGTCCTTCGGCCGGCAGCGGCGGGTACAGGTTGGTCGACAGCAGCCAGTTGTTGAGGGTGACCGCGCGGTCGATCCGCGCCCAGTCCAGCCAGGCGCCGATGCCGCCGCACAACCCGCGCAGCGGTGCCGCCAACGCGGGCGGCAACAGGCGCGCGGCCTCCTCGGCGGCGTAGTCGGCATAGGTGGTGCGCGGCGAGCACACCCAGGCGTTGCCGGCACGCTCCTCGCTCACCGTGACCGGTATCGACAGCGTGCCGGCCTGCAGCATGTCGATGCGCGCGTACAGGTTGCCGGCCACGCCCTGCGCATCGCGGCCGGCATGCAGGTCGGCGAAACGCTGCGCCTGCACTGCGTAGTCGATGCCGGCCTCGGCGGCGCCGTTCATGGCGGCGGCAGGGCCTCGCCGTCCCATTCGGTATCGCGGGTGGACGCCTCGCGCACGGTGCAGCGCTGGGCCAGCGCCAGCCGCGCATGGCTGCCCAGGTCGCGCAGCGCGCCGGCCAGTGGGCGCCGGTCGCCGCGCGGCGCGAGCACATCGTCGGCGCGGGCGTAGTCCTCGCGCCATTGGCGGAGCCGGCCATGACGCAACGCCGCCGGCAGCGCGACGCCGAGCATCAGCGGGCCGAGCATCGCCGCGCGCGTCGGCGCCGGGCGCACGATCTCGGCCGGGTCGCGGCGGCTGCCGTCCAGCGCGGCGACCAGCGGGTCGGATGCGGCGAACAGGTGCAGGCCGCTGGTCGCACGCGGGTTGCATTCGATCACGCTGTAGCGGCCTTGCGCCGAGACGATCCAATCGAAGGAGAGTTGCCCGCTGAAGCGCAGCGCGCGCACCAGCTGCGCGGTGAAGCGCTCGATCTGCGGCGCCGGCGCGGCGTCGAAGTAATAGCTGGAGCTGCGCTGCAGCCGGTAGCGCGGGCGGTACACCGCGTGCGCCAGCAGCACGCCGTCGCGCGCTACCGCGTAGGAGCAGCGTTCCTCGCCGGCGCAATAGCGTTGCGCGACCCAGGCGCCTTGTTCGGGCAAGGGCGGCGCGTCGGTGGGCAGCCCATGCGGATGCACGCGCACGTGCACGCCGAAACGCGAGTATTCCGGCTTCAGCACCAGCGGCGCGGTACCGGCCCATTCGCGCGCCTGCGCCAGGCTGCGCACCTGCACGCTGTCCGGCACGTCCACGTCGGCATCGAGCGTGCGGGCCAGATGCAGGAAGTGCCATTTGCTGTGCAGTGCGCGCAGCGTGTCGAAGGCGTCCACCAGCACGTCCAGCTGCGCCGGCAGCGCCTGCCGGTAGCGGGCCAGGTAGAACACCTCCTCGCAGGTGGGCAGCAGCAGCGCGATGCGCTGGCGCGCGACCAGCGCGTTGAGGTCGGCGATGTAGGCGGCCGGGGCGTAGCGCGCCGAGGCGATGCGATGGCTGGCGCTGGCCGCGCGCGACCAGCCGGAGATGCGGCAGGCCACGCTGTCGGCCAGGTGCACGCGCCAGCCCTGCGCGGCGAAGCGGCGCGCCAGGTCCAGCGCCACCGGCGCGCGCGCGCCGGTGATCAGCACCGCCGGCGCGCTAGGCACCGCCGGCCTCGTGCGCGGCCGGCCGCCATTGCCGGCAATGCGAGGGCACCATGCGCAGCGCCGGTTCGGCCAGGCGCAGCGCGTGCAGCCGCGCCAAGGTGTCGCGGTAGACGCGGTGCTCGCCGAGCAGGTGGGTGACCAGCGCCGGCGGCGGCGTGCCGTCGGCGATCGCGGCGCTGGACCAGGCCGCATCGGCGACCAGGAACACCGGCCCGTGCGCGTCCTCGAACCACAGTCCGTAGTGGCCGGGCGCGTGTCCGGGCAGCGGCACCAACAGCACGCTGCCGTCGCCGAACAGGTCGCGCAGCGTGCCGAAGCCGCGCAGCGCCGTGGGCGCGGCGCACGCCGGCAATGCCTCGAACCAGTGCATGCGTGCGCGTGCGCCGTGCAGCAGCGCCGGCAGGAAACCTTCGCGCAGCGCCGCCAATCGCCCGCGCCGTTGCAGATCGTCCCAGGCCTGCTGCGCGCAGGCGATGCGCGCCTGCGCGAAATCGGCCACGCCGCCGACGTGGTCGCCATGGAAATGCGACAGCACGATCCAGTCGATCGCCGCCGCGTCGATGCCGTCGCGTGCAAGCTGTTCGCGCAGCGATTGTCCCGGCGCCAGATGCACCGGCGTCAGCACGCGGTACAGGCGCTCGGGGAACTGCGCGGTGGCAGCGAGGAAGTGCTGCGAGTAGCCGGTGTCGAACAGCAGGTTGCCATGCACCGGATGCTGCAGCAGCGCTGCCAGCGCCGGGAACTCGCAGGGCGCCAGCGTCGCGCCGCGGCGCGTGGCGCGTTCGGGATGGGTGCAATGCCCGGCTTCGTACAGGCGCCAGCGCAGCGTCGGTGCGCTCATGGGCGTTCCTGTCCGGCCGCGTAGTGCGTGGGCGATGTTTCGGCCGCGGCGCTTTGGCGGGCCAGTTGCGTCGAAGTTCCTCCCACGCCTGCAAACGTGCGCGCGCCTGCGTCGGCGGGCGATGCCGGGCAGGCCGGGCCAGGCGCTTGCTGGGGTTGCCTCACGTGCGCGCCAGGGCCGCGATCCCGGCCTCGGTGGACAGCACCGGCGCATAGCCGAGTTCGCGCCGGGCGCGGCCGATGTCCAGCGTCTGCGAATAGCCGAGCACGCCGATGCCGTAGCGGCTCAGCCGCGGCTCCGGTTGCCCGCGCCGGCGCAAGGCGATCTGTTCGCCGACGGTGGCCAGCGCCAGGGCCACGCGGCGCGGCACCGGCAGCAGGCGCACGCGCAGCTGCAATGCCGCGAACAACGCGGTGAGCAGGTCGCGCACCGCGATCGGCGTGCCGTTGCTGATGTTGTAGGCGCGCCCGTCGCCGAGGTGTTCGGCGCGCAGTGCGGCCAGCGCCGCGGCCACCGCGTTCTCCACGCAGCACACGTCGATCATCGCGCGTCCGCCGTGCACCAGCGGGAACCAGCCGCGCTGCGCCACTGCCAGCAGCCGCGGCACGATCGCGTTGTCGCCGTGGCCGAACACCGCGCGCGGACGCAGCACCAATGCCGGCAGCCCGGCCGCGGCGGCGGCGCGCACTTTTTCCTCCGCCTCCCACTTGGTCTGCGGATAGCCGCCGATCCAGCGCGCCGGCGGGATGAAGTCCTCGGTGACCTGGTACTGGTCGGCGAAGCGGAAATAGATGCTCGGCGAACTGAAATGCACGAAGCGGCGCACCTGCGCGCGCTGCGCGGCGGCGAGCATGCGCTCGGTGGCGACCACGTTGGCCTGGCGGAACAGCTCGGCGCTGGCCCACGGCGCGGACAGCGCGGCGCAGTGGATCACCGCGTCGCAGCCAGCGAGCAACGGTGCCAGATCGTCGCGGCACAGCTCGGCGCGGACCACGTCGATGCGCGGGTCGCCGGCGAAGGCGGCCAGGGCGGCGGCGTTGCGGCCGCTGGCGCGGACCTGCGCGCCTTCGGCGGCGAGGGCGCGGACGATGTGCGCGCCGATGAAGCCGGAGGCGCCGGTGACCAGGATGCGCGCCATGTCAGTACCTCAGCACCGCGCCGCCGAACGCCAGCCCGGCGCCGGAGCCGACCAGGCCGATCAGGTCGCCGCGCACGATGCGGCCGTCGGCGATGGCCTGGTGCAGGGCGCTGGGGATCGAGGCCGCCATCTGGTTGCCGCGTTCGCCGATCACGTCGACCAGCATGTGCGGCGCCAGCCGCAGCGCGACCTGCAGGTGCCGCAGCGCCTTGGCGCTGGCCTGGTGCGGCACGATCCGCTGCAACTGCGCGAGTTCGACGCCGGCCTTGTCCAGCAGCCGCTGCAGGAACCCGGGCAACTTCGCCGCGGCGAGCCGGTAGGTGGCGCGGCCGTTCATTTCGAACAGCGAGCCGGCGCGCAACGCGTCGATGCCGTGCTCCAGGCGCAGACGGGTGCCGCCGGCGCGGACCCGGCAATGCTCGATGCCTTCGGAATAGGTTTCCAGGTGCGCGGCCAGCAGCTGCGAGCCGCTGTCGCCGCTGTCCGCGCCCAGCACCACCGCCGCGGCGCCGTCGCCGAACAGCGGCGCGGTGTCCATGTCCTCGCCGTTGAGGCCGACGCTGGCGATCTCGCTGGACACGATCAGCACGCGCCGGTAGCGGCCGGCGGCGATCGCGCAGGCGGCCAGGTCCAGCGCGGCGATGAAGCTCAGGCAGGTGGCGTTGATGTCGAACGCGGCCAGTCCGCTGCCCTGCAGGCCGAGGCGCGCGTGCAGCAGCGCGGCGCTGCACGGGATCGCCTGCTCCATCAGGCTGCAGGCGGAGATCACGCAATCGACCTGGTCCGGTTCGAGCTGCGCCGCCGCCAGCGCCGCGCGCGCGGCGCGTTCGCCCATCAGCGAGGCCGGTTCGTCGGCGCCGGCGTAGTGGCGCACGCCGACCCCGGCATGGCGCAGGGTCCAGCCGGCGGGCTTGCCCCAGCGCTGGTCGAAGCTGTCCGAAGCCACCTGCCGCGCCGGCAGATAGTCGCCCGTGCCGAGGATGCGCACCGCGATGGGCCTGCTGGGGTCGACGGTCATTGCGAAAGCTCGCGCAAAGGGGGCGCAGCGTACTGCCAGCGGATCGGCGCCGGCAACCGCGCTCGGGAAGATCGCGCCGCCGCCTGCGGCTGGCGACCTCAGGCAGTCCTCAATCGCGCAGCGACTTGGCGAAATATCTGGGCGCTTCGACAAAGCCTTCCCGCCGATAGAAGGCGTGCGCGCGTTCGCGCCGGCCATGGCAGTGCACCTCCAGGCGGTCGCAGCCGCGCTGCCGCGCCAGCGCTTCGCCTTCCGCCAGCAAGCGCTGTCCCACCCCGGCGCCGCGCGCGCGATCGTCGACGCAGAAATAGCTGATGCGGCAGATGTCGCCGGCCAATGCCAACTGCGGCAGGAAATGCAGCGACAACACGCCCAGGACGCCGTCCCCTGCGGCGGCCACCAGCAAGGCCTCGTCCGGATGCGCCAGCAGCTGCGCCAGGCGGGCCTCGATGAAGTCCTCGGTTCCGGCATAGTCCAGCGCTGCCATCAGCGCCACGATCGCCTGCCGGTCCGCCATCGCCGCGTTCCTGATCTCCAGGTTGCCGTTCTCGCTCATCGGCAGAGAGTAGGAAGTCGCCCACGTTGGGCGCAAGCGCTTTGCCGGCCAGACGCAACCTGTGCGGACATGGCGGCGCGCCCTAACGGCCGCGGCGCTGCCCGTACCAGAAGCCCAGCGCGTCGCGCGAGCGCAGCATGCCGCGGCCGCGGCGCAGCAACTGCAGCAGCAGGCCCAGGTGTTCGCGCTTGCTGAAGCTGCGCAGTTTGCGGTCGGAGGTGTGCACCGGCTCGCGCAGGATCGCGAAACGCCCGCGCCGGGCCAGCGCGCGGCTCAGCGCCACGTCCTCGCCGGCGTAGTAGCGCTCGTCGAAGCCGCCGGCGGCGTCGAACGCGCTGCGCGTGCAGAACAGGAAACAGCCGGGGGCGATGCCGGTGCGGCGGAACAACCAGCCGAACAGTGCTTGCGCCACGCGTTCGTGCCAGGCGACGTTGCCGAGCAGCTGCACCTGCGCGCCGCCGCCGACCGCGCCGGTGTGCAGCGCGCGCAGGGCCGCCGCCAGCAGCGGCGTGTTGACGCGGGTGTCGGCATCGACGAACAGCAGGTAGCGGCCGCGGCTGGCGGCGGCGCCGGCATTGCGCGTGGCGGCGATGTGCCGCAACTGCACGTCCAGCACCTGCGCGCCATGGCGGCGCGCGATCTGCGCGGTGTCGTCGCTGCAGGCGTCGGCGACGACCAGGGTCTCGTAGTCAAGCCGCAAGGCTTCGGCGGCGATATGCAGCGACGCCAGGGTGTCGCCGATCAGGGCGGCTTCGTCGTGGGCGGGAACGATGAACGAGATCACGTCCGGCATCATGCGACGCCGGCGCGGGGGGGGGGGG
>NZ_JACSQX010000006.1:26211-42555 GCF_014836395.1 Xanthomonas bonasiae
CCCGCCCCCCCCCCCCGCGTCCCGGCCGGCCGCAGGCGCGGCGCGGCCGGATCGGAGCAGCAGGTCAGCGCTGCAGCGTCGCCATCATCGCCGGCGGGTAGCGGGTGCCGGCGGCGGCGTCGGCCGGGAAGATCGCCTCGATCTGCGCCAGATCCTCGGCGCTCAGCGTCACCTGCAGCGCGCCCAGGTTCTCTTCCAGGTAGGCCAGGCGCTTGGTGCCCGGGATCGGTACCAAGTCCTCGCCCTGCGCCAGGACCCAGGCCAGCGCCAGCTGCCCGGGGGTCACGCCCTTGGCCTGGGCCAGCGTGCGCACCTGTTCCACCAGCTGCAGGTTGCGGGCGAAGTTCTCGCCCTGGAAGCGCGGCGAATGGCGGCGATAGTCGTCGGCCTCGAAGTCCTCCGGCGAGCGGATCGCCCCGGTCAGGAAGCCGCGGCCGAGCGGCGAGTACGGCACGAAGCCGATGCCCAGTTCGCGCACCGTCTCCAGCACCTGGTCGCTCTCCGGATCGCGCGACCACAGCGAGTACTCGCTCTGCAGCGCGGTGATCGGGTGCACCGCATACGCGCGGCGGATGGTGCCGGCGGCGGCTTCGGACAGGCCCAGGAAGCGCACCTTGCCCTGTTCCACCAGCCGCGCCATCGCCCCGACGGTGTCCTCGATCGGCACGTTCGGGTCCACCCGGTGCTGGTAGTACAGGTCGATGTGGTCCACGCCCAGGCGCTGCAGGCTGCCCTCGCAGGTGGCCTGCACGTATTCGGGGCGGCCGTCGACGCCGCGCACGCTCGGATCGTTGGGATCGAGCTTGATGCCGAACTTGGTGGCCAGGAACGCCTGGTCGCGGCGCCCGGCCAGCGCCTTGCCGACCAGCACTTCGTTGGTGTGCGGGCCGTACATGTCGGCGGTGTCGATCAGGGTGACGCCGTGGTCGAGCGCGGCATGGATCACCGCGATCGAGGCCGCGTCGTCGTTGCGGCCGCCGTAGAACGCGCTCATGCCCATGCAGCCGAGGCCGAGGGCGGACACGCGGGGGCCGTTGCGGCCGAGAGTGCGGGTTTGCATCGGGAAACTCCTGTTGCGAAGTGGGAGGGACGGGAGAAGAAAAGACGCGGCGCGGACGCTGTCGTCGCGGGGCAGGGAGGATGCGGGCGTGGCGCGGCGGTGGGTTATCGCGATCGCGCAGGATCCTTGTCCGATCCTGCAAACGTGCCGCCGCGCCGCGATCTGCGCAGGCGCCGACCATGCCATGGCCGACGTTTGCGCACAGTCAGTGCCGCGTTCGGTCGCGCGTCGGCGCCGCGGTTCAGATCGCCGGCGTACGCGGGCGCAGGCGGGTGCCGCCGGACACCAGGTGCCGCGGCATCGGCAGGCGCACGAACGCGTGCGGGAACGGATGCGCCACCGCGCTGACCGCGTCCAGCCGCTGCAACTGCGCCGCGTCCAGTTGCAGCTCCAGCGCGCCGAGGTTGTCGTCCAGCTGCGCCAGGGTGCGCGCGCCGACGATCGGGATCGCGCCGCCGCCCGGCCGCTGCAGCAGCCAGGCCAGCGCCACCTGCGCCGGCGAACGGCCGATCTCCGCGGCGACCTGCTTGACCACATCGGCGATGTCCAGCGCGCGCTCGGTCAGCATTTCGTGCGCATGCGCGGCATCGCCGCGTTCGGCGCCGGCCTGGCCATCGGCGGCGCGGCGCTGCACCGCGGCCAGGTCCTGACGGCTGTACTTGCCGGTCAGGATGCCCATGGTCAGCGGCGACCAGGCCAGCACCGCGAGCCCCAGCGCCTCGGCCATCGGCACCAGCTCGGCTTCGACCGTGCGCTGCGCCAGGCTGTATTCGATCTGCAGCGCCACCAGCGGCGACCAGCCGCGCAGGTCGGCCAGGGTCTGCATCCGCGCCACCTGCCAGGCCGGCGTGTCGGAGATGCCGGCGTAGACGATCTTGCCGGCGCGGACCAGGTCGTCGAAGCCGCGCATCACTTCCTCCACCGGCGTGGTGTCGTCCCAGATGTGCAGGTACAGCAGGTCCAGGTAGTCGGTGCGCAGCCGCTTCAGGCTGGCCTCCACCGACTGCAGCAGGTTCTTGCGGTGGTTGCCGCCGCCGTTGGGATCGCCGGGGAAGGGGTTGAGGGTGTACTTGCTGGCGATCACCAGGCGGTCGCGGCGGCCTTCGGCGAAGGTGCCGAGCAGGGTCTCGGAGCTGCCGTTGGTGTAGGTGTTGGCGGTGTCGATGAAATTGCCGCCAAGCTCGACATAGCGCGCGAACAGGCGGCTGGCTTCGGCGGCGTCGGCGCCCCAGCCCCAGTCGTTGCCGAAGGTCATCGTGCCCAGCGAGATGGGGCTGACGCGCAGGCCGGAGCGGCCGAGCAGGCGGTAGTGGTCGAGCGACATGGGGAGCTTCCTGGCAAGCGGATCGGACCGCGGGAACGGCAGGATGCGCCGCCCGACCAGGCAGATAAACTGGCATAGTCTGCATCTTCCTTGAAGTTGAGCTTCACAATGGCTGCCAGTCCCCTGCCTGCCGTGGTCGCCTTCGCCCGCGTCGCCCACCACGCCAGCTTCACCCGCGCCGCCGACGAACTGGGCGTCTCGGCCTCGGCCCTGTCGCAGACGGTGCGCGCGCTGGAAGCGCAACTGGGCGTGCGCCTGCTGCACCGGACCACGCGCCGGGTGGCGCTGAGCGAGCACGGCGCGCGCTTCCTGGAACGGGTGAAACCCGGTCTGGCGCAGATCGAGGCGGCGTTCCTGGACCTGGACACGGTGCGCGAACGCCCGGTCGGGCGCCTGCGCATCACCCTGCCGCGGGTGGTCGCCGACCAACTGGTGATGCCGTGGCTGCCGTCGTTCCTGGCGCGCTATCCGCAGATCGAAGTGGAGCTGTGCGTGGACCCGGCGTTGGTGGACGTGGTGGCCGAGGGCTTCGATGCCGGCATCCGCCTGGGCGAATGCCTGGCGCGCGACATGATCGCGGTGCCGCTGGGGCCGATGCAGCGCCAGGTGATCTGTGCGGCACCGGGCTATTTCCGGCGCCATCCGCCGCCGCAGACGCCGGCCGACCTGGTCGAGCACGACTGCATCGTGCATCGCATGAGCAATGGCCGGCGCATGGCCTGGGAGTTCACCCGCGACGGCCGCGATTTCGAAGTGGAGGTGACCGGTACCCTGGTGTTCAACGACAGCGGCCTGACCCATGCGGCGGCGCTGGCAGGGCTGGGCCTGGCGCAGGGCTTCGAATCGGTGGTCGCCGCCGATGTCGCCGCCGGCCGCCTGGTCCGCGTGCTCGACGACTGGCAGCAGCCTTTCGCCGGCTTCTATCTCTACTATCCGGCGCGCGAACACCTGGCGCCGAAGCTGCGCGTGTTCATCGACCATCTGCGCGCGGCGAACGCGGCGGCGCAGTAGCCGCCGCGTCCGTTCGTGTGCGGCGCCGACACCGGTCGCGCAACCCCGCAACCGGCGTCGCCCGCATGGCGTGGGCGACGCCGTGCGCGGCTCAGCGTTTCAGCTTGGCCGCGTATTCGGCCACGCGCTTGCCGAGCAGCCTGGCGGTCTCCAGGTCGCCGGTGCGCGGCGCTTCCTCCGGCGAGGCGTCCGACGGCGAGATCGCCAGCGCGCCGCCGGAGCCGGCGGTCCAGTTGGTGTCGGCCGGGCCGTGCGCCTTGGTGTTGGCCGGCAGCAGGCCGGTGCCGACCCAGACCTGGCCGTGCTGCTGCGACAGGGTCCAGAAGTATTCGATGGTGGAGAACTTGTCGCCGTTGACCGAGGCCGAGTTGGTGAAGCCGGCGGCGACCTTGTCCTTCCACGCCTGCGCGAACCACGGCTTGGAGCTGGCGTCGGCGAACTTCTTGAACTGCCAGGCCGGGCCGCCCATGTAGGTCGGGCTGCCGTAGACGATCGCATCGGCCTGGCCGATGGCTTCCCAGGCGCTTTCCGGCAGGTTGCCGTCCTGGTCGATGCGGTACAGCGTGGCCTCGCCGACGGCGGCGGCGCCGGCGTGCACCGCCTCGGCCTGCTTGACGGTATGGCCGTAGCCGCTGAAATAGACGATGGCGATCTTGCTCATGGGCGAACTCCTGAAAGGAAGGGGGATGAAGCGCGGGCATTGTGCGCATGCGCCGCCGCTTCGATCAGCGCCACGTGCGGGATGTTGTGTCCGAGCGGTGGCCGCGGATCAGGGCGCGGCGGCGGCGTGCATCTCGCGTTCGATGCCGACTTCGACCAGGTAATCGATGAAGCTGCGCACCTTCGGCGCCAGGTGGCTGCGGCTGGCATAGACCGCGTAGACGCCGATCGGGGCGAGCCGGTGGTCGGGCAGCACCCGCACCAGGCGGCCGTCCTCCAGCGCGTCCTGGGCGATGAAGTCCGGCTGCAGGACGATGCCCATGCCGGAGATCGCGGCCTCGCGCAGCACGTCGCCGCTGTTGGCGCGCAGCCCGCCCTGCACGCGAACCCGGGTTTCGCCGTCGGGGCCATGCAGGACGATCTCGTCGAGCGGCATGTAGCTGTAGGTCAGGAATTCGTGGCCGGCGATGTCGGCGGCCAGGCGCGGCATGCCGGCGCGTTCCAGGTAGGCCGGCGAGGCGCACAAATACGCCTGCACCTCGCCGAGCTTGCGTGCGATCAGGGTCGGGGTGACCTGGCGGGTGATGCGGATCGCCATGTCGTAGCCTTCCTCGACGATGTCCACCATGCGGTCGGACAGCGACAGGTCCAGCGCGACCTGCGGATAGCGCGCCCGGTAGCCGGCCAGCCGCGGTCCCAGCCGGGCGATGCTGAAGCTGAAGGGCGCGTTGATGCGCAGGGTGCCGGACGGGGTCAGCGCCTGCTCGCCGACCGCCGCCTCCATGTCGTCGAACTCGGCCAGCAGCACCTGGCAGCGCTGGTAGTAGGCGGTACCGACGCTGCTCGGGCTGACCCGGCGCGTGGTGCGGTTGAGCAGGCGCAGGCCCAGCCGCTTCTCCAGCCAGGCGACCTGCCGGGTGACGCTGGCGGTGGACATGCCCAGCGCGTCGGCGGCAGCGTTGAAGCCGTTGCGGTCGACCACGGTGACGAACACGCGCATCGCTTCCAGCGTATCCATTGTTGCCGTTCCCGAAATAGATATCCGGGCGCAGGGTAATTTATCCCCCCTCGTGACGGGAATACCCTGTGGATCTGCCGCCATGGCCCTTGCGATCCAGGGCCACGCGTGCCGGCGCCGCCGGCCCCGGCAGCGTCCCGATCGGCGGACGCCGCGCCTGATCCCCCTGGAGAACCTGTCATGTCCCGTCTGCCCTCGCTGTACATCTCGCATGGTTCGCCGATGACCGCGCTGGACCCGGGTCTGGTGGGCGTGCGCCTGGCCGAACTGGCGGCGGCGTTGCCGCGTCCGCGCGCGATCGTGGTGGCGTCGGCGCACTGGCTGGCGCGGCGGCCGCTGGTCGGCGCTGCGGCGCAGCCGCAGACCATCCACGACTTCGGCGGTTTCCCGCGCGCGCTGCACGAGATGCAGTATCCGGCGCCGGGCGCGCCGGCGCTGGCGCGCGAGGTCGCCGAACGGCTCGAACGCGCCGGTCTGCAGCCCTTTGTGGACGAGCGCCGCGGCCTGGACCATGGCGTGTGGGTGCCGTTGTCGCTGCTGTACCCGCAGGCCGACATCCCGGTGCTGCCGCTGTCGATCCAGCCGGAACTGGGCCCCGCCCACCAGCTGGCGATGGGCCGCGCGCTGGCGCCGCTGCGCGACGACGGCGTGCTGCTGGTCGGCTCGGGCAGCATCACCCACAACCTGCACGACTTCGGCCGCTACGCCGAGGGCAAGGACGCGCCCTACGTGCGCCCGTTCATCGAGTGGGTGGAGCAGGCCTTGCGGCGCGAGGACCTGCCGGCCCTGCTCGACTATCGCCGCCAGGCGCCGTTCGCCGAGCGCGCGCATCCCACCGACGAGCATTGGCTGCCGATCTACTTCGCGATGGGCGCCGCCGGCGAAGAGGGGCTGGGCGCGCAGCGCATCGATGCCGGCATCGATGCCGGGCTGCTGGCGATGGACCTGTACCGGTTCGACGGCGCGGTGCGGCGCGCCGCGGCCTGAGCGCGACCGCCGCAGCGCGCCGGCGCGCGCCTGAGCGGTTCATCGCGGTGAAGGAAAATACGCCTCGCCGTCTCACAGGCTGAGACGGCCAGCGGGCATCGTCCACGCGTGAATACCCTCGAAAAGCTCGCCGTGCTCGCCGACGCGGCCAAATACGACGCCTCCTGCGCCTCCAGCGGCGCTGACAAGCGCCATTCGCTGCGCAGCGGCGGTATCGGCAGCACCGAGGGCATGGGCATCTGCCATTCCTACACGCCCGATGGCCGCTGCGTGTCGCTGCTGAAGATCCTGCTGACCAACTTCTGCGTGTTCGATTGCGCGTACTGCGTCAACCGCGTCTCCAGCAACGTGCGTCGCGCGCGCTTCGCCCCGGCCGAAGTGGTCAAGCTGACCCTGGATTTCTACAAGCGCAATTACATCGAGGGCCTGTTCCTGTCCAGCGGCATCATCCGCAACAGCGACTACACGATGGAACAGCTGGTGGAAGTGGCGCGGCAGCTGCGCGAGGAGCACCGCTTCGCCGGCTACATCCATCTCAAGACGATTCCCGATGCGGCGCCGGAACTGCTGGCCGCGGCCGGCCGCTACGCCGACCGGCTGAGCATCAATGTCGAGCTGCCGACCGAACAGGGTCTGACCCGGCTGGCGCCGGAAAAGAGCGTCGGCGGCATCCGCGCGGCGATGGGCGAGCTGCGCTGGCGCATCGAGGAAAGCAAGGAGGCGCGCAAGGCCGAGCGCAAGCTCAGCGCCAAGCCGCCGCGGTTCGCGCCGGCCGGGCAGAGCACGCAGATGATCGTCGGCGCCGACGCTGCCGACGACCGCGCGATCCTGCGCACCAGCCACAATCTCTACGGCAATTATCGACTGCGGCGGGTCTACTACTCGGCGTTCAGTCCGATTCCGGATGCATCGTCGAAGCTGCCGCTGCAGGCGCCGCCGTTGCAGCGCGAGCATCGCCTGTATCAGGCCGACTGGCTGCTGCGGTTCTACGATTTTTCGGTGGAGGAGATCGCGCCGGAGGCGGCCAGCGGCATGCTCGATCTGGACGTGGATCCGAAGCTGGCCTGGGCATTGCGGAATCCGGAGCGGTTTCCGGTCGATCTGAATACGGCGGCGCGGGAGATGTTGTTGCGGGTGCCGGGCCTGGGCACACGCAATGTGGAGCGGTTGTTGCTGTCGCGGCGGCATGCGCGGTTGCGGGTCGGGGATCTGGCACGGTTGCGGATGCCGATGAAGAAGGTGCTGCCGTTCGTCAGTGTGGTGGATCATCATCCGCGCCGGCGGTTGGACGATCCGCAGCGGTTGCGGGCGCAGTTGGCGCCGGCGCCGCGGCAGGGTGGGTTGTTTGATTGACGCTGTGCTGTGGCGCTGTAGTGGCTGGGTTGTTGCGATGATTGCTGCGATGGCAACTGCAACTGCAACTGCAGAGGCAACGGCAGTTGCCGAAGCAAGATCAAGAGCAAGATCAAGAGCTTTCGCGCCGGTCGGCGCGAGTCACTTTTGTCTTGGCAAAAGTAACCAAAACCGCTCCCGCCCGACACGAGCCGGTGCGATACAGCCGCACCGGTCCCCTGCGCTCCTCGCGGCGAACGGCACGGCGCCCAAACTCGCTTCGCTCAAACAGGGGCGCCTCTTCGGCCGCTCGCCACTGCGGTGCTCGGCTCGCTTTAAGGCGGGAAGTTTTAACAGCAAGATCACCGGCAACAGCAACAGCAACAGCAACAGCAAAGGCAATAGCAAAGGCAACCGCAATAGCAACGGCAACGGCCGTTGCTTTGGTGATGGTGGTGCTGGTGGCTGTTGGGTTGGTGCCGGTGCGGTGATGCGAGGGTTGAGCTGTGTTTCGGGCTGAGGTGGTGCCTGCGTGGAGTTTGGAGGCGTGGCGGGGGGCGGCGCGGGCGGCGTGGTGTGCGCAGGTGGCGCCGGAGTCGCTGGTCTGGGAGGGGGATGCGCAGGGCGGGTTGCTGGCCGGTGCCGATGTGGCCATGTTGCCGGCCACGGTGGCGGCGCCGCGGGTGTCCGCCGAGTTCCTGGCGTTGGCGGGGGCGGTGCTGTGCCATCGCGATCCGCAGCGGCACGCGTTGCTGTATCGGCTGTTGTGGCGGATCGCGTCGGGCGAGCGCGCGCTGTTGCAGCGGGTCACCGATGCCGATGTGCATCGGGCGCAGCAGTGGGCGCAGGCGGTGCGCCGCGACAGCCACAAGATGAAGGCGTTCGTGCGCTTCCGCGAGGTGCCCGGCGAGGACGAGGCGTTCGTCGCCTGGTTCGAGCCGGAACACCACATCGTCGATCGCATCGCGCCGTTCTTCGCGCGCCGTTTTGCCGGCATGCGCTGGGCGATCCTCACGCCTTACCGCAGCGTGCGTTGGGACGGCGCCGCGCTGCAGTTCGGCGCTGGTGCGCAACGGGCCGATGCGCCGGCCGACGATGCGCAGGATGCGTTGTGGCGCACCTACTACGCCAACATTTTCAATCCGGCACGGCTCAATCCGGACATGATGCGCCAGGAGATGCCGCAGAAGTACTGGAAGAACCTGCCGGAGACGCAGTTGCTGCCGGGCCTGATCCGCGAGGCCGGGCAGCGCGTGCGCGCCATGGCCAAGCGCGCGCCGGAGCCGGCGCGTCGGCGCATTCCCGCGCCGCCGCCGCCGGTCGATGTCGATGTCGATGGCAGCCTGGATGCGCTGCGCGCCGCGGCGCGCGAGTGCCGGCGCTGCCCGCTCTGGCAGCCGGCCACGCAGACCGTGTTCGGCGAGGGGCCGCACGATGCGGCGGTGATGGTGGTGGGCGAGCAGCCCGGCGACGAGGAGGATCTGAGCGGGCGGCCGTTCGTCGGTCCGGCCGGGCGCCTGTTCGATCGCACGCTGCACGAACTCGGCATCGCCCGCGCCGGGCTGTACGTGACCAATGCGGTCAAGCATTTCCGTTTCGAGCAACGCGGCAAGGCGCGGTTGCATCGCAATCCCGAGCGTGCGCAGGTGGAGGCATGCCGTTTCTGGCTGGCCGGCGAGCTGGCGCGGGTGCGCCCGCGCATCGTGCTGTGCCTGGGCGCGACCGCGGCGCACGCGGTGCTCGGCAACGGCTTTGCGCTGATGGCGCAGCGCGGGCAGTGGCAGGCGCTGGCCGACGGCACCCGTGCCCTGGCCACCGTGCATCCGTCATGGGTGTTGCGCCAGCGCGGCACCGATACGGTCGATGCCGCCTATCGAGGCTTCGTGCAGGACTTGCGCGTTCTTGCAGAACAGATGCAGACGCCGCGCGCAGCCAGTGCCGACGACTGACCGTCTGTGCGCGTTCGCCCGCCATTGCAGCGGGCAGGCCGCGCCGTCTGTCGCCATTCGCATGCACGGCGCAAAACGAGGACGGCCAAAGCCGTCCTCGCGATGCCAATGCACTCCCCGAGGTGTGCTTACGGCATCAAAACCTTGTCCACCACATGGATCACGCCATTGCTCTGCATCACGTCGGCGGTGGTGACGTGGGCGGTATTGCCCTTGCTGTCGGTGAGGGTGACCTTGCCGCCGCGGGTCTTGGCGACCAGCGTTTCGCCCTGCACGGTGGTCAACTTGGCGCTGCCGCCGCCGGCCTTGATCTGCGCCAGCAGCGTCGCCGCATCGAGCTTGCCGGCGACCACGTGATAGGTCAGGACCTGAGTCAGCTTGTCCTTGTTTTCGGGCTTGAGCAGCGTGTCCACGGTGCCCGCCGGCAGTGCGGCGAAGGCGGCGTTGGTCGGTGCGAACACGGTGAACGGGCCTGCGCCCTTCAGCGTGTCCACCAGGCCGGCGGCCTTGACCGCGGCGACCAGGGTCGTGTGATCCTTGGAGTTGACCGCGTTGTCGATGATGTCCTTGGTCGCGTACATCGGGGCGCCGCCGACCATCGGATTCGGCTTGGCCTCGGTCATCGCGGCGTGGTCGTGCATCGCGGCTTGGCCGGTGGCGGCCATGGCGGGCATCGAGACGAGGCCGGCGAGGGCCAGGGCCAGCAAGTGGATCTTCATGGGTTTGCTCCTTTAGGGGATGCGCGGCCAGTCGACCGTGCACACGCTTTACGGGCGCAGCGCTGGCGCGGTTGCATCACGCCACCCAGATAATGATGAATGCGGGTATGGCCCCCGCGCGCCAAGGGCACTCCGGCAAGCGTGCCTGCGCAGAGGCTGCGCACACGCTGCAGCCGGCAAGACCGCGCGCGGCGACGGGCTCGTGCGCCATGCCGCGCCGCAGGTGTTGCGTCGTTGGGGACTCACGCAGGCAGCGCCGCCTGCCAGCGTGGGCAGGCGGCGGACGGACACAGCGCCGTCGGCTCAGCGGCGCTGCAGCACGTAGCTGTTCTCGAACCCATGTGCGCAGCCCAGCACATGGAAGTCGTTGAAGTAGCCGGTGGCCCTGAGCAGGTCGACCGCGGGCCCAACTTCCGGCGAATGCTGGTGGTCGCCGTAGTCGTCGAACACCACGAACCCGCCGCTCACCACGCTGGGCGCATACAGCAGGAAATCCAGCAGCACGTTGCGCCCGGTGTGGCCGCCGTCAATATGCAGCAATGCCACTTCGGGTTTCATGTTGTAGAAGTGCTGGGCGCAGAACTCCGAGTAGCCGCGGATGAACTGCGCATTGGGCAGCAGCAGCTGGCGATAGTGGTTGAATTCCTCGAACTGGTTCGGCAAGGCGAACGGATCCAGGCCGATCACCCTGCGCTGGCGGTTGCTGACCTCGTTCATCAGCACCAGCGACTTGCCCTTCCACACCCCGATCTCCACCAGGTCGCCCGGAATGCCCTCGAGCAGCAGGCACAGATAGCCCAATAGCCGCACATGATCGTGGAACGACAGTTCGCGCCGCGGCATCGCCTGTTCGGCGGGCAGGGTCGCCTGGGCCTGCTCGAAATGCTGGCCGATCAGGGTCCAGATCTGCGAGACGCTGTCGCCGACCGCCTGGTCGTCGATGAAGGTGTTGAGCTCTTGAATGGTCAGCATGGAGTCTCCGACGGCGACGCTGCGCGGGTTTCGGTGTGGGAATGGGGCGGATCGATACTATCGCGTGCCGCGATGCGGCCGGGTAGCGCAGCTTGCGCCGCGACCGCGACCGCGGCACGGCGCCAGCAGGGCGTGTGCGGGCCGCTGCAGGCGCGCCGCCGGCTAAATGCCGCGCGCCGCTGTCACTGGACATCGCGCCTGCGGTGCGCTTTGCTTGCCGCTTCCCCCATTCATGGTGCGGTGCCGGCGGTGCGGCACCGCCGTCCGGACGAGCATGCATTCGATCGAAGTGGTGTTGGCGATGTTGCTGGCGGTGGTGGCCAGCGGCTATCTGGTCCGCGTGTTGCCGTTCTCGCTGCCGTTGCCGCTGGTGCAGATCGGCCTGGGCGCGGTCATCGCCGGGGTGTTCAAGAAGGGGTACGCGCTGGAGCCGGAGCTGTTCTTCCTGCTGTTCCTGCCGCCGCTGCTGTTCCTGGACGGTTGGCGCATCCCCAAGCAGGGCCTGTTCCGCGACAAGGGCGCGATCCTGGAACTGGCGCTGGGGCTGGTGGTGTTCACCGTGGTCGGCGCCGGTTTCCTGATCCACTGGATGATTCCGGCGATGCCGCTGGCGGTGGCGTTCGCGCTGGCCGCGGTGGTGTCGCCGACCGATCCGGTCGCGGTGTCCTCGATCGCGGCGCGGGCGCCGATCCCGAAGCGGCTGATGCACATCCTGGAGGGCGAATCGCTGCTCAACGATGCGTCGGGCCTGGTCTGCTTCCAGTTCGCGGTGGCCGCGGCGATGACCGGCGCGTTCTCGCTGGCCGACGCCTCGCTGACCTTCCTGTGGGTGGCGCTGGTCGGCGTCGCCGCCGGCGTCGGCGTGACCCTGGGCGCGAGCCTGGCGCAGCGCTGGATCTGGCGCCAGGTCGGCGAGGAGCCCGGCGCGGCGATCCTGGTCAACCTGCTGCTGCCGTTCGCCGCCTACCTGCTGGCCGAGGCGATCAACGCCTCCGGCATCCTCGCCGCGGTCGCCGCCGGCATCAGCATGAGCTACGTGGAACTGAGCGGCCGCGCCCCGGGCAGCATGCGCGTGCAGCGCTCGGCGGTGTGGGACATGGTCCAGTTCACCCTCAACGGCATCATGTTCGTGCTGCTCGGCGAGCAGTTGCCGGGCATCGTGCAGGGCGCGGTGCACAACATCGACGAGGCCGGACACCTCAATCCGTGGTGGCTGCTGGGCTATGCGCTGGCGATCTATGTCGGCCTGCTGTTGCTGCGCTTCGTGTGGGTGTGGCTGTCGCTGCGCTGGAACCTGCTCAAGGCGCGGCGCCGCGGCGAGGCGCATCTCAGCCCGCCGTGGCGGATCGTCGTGGCGGCCTCGCTGGCCGGCGTGCGCGGTGCGATCACCCTGGCCGGCGTGCTGACCCTGCCGCTGCTGCTGCCCACCGGCGCCGCGTTCCCGGCGCGCGACCTGGTGATCTTCCTGGCCAGCGCGGTGATCGTCACCTCGTTGCTGGTCGCCAGCGTGGCGTTGCCGCGGCTGCTGCGTGGCCTGGAACTGCCGGAGGAACCCAGCGACCGCCTGGAGGAGGACCTGGCCCGGCGCGAATCCTCGCGCGCGGCGCTGGCGGCGGTGGAGAAACTGCGCCAGCGGCTGGTCCACGACAGCGAACATGCCGATCTCTACAACGAGGCGGCGATCCGGGTCAGCGCCCTGTACCAGCGCCACCTCGACCATGGCGAGGCGATGGAGAGCGACCCGGAAGAGGCGCGGCGGCTGGACGACGTGCTGCGCCAGCTGCGCCACGCCGGCCTGCAGGCCGAACGCCAGGAGCTGTTCAAGCTGACCCGCCAGCGCAAGATCTCCGACGAGATCGCGCGCCGCCTGATCCGCAATCTGGATCTGCTGGAGGCGCGGCGGAAGAATTGAGAGCCGGGATTGGGGATTGGGGATTTGAGGAGCGCCGCGCTGGATGCCGGCCCGGCCGGCGGACGCTGGAGCTTGCCATGTCCGTGACGTCGTTGCTGCTAGGCTTTTCCAATCCCGAATCCCCATTCCCGAATCCCGGCCTCACCACTATCCCGCCTGCGGGAGACTGCTTCCGCCTATCGCGGTTTATCGGAGCGTAGCGGACCTCTACCCTGTCGGACGTTCGTCGCGGTGGCCGATCCGATCCACCGCGCAAGGAGTCGTGTGTCGCCGATCATTTCCATCCAACAGCTCACCAAGACCTATAAAGGCGGCTTCCAGGCGCTGAAAGGCATCGACCTGGACATCCAGCGCGGCGAGATCTTCGCCCTGCTCGGTCCCAACGGCGCCGGCAAGACCACGCTGATCAGCGTGGTCTGCGGCCTGGTCAATCCCAGTTCCGGCACCGTGCTGGCCGACGGCCACGACATCGTGCAGGACTACCGCGCCGCGCGCGCCAAGATCGGCCTGGTGCCGCAGGAACTGGCCACCGACGCGTTCGAGACGGTGTGGGCGACGGTGCGCTTCAGCCGCGGCCTGTTCGGCAAGCCGAAGAATCCCGCCTACCTGGAGCAGGTGCTGCGCGAACTGTCGCTGTGGGACAAGCGCGACAGCAAGATCTCCACCCTGTCCGGCGGCATGAAGCGGCGCGTGCTGATCGCCAAGGCGCTGGCGCACGAACCGAGCATCCTGTTCCTGGACGAGCCCACCGCCGGCGTGGACGTGGAGCTGCGCCACGACATGTGGCAGATGGTGCGGCGCCTGCGCGAGCAGGGCACCACCATCATCCTGACCACGCACTACATCGAGGAAGCCGAGGACATGGCCGACCGGGTCGGGGTGATCAACCGCGGCGAGCTGGTGCTGGTGGAGGACAAGCGCACGCTGATGCGCAAGCTCGGCAAGAAGCAGCTGGCGCTGACCCTGCAGGCGCCGCTGACGGCGCTGCCCGCGGCGCTGGCGGCGCAGCCGCTGGAACTGTCCGCCGACGGCGCCGTGCTGACCTACACCTACGACGTGCAGGCCGAGCAGACCGGCATCGGCAGCCTGCTGCGGCAACTGGAAGAGCAGGGCGTGGAGATCAAGGACCTGCATTCCAGCGAAAGCTCGCTGGAGGAGATCTTCGTCAACCTGGTGCGCCCTGCCGCCGGCCGCACGGAGGCGCGCGCATGAACCTGCATGCGATCGCCGCGATCTACCGTTTCGAGATGGCGCGTACCTTCCGCACGCTGACCCAGTCGATCGCCTCGCCGGTGCTGTCGACCTCGCTGTACTTCGTGGTGTTCGGCGCGGCGATCGGCTCGCGCATGGGCGACATCGACGGGATCCGCTACGGCGCCTACATCATCCCCGGGCTGGTGATGCTGTCGCTGCTCAACGAGAGCGTGTCCAACGCCTCGTTCGGCATCTACATGCCGCGCTGGGCCGGCACCATCTACGAGGTGCTGTCGGCGCCGGTGGCGTGGTGGGAGGTGGTGATCGGCTATGTCGGCGCGGCGGCGAGCAAGTCGGTGCTGCTGGGCCTGCTGATCCTGCTCACCGCGCGCGCGTTCGTGCCCTACGAGATCGCGCATCCGCTGTGGATGTTCGGCTTCCTGGTGCTGACCGCGCTGACCTTCAGCCTGTTCGGTTTCATCATCGGCATCTGGGCCGACGGCTTCGAGAAGCTGCAGGTGATCCCGCTGATGGTGGTGACCCCGCTGACCTTCCTCGGCGGCAGCTTCTACTCCATCAGCATGCTGCCGCCGCTGTGGCAGAAGATCAGCTGGTTCAATCCGGTGGTGTATCTGGTCAGCGGCTTCCGCTGGGCGTTCTTCGGCAAGGCCGACGTGCACATCGCGGTCAGCGCGAGCATGACCGGGGTGTTCCTGGCGCTGTGCCTGCTCGTGGTCTGGGCGATCTTCCGCAGCGGTTACCGGCTCAAGTCCTGAGCCGTCGCCGGCGCGCGTTGCCGCTGTGACGCTTGTGCGGGCCGCCGCCGCGATCCGGTGCGGTGGAAAGGCAACGCGAGGACGGATCTGGTCGCTACCGGGGCCGAAGCCCCACGCGACACGCCCTGTGTAGGAGCGGCTTCAGCCGCGACAGAATAGGTCGGTGACTACGTACCCGGCCTGCGGCGCAGGCGGACGCGGTGCGCCAGCCCGACCGTATCCAGACGGGCTGCGGCACACGACAGGGGGGCAGACCAGGACCACCATGAGTGCATCGATCGCCAACGCGGGCAGCTGCCATCGCGCGATGCCGCGCGCTCGCCGCGCCCGCGCGGTCAGTTGCTCTCGAGGTAGTACGCCTCCACGGCGCCCTTGATCTTCATCGTCATCGGATTGCCGCGGCGGTCGCGCGCCTTGCCGACCTGCACGCGGATCCAGCCTTCGCTGACCGAGTACTCCTCCACGTTGTCGCGCTCCACGCCGTTGAAGCGGATGCCGACGCCGCGCGCCAGCGCCTCGGCATCGTGGAACGGGCTCTGCGGGCTGATCGCCAGGTGATCGGGAGGGGTATCGCTCATCGTCATGGGTTCGCTTGGCGGCGGGTGGAGCCGTCTTCCGGGGGCGAAGGATAAACGCCTGCGGCGTCGCTGCCGAGTTTCGCCGCGCTTCCGTCGCCGCGCCCGGCGCGTCACACTGCGCGTCCCGCACTGCCCGATCCGCCGCCATGCCCGACAACAGCGCCGACTACGAAGATCCCGACGACCTCAGCGGCGACGCGGACGACGACGATCCGGATACCCAGCAGGGGCTGATCTGGAACCTGCTGCTGCTGATCAATCCCGGCGACGACGAGACCGCGCTGCGCCAGTTCAACGCCTACCGCGAGGCGGCGGGCGAAGTGGAGAGCGACGGCGACGGCTGGCTGTGGACGCTGAAGGACGCCATCGACTGGACCTCCGGCTTCTACGTGGACGGCGGCGATACCGAAGCGCTGATCGGCGCGATCAACGAACTGGCCGCGCGCTGGAACCTGCGCCTCGACTGGGGCGGCGACGTCGACGACGAGGACTTCCTCGGCGCCCACGACACCGCCTCGCTGCTGGCGGTGGCCTACGACCGCCTGCGCGAGTACGGCTACAGCATCTGGTGCTGGGACACCGGCGGCGACGACCGCGCCGGCTGGATGGCGCTCAGCCGCGACGACGAGGACATGCAGCGCCTGGCGGCGATCCTGGGCATCGACCTGCGCCCGGGCAGCGACCCGTTCTAGGCGCGGCAATCGCGACGCGCGAAGCGGTGGATGTTCCGACTTTGGATGCAGTCGGGACTGAAGTCCCTCCCACAGTGCACCCCGCCAACTTGCTGCAAGCTCCCTGCAGGAGCGGCTTCAGCCGCGACGAACGGAGTCCGGAACTGCGCCGGCATCGTCG
>NZ_JACSQX010000006.1:42655-71170 GCF_014836395.1 Xanthomonas bonasiae
ACCAGCCAAGCATCCGAAGCATCGCAGCAGCGAGCATCCGCAGCTCCCTGTGGGAGCGACTTCAGTCGCGACGCGCGAAGCGGTGGATGTTCCGACTTTGGATGCAGTCGGGACTAAGGCCCCTCCCACAGTGCATCCAGCCAACTTGCTGCAAGCTCCCTGCAGGAGCGGCTTCAGCCGCGACGAACGGAGTCCGGAACTGCGCCGGCATCGTCGGGTGTCGGGGCCGAATCCCCTCCTGCAGCGCACCAGCCAAGCATCCGAAGCATCGCAGCAGCGAGCATCCGCAGCTCCCTGTGGGAGCGACTTCAGTCGCGACGCGCGGAGTCGCAGGCCGTTACCGCGCCGGCCGCTGCGGGGAGCGGCATCCCAACGCATCCGCAAGCCCGCGCCACCGCAATGCGCCGTACTCCGATGCCGCCATGCATGTTCAATCGGCTTCGCCGCGCGCCTGCGCGCGGGCCTGGCGGATCAGCGCCTTCATCAGTGCGCGATCGGTGTGCCGCGACACCGGCACCGCGCCGAGCCGGATCGCTTCGTCGCGCAAGGCGGCGGGCACGTCGTAGTGCGCGCCGCTGAGCTTGTTCTGGAAGGCGCGGCGGGGAATGCCCAGCCGCGCCGCCATCGCATGCAGTTCGTCCAGCGTATCGGCAAGCAGGTGTCCCCAGCGCTGGCCGCGCCAGGGATGCACCGCATCGTCGATGTAGACCGCCATCGCGCCGATCAGGCTGGCTTGTGCTTGCCGTCGGCGTCCGCGTCCGCGTCGGCGTCCGTGGTCGCCACCGCGTCGCTTGCCTTGCCCGCCGATGCCTCGGCATCCGCGTCTTCGGCAGCAGCGTCGCTCGCCTCGGCGACGCCGTCTTCTTCGGCGTCCGCATCGCCATCGCTCTCGGCGAACTCGGCGACCAGCGCGTCCAGGTACTCGGCCGCGGTCTTGCCCTCGTCGGCGGCAAGGTCGTCGATCATCTGCTGCAACTGGGTCGAATAGTCCAGGGTGATGGTCTTGCCTTCCTGCTCCTGCACGTTGGCCAGATGCTTGAGCATCGCCAGCATCGGCACCGGGTTGTCGGCGTTGCCCATGGTCTGGCCGCCGACCGACAGCAGCCACTCGTTGCCCTGCAGGCCGATCGCGGCCAGCACGCGGCCACTTTCGTCCTGCAGCACGGCGTGGTTGGCGATGGGCTGGTCGCGGCCCAGTCGGGCAAAGGCGCGCTTGGGTTGCTGCTTCTTGCGCTTGTCGCGCTTGGCTTTGGATTGCTTGGACACGTTCGTCTCGCTCGCGGAGTGACCGCCATTGTAAGCGGGGCGGCCGGGCATGACCTTCGGCAGGCTTGACTACATCTGTAGGCATGGCTAGTTTGACTACAGTTGTAGCTATCCAGTCCTGTCACCGCTGCCCGCTCGCGAGCGGCGGATTTACAGCGAGGGCAGCGGTGCATCCGGTACCGAAGTCGGCGACGCGCGTTCGCGTCGCCGCTCGGGCCGCTGGTCGCTACGGCCCAGGTCATCGCTTCGCCCATCCGCCATGCCCACAAGGAGATCCGCCATGCTGCACTCCAACACCCCACTCTGGCGCCGCGGCGCCGCACTGCTGGTTCTGGCCGGCGCCATCGCGTGCGTACAGGCGAGCGCCCAGGATGCGGCCTCCGACATTGCCGAACCGGCCGAACCGGCGTCGCCCGCAATGCCGCCTGTTCCGCCCGTGCCACCGGTGCCGCCGGTGCCGCCCGCGCCCGTGGCCGGCGCGCATCGGCTGACGAACACTTCCACCATCACCCTCCTGTCCGACGATCGCCGCAACGCCTCGGTGCTGTTCGAAAAATCCAGCACCAACATGTACGGCAGCAGCGACGACCTGCGCGAGGCGCGGCGCGCGCGCCACGGCGAGGAGACGCTGTGGTGGATCCGCAGGGACGGCAAGCGCTACGTGGTACGCGATGCGGCCACGATCCAGCAGTTGAAGGCCGCGTACGCGCCGGTCGAAGCGCTGGGGCGGCAACAGGGCGAGCTGGGCGAGCGGCAGGGGCGGTTGGGCACGCGCCAGGGCGAGATCGGCCGGCAACAGGGCGCCATCGCACAGGGCCAGGCAGGCCAGGCGATGGAGGAGGCCAGGCGCGCCAGCGAGCAGGCGCGGCTTGCCGCCAGCGGCGGCCAGGCCGCTGCCCGATCCGCGGCACGTACCGATGCCGCGCATGCGGACTTCGCGCAGCAGATGGCGGCCCTGGAAACGCGCCAATCGGCATTGGCCGAGCAACAGGAGGTGTTGGCCCGGCAACAGGAAGTGCTGGCAAAGCGCCAGCAGGTCGCCAACGCGACGCTGCAACGCGACATCGAACGCATCACCCGCCAGGCGATCGCGCAGGGCGTGGCGCAACCGCTGCCGTAATGAGAAGCGCTGCGTCGCGTCGCTGGCTATCCGTCGGGGTTGAAATCCCTCCTGCGATTCACCCGGCCAGTTGGCCGCGAGCCCTTGTAGGAGCGGCTTCAGCCGCGACGAGCGAAGTCGGGAACCGCGACGCCATGGCCGCGAGCTTCTTCAGGAGTTGGTCGCGACCTGGCTTGATCGGGACAGTTCCGGCCGTGGCCGGAGCCTGCGCAGGCCGGATACAGCCCGAGAGGAAACGGCGTCAGCGTTGCGCCGGACTCTCGGCGGCTGTCGCCGTTGCCGGCGACGGCGCGGCACTGTTGCGCGGCGTGTTGCCGGTGACGCTGTTGACCGCGCGGATCGCTTCGCGGGCGGCGTCGGCCGCGGCCTCCGGTGAGGTGGTGCGCGGCGGCGCGATCGTCACCGTCGCCGGCTTGGCGATGCCTGCCGCCGGAGCCGCCGCATTCGCTGCCGGAGTCGCGGTTGGCACCGTCGCCGGAACCGCAGTCGCACTCGTAGCCCGCGCCGGCGCCGACGCAGCGCCGCCAGCGCTCAAGTCCGGCACCTTGGTGTCGGCATCGTTCTGCCGCTGGCCCAGCGCCACGGCGTGATCGCTGCCGGCCAGCGCCGCATCCTCGGCGTCCTTGGTCATCACCACGATGCTGATGCGCCGGTTGATCGGGTTGTCCGGATTCTGCTTGTCGAACAGCACCGAGGACGACAGGCCGACCACGCGCGAAACCTTGTCCTCGCCCATGCCGCCGGCGACCAGTTCGCGCCGCGCCGCATTGGCGCGGTCCGCGCTCAGCTCCCAGTTGCTGTAGCCGTTCTTGCCGCTGTACTGGGTGACGTCGGTGTGGCCGGTGATGCTGATGTGGTTGGGCACTTCGTTGATGAAGCCGGACAGCTCGTGCAGGATGTCGCGGGTATAGGGTTTGAGCACCGCGCTGCCGATGTCGAACATCGGCCGGTTCTCCTTGTCCACGATCTGGATGCGCAGGCCGTCCGGGGTCAGGTCCAGCAACAGCTGGTCCTTGAACGGCTCCAGCGCCTGGCTCTTGTCGATCGCTTCCTTCAGGTCCTGCATCAGCGTTTCCAGCCGCTGCTTTTCCTTCTCGCGTTGCGCCGTCTTGCTTTCCGTGTCTCCGGCCAGGCTCTTGCTGCCGAACGGATCCTTGTTGTTGCCGCGCTGTATGTCGGCGCTGCCGCCGAGCTTGATCATCGAGGTGCTGGCGCCGCCGGGGCCGGCCATGCCCGGACTCGGCGCCGGGCTCTTGCCCTCCAGCGGGCTGGGATTGCGGAAGTATTCGGAGATCGCCATGCGCTGTTCCTTGGTGGTGGCCGCGACCAGCCACAGCACCAGGAAGAACGCCATCATCGCGGTCACGAAGTCGGCGAACGCCACCTTCCAGGCGCCGCCATGATGGCCGCCGCCCTGGACCTTCTTGACCCGGCGGATGACGACGGTAGCTTTGGCTTCGGGCATGGCGGCAGCGCTACTTGATCGTCTTCAGGTGCGTCTCGAAGTCCGAGAAGCTCGGCCGCACGTTGCTCGGCAGGGTCTTGCGCGCGAACTCCAGCGCGATCTTCGGGTTGTAGCCGCGCAGGCAGGCCAGCAGGGCGGTCTTCACCGACTCGAAGATGCGGCTGTCCTGTTCGGCGCGCGCTTCCATCGCCGCCGCCAGCGGAGCGACGAAGCCATACGCCAGCAGGATGCCGAGGAAGGTGCCGACCAGCGCGGCGCCGACGTGGTGGCCGATCTCCTCGATCGGGCCGCCGATCGAGCCCATGGTGATGACGATGCCCAGCACCGCGGCGACGATGCCGAAGCCGGGCAGGCCGTCGGAGACCTTGCTCAACGCATGCGCCGGCGCCATCGCCTCGTGGTGGTGCTTCTCCAGCTCCAGCTCCAGCAGCGGCTCCAGTTCGTGCGGCTCGATGTTGCTGCCGATCATCAGGCGCAGGCAGTCGGTGATGAAGTCGAGCAGGTGGTGGTCGGCCAGCACCTTCGGATAATTGCTGAAGATCGCGCTTTCGGCCGGTTTCTCCACGTGATCTTCCAGCGCCATGAAGCCGTCGCGCCGCGCCTTGTTCAGCAGTTCGTAGATCAGGGTCAGGGTGGCCCGGTAGTCGTCGGACTTGTACCTCGGGCCCTTGAACACGCCGGCGATGTCGACGAAGGTCGCCTTGACGATCTTGCCGGGGGTGCTGACCAAGAACGCACCCAGCGCCGCACCGCCGATGATCAGCAATTCATAAGGCTGCCACAGCGCGCCGAGCTTGCCGTGCGAGAGCACGTAGCCGCCGACCACGCTGATGATGACGACAAGGAAGCCAACAATGATGAGCATGGCGGAAGCAGCCTGCGAGCCGTGAACGGGGATACCTCCATTTCGGCCCGGCGGCGGCTTTCTGAAGGCGGCGGCACGGCCGCGCCTGCGTGAAGACGCATCTGAAGGCGTCATGTTTGTCGTCGCTGCGGCGACGTACGCCGGCGTGTGGAGGCCTGGCTTCAGCCGGCTGCGCCGCTGCCTTGGCGCATTCCCTCGAGCGTATCGCCGTGCTCGAACAGGCTGAGCGTGGCGGCATCGCGCGGAGGGTTCCAGCACACGTTGCCCTCGGCCTTGGCATGCCGCGCTGTCCGCGTCGACCCGATGCACGCGCAGAGGACAGCCGAGCATCGGCAGCGCCACACGTTCGCGCGGCGCAGCGAATGCGGCCTGCGCCGCTATGCCGCGGTGCCATGGCACGCGCAGCGCATGGGCCTGCAGGCCTGCGCTGGCGGCCGGGTGCGGTGTGGTGTGGATCCGTGTCCGCGCGCGCTGCGCGGCAGGATCGCTAAACAACCAAGAGGGGACCCATGCCGGGACCCCTCCGCGTCGCGCGGCGCCAGGCCGTCGCCGGTCAGGCCGGTTCGGTGTCGCCGCCGCCGCGCTGCAACGGGTTCGGCAGCGCCTGGCCCTGTACGGTGAATTGCAGCGACACCGAGTTCAGGCAATGCCGCTCGCCGCTCGGCGGCGGGCCGTCCGGGAACACGTGGCCGAGATGGCTGTCGCAGCGTGCACAGACGATTTCGGTGCGGATCATGCCGTGGCTGGTGTCGCGGATCTCGCGCACGTGGGCCGGATGGTAGGGCGCGAAGAAGCTGGGCCAGCCGGTGCCGGAATCGAACTTGGCGCTGGAACGGAACAACGGCAGGCCGCACAGCCGGCAGCTGTAGACGCCCTCCAGCTTGTTGTCCAGGAACACGCCGCAGAACGGCGCCTCGGTGCCGTGCTGCAGCAGCACCCGCCGCTCTTCGTCGTTGAGCCCGGCGATCAACTGCTCGCGTTCGGCGGACGTGGGAGGCGTGAGGTCGAATCGGCTCATGGCAGGGGCCTGTGACGCGGAAGGATGCGCACAAGATGAGGGCGGCGGCGCCGCGATCAAGCCGCAGCGGCGGGGCATCGACGTGGCGCCCCGCTTGCGCTAGCGTCGGCGTTCCGATCACGGTGCTACGGAGCGGTTGTGCATCCTTCCCTCATTCGCCTGGCGGCCATCGCGTTGCTGGCACCGGCGCTGGCGACGGCGCAGAGCCTGAATCCGGCCCCGTCGTCGCCGACCGCCACCCGCCAGTCGACCGCGCTGGAATCGGCGCCGGTGCCCAAGGCCGCGCCGGTGCGGTCCAGCCTGGACGATCGCCCGGCGTCCTCGCAGTCGCCCGCGCACAAGCCGGCCAAGGCCAAGCCGGCACCCGCCAACGGTGCCAATGCCGCCGCCGACCGCCGCCCGGTCAAGCTGTACGACCGCGGCGGCCGCGTCATTCCCGGCGCGGTGCAGGTCGGTCCCAACCGCGTGCTGGACACGCGCAGCGGCCGCTACTACAGCACCGTGCCCAGCGGCGACGGCCAGCGCATCAACGAGTAGGCGCCGATCGGCGGCCGGCATGGCCGCGGCGTGAAAGCGCGGCAACGGTCCGTGGTCGCGATCCTCACGAACCGCTTCCTAGACTGGCCCGACGCAGGCGCTCCCGCTGCCTGCGCCGTACCTTTGCTAGGAGAACCGATGAGCAAGCTTCCCGACAACACCCTGGTGGTCGTCGCCGATCGCGTCAGCGCACGCCTGTTCCGCACCAATCTGGCCGGCCAGACCTCGCTGCTGGAGCAGACCGAAGTGCTGACGCCCACGCCGATCGAGGGCGTCGAAGACGGCGACCGGCCGATGACCATGGACGAGGCCGGCTTCGTCCGCCAGCTGGCCGAGCGCCTGTACCAGAGCGCGCTGCGCAGCGACTTCGAGCACCTGGTGCTGGTCGCCGACCCGCAGACCCTGGGCCAGCTGCGGCCGCTGCTGCACAAGGAAGTCCAGAAGCGGGTGGTGTCGGAACTGGCCAAGAACCACGCGCACACCTCGCGCGACGAGCTGGAAAAGCTGCTGGCGTAAGCGCGTCCGTCGCGCAGGCCGCAGCGGCATGCGCCCACTCCCTTCTCCCCTCGGGACCATGGTCCCCTTTTCGGGGGAAGGTGCCCGAAGGGTGGATGAGGTTACAGGCGCAGCCTTATGCACCCAACTCCGCGAGACGCTTCGCGCCGTACCCTCACCCCAACCCCTCTCCCGATGGGAGAGGGGCTAGGGCTGCTCCCTTCTCCCGTCGGGAGAAGGTGCCCCGAAGGGGCGGATGAGGGTACGGGCGCAGCCTCGTGCACCCAAATGCCGCGAGCCGCTTCGCGCCGTACCCTCACCCAACCCCCTCTCTCCCACGGGACTTCCTTCGGTCGCCGGCGGGAGAGGGGCTTACGCTCAGTCGGCGATCGGCAGGCTCAGCGTCTCCTTCACTTCTTCCATCACGATGTAGCTCTTGGACTCGCGCACGTGCGGCAGGGTCAGCAGGGTGCTGCCGAGCAGCTTGCGGTACGAGGCCATCTCGCTGATCCGCGCCTTGAGCAGGTAGTCGAAGTCGCCGGAGACGAGGTGGCACTCCAGCACATTGGGCAGCTTCAGCGCAGCGCGGCGGAACTCCTCGAAGATGTCGCCGGACTTGTAGGCCAGGCTGATCTCCACGAACACCAGCAGGCTGGCCTTGAGGAAGTGCGGGTCCAGCCGCGCGTAGTAGCCGGTGATGGCGCCATCGCGTTCCAGCCGGCGCACCCGCTCGGTGCACGGCGTGGTCGACAGGCCGACCCGCTCACCCAGTTCGGTGAAGGAAATACGCCCTTCCTGCTGCAGAATGCGCAGGATCTTGCGGTCGATCTTGTCCAGTTCGCGGGCGCGTGCGGCCATGGCGCGGGTCTCGGTGGGCTGGGGCAGGGGATTGCCCTGCCGGGAATTCGAAAATCAGCGGAAAATCCTGGCTTGCGCTCCATATACTGCGCCTAAACCCATCCGTGGCGCCATTCAGCCAGGGATTTGATCCGACAGAGGTAAGCGCATGCGGGTTCTGGTTCTCGGCAGCGGTGTGATCGGCACGGCCACGGCGTGGTATCTGGCGCGCAGCGGCTGCGAGGTGACGGTGGTCGATCGCCAGCCCGCGGCCGCGCTGGAGACCAGCTATGCCAACGCCGGCCAGGTGTCGCCCGGCTACGCCTCGCCGTGGGCGGCGCCCGGGGTGCCGCTGAAGGCGCTGAAATGGTTGTTCCAGCGCCACGCGCCGCTGGCCATCACCCCCACCGGCGACATCCGCCAATACCTGTGGCTGGCGCAGATGCTGCGCAACTGCACCGCCGAGCGCTATGCGATCAACAAGGCGCGCATGGTGCGGCTGTCCGAGTACAGCCGCGACTGCCTGGACCAGCTGCGCGCCGACACCGGCATCGCCTACGAAGGCCGCCAGCTCGGCACCACCCAGCTGTTCCGCACCCAGGCGCAGCTGGACGGCGCGGCCAAGGACATCGAGGTGCTGCGCGAGTACGGCGTGCCCTACGAACTGCTCGACCGCGCCGGCATCGCCCGGATCGAGCCGGCGCTGGCCAGCGCCCCGGCCACCCTGGTCGGCGCGCTGCGCCTGCCCAACGACCAGACCGGCGATTGCCGCCTGTTCACCCAGCGCCTGGCCGCGCTGGCCGCTGCGGCCGGCGTGCAGTTCCGCTACGGCGAGACGATCGACGGCCTGCATGCCGAGGGCGACCGCCTCGACGGCGTGCGCATCGGCGGCCGCCTGGAGCGCGCCGACCGCTACGTGGTCGCCCTGGGCAGCTATTCTCCGCAGCTGCTCGCGCCGCTGGGCATCCGCCTGCCGGTGTATCCGTTGAAGGGCTATTCGCTCACGTTGCCGATCCGCGACGCGGCGCTGGCCCCGATGTCCACGATCCTCGACGAAACCTACAAAGTGGCGATCACCCGCTTCGACCAGCGCATCCGCGTCGGCGGCATGGCCGAACTGGCCGGCTTCGACCTGTCGCTGCCGGCGCGGCGCCGCGCCACCCTGGAAAACGTAGTGAACGACCTGTACCCGCGCGGCGGCGATCTGGCCCGCGCCGAATTCTGGACCGGGCTGCGCCCGGCCACGCCCGACGGCACTCCGGTGGTCGGCGCCACCGGCTACCGCAACCTGTTCCTCAACACCGGCCACGGCACCCTGGGCTGGACCATGGCCTGCGGCTCCGGTCGCTACCTGGCCGACCTGATCGCCCAGCGCCGGCCGCAGATCAGCGGCGAGGGCCTGGACATTTTCCGTTATTCGCGTGGCGCCTCGGCGCCCGTCGCAGAGGCAAGTTCGTGCGCCCAGCCCGTGCGTTGATCGATCTGCAGGCGCTGCGCCACAACTACCGCCTGGCCCGGCGACTGGGCGGCGGCAAGGCGCTGGCGGTGGTCAAGGCCGATGCCTACGGGCACGGCGCGGTGGCCTGCGCGCGCGCGCTGGAAGCGGAGGCCGACGGCTTCGCGGTGGCCTGCATCGAGGAGGCGCTGGAGCTGCGCCAGGCCGGCATCGCCGCGCCGATCCTGCTGCTGGAAGGCTTCTTCGACGCCGACGAACTGCCGCTGATCGCCGAGCACCGGCTGTGGTGCGCGGTGGCCTCGCCGTGGCAGGTGGAGGCGATCGCCGCCTATGCCGCGCCGCAACCGCTGTGCCTGTGGCTGAAGCTGGACAGCGGCATGCACAGGCTGGGCCTGGCGCCCGACGAATTCCGTGCCGCGCATGCGCGGCTGAGCGCGCTGGCGCAGGTCGAGCGGCTGGTGCTGATGAGCCATTTCGCGCGCGCCGACGAACTGGACAGCGCGCGCACCCTGGAGCAGGCCGAGGTGTTCCGCCAGGCCACCGCCGGCCTGGCCGGCGAGACCAGCCTGTGCAATTCGCCGGGCCTGCTGGGCTGGCCGCAACTGCACAGCGACTGGGGCCGGCCCGGGCTGATGCTGTACGGCGCCGACCCGTTCGCCGCCGGCGCCGAGCTGCCGGGCGAGCTGCGCCCGGTGATGACCCTGCAGTCCAAGGTGATCGCGGTACGCGAGCTGGCGGTCGGCGAGCCGGTGGGCTACGGCGCGCGTTTCGTCGCGCCGCGGCCGACCCGGGTCGGCGTGGTGGCGATCGGCTATGCCGACGGCTATCCGCAGTTCGCGCCGAACGGCACCCCGGTGCTGATCGACGGGGCGCCCGGCGCGCTGATCGGGCGGGTGTCGATGGACATGCTGACCGTGGATCTCACCGAGCACCCGCAGGCCGGGCTCGGCAGCGAGGTGCAACTGTGGGGCGCGCAGCCGCGCATCGACACCCTGGCGGCACGCTGCAGCTCCAGCGCCTACCGCCTGCTGTGCGGACTCAAGCGCGCGCCGCGGCAGTACCTGGACGGCTGAGCGGCCGCCGGCGCCTGACCGGCGCCGCACCTTGTAGGAGCGGCTTTAGCCGCGACAGGCGGAGCGACAGACCTCCGGCGTCGGATACCGCCGGGGCTGAAGCCCCTCCTGCGTGCACCCAGCACCCTCACCGCGAGCGCCTTGTAGGAGCGGCTTCAGCCGCGACAGACAGGCACCCGAAGACACGCCACCCGCTCAGCGCTCGGCCACCGCCGCCTTGTCGCGGAACTGGCGACGCAGCCAGTCGTCGAGCATCCGCTTCTCGTAGCGCAGCGGGTCGGTATTCAGGCCGATCGAACTGTTCATCAGGTAGCTGCTGTCGAGCAGCTTGCGCTCGCCCTGCTCCAGCACCTGTCCATCGGCGCCGTACAGGGTGAACGTCAGGCTGATCCGCGGCGGGTAGATGTCGCGCATCACCCGCACATCGTTCCATTGCGGGCCGTGCCAGGACTCGTAGTCGCCGGCGCGCTTGATGTCGGTCAGCTCCACCTCCAGCCGCTGGCCGGGCGCCAGTTGCTTGCTGGCGCGCTGCTGCAGGTAATCGGCCAGGTCGCGCACCCAGTCGCCGCGCTGCGCTTCCCAGCGATTGCGGCTGTAGCGCAGTTCGCTGAAGGCGGCGGGGTCGGTCCAGCGCACCTGCACCGGGCTGTCGCCCTCGGTGCTGCGCGCGGCCTGCGGATCGGTGACGTTGCGGACTTCGGCGGAGGCGCCGCCCGCCACCAGGCAGGCCAGGGCCAGCGCCGTCCAGGCATATCGGATCTTCATCGCGGATCTCCACGGAAACGGCCCCGCCAGTGTGTGCCTGCGCGGGCGCCGCCGCAATCGCGCCGCGCCCGCCGGCCGCCATCGTTCTCCGCCGGTTCATGGGCCCTGGCATGTGACGTGCGGTTCACGCTGCGTCGCCGCGTGCTTCACGCCGCCCGCGCGACCATCCGCACATTCACACATGAACACGATTCGGGGATCGATCGCATGAAGATGCCGCTGTTCCACCAGGCCCACGCAGCGACGGACGTCCGCCTGCAGTTCATCGACTGGGCCAAGCGGCATGGGCACAGCCCGGCGAGCGGTGCGGCCAGTTTCGTCGATCAGCAGGCCGACCTGGACGCGGCGGCGCGCCACCTGCGCCTGAACCCGGGCGAAGACGTGCGTCAGGAACTGCGCCGCTACCTGGCCTCGCTGGGCGAGCAGCAGGACGTGGCGGTGCAGTTTCCGCCGATCTATGCCTACCGCAGTCCGCAGGGGCAGGCGTTCCGCTATTCGCTGACCCTGGTCCTGGCCGAGAGCGGGGTCGAGTGGAAGGCGCGGGTCTGGACCGGCCTGGAATACCTGGGCCTGATCGTGGGCCGCGGCGCCGGCCCGCGCGCGAACTACACGCGCCTGGCGCGGATGGCGGTGGAGCACGAACTGGCCAGCGACAGCCCGCGTTTCACGCTGGGCTAGAAGAGACAAGGAGACCACGCATGTCCTATGCAATCGCGCCCGACGACGTCGCCGCGCCCGAACAGTGCCGGCAGCAATGCCGCGAACTGGGGGTGGTGCGGGTGCAGCAGATGCTGGATCAGTCGCCACCGCCGCCGTGGCGGCAGGAGGCCGAACGCTGGCTGGAAGAGCAGGCGCTGCGCAGCGCGCGGCTGACCCAATGGGGCGTCATCGCCGGTATCGCGCTGTCCTTGCTGGGGATCGTGCTGGTCGTCGCTTTTCTCTGGTGACCCGGTGCGGCTGCAGCACCGGCCAGCCTGGCCGGCTTGACGGCAGCGGAGCGGCTTAACAAGATGCAGGGTCAGTCGCGCTGTTCCGGGCTGAGCATTTTCCGGTCCTGAGCCATCGTCATCGCGCCGCAGGCGCGGAGCGCGTCGTCGCCTCTGCCACCGCAGGCCGTCTCCAGAGCAAACTCCCTCATGCATGTCAGCACCGAATCTTCCTCCACGTCGCGCACGCAGGCGTCGGGCCTGCACTACCGCGAGATCTTCGACAAGATCGACTCCGGTTTCTGCGTGGTGCAGGTGCTGTTCGACGAAGCCCGACGCGCCGTCGATTACGTGTTCCTGGAGGTCAATCTGGCGTTCGAGCGCGAGACCGGCATGCGCGACGTGATCGGCCGGCGCATGCGCGAGCTGTCGCCGACCCACGAGGAACACTGGTTCCGCGCGTACGGCGAGGTCGCGCTGAGCGGGCGCTCGACCAAGTTTGAGAACTACGCGTCCGCGCTGGGCCGCTGGTGGGCGGTGGATGCGTTCCGCATCGGTGCGCCGGAACAGTGCCTGGTCGCCGTGCAGTTCCTCGACATCACCGAACGCAAGCGCGTGGAGCGCGACCTGGCCGAGAGCGAGGCGCGCTTCAGCGCGCTCGCCGAGGGCCTGCCGATGCCGGTCTGGGTGCTGGACGCCACCGGCCAGTTGCGCTTCACCAATACCGCCTACGCCGAATTCTTCGGCATCGACCTGCAGGCCGACGACGCGCAGCCGGGTTGGGGCGACGTGCTGCATCCGCAGGACGCCGGCGTGTTCGCCTTCGAACTGCGCAGCGCGCTGGAAGAACAACGCAACCTGCGCGCGCTGGTGCGGGCGCGCCGCCACGACGGCGCCTGGCGCTGGGTGGAAATGACCGCGGTGCCGCGCTATTCGGCCGAGGGCGAGTTCATCGGCCTGGCCGGCAGCAGCCCGGACGTCACCGAGCGCCGCGACATCGAACTGGCCCGCGAACAGCTGCTGGAATCGGAGCGTAGCGCGCGCAACGCCGCCGAGAGCATGGCGCGGCTGAAGGACGAATTCCTGGCCACGCTGTCGCACGAGCTGCGCACCCCGCTGACCACGATCCTGGGCTGGAGCGACCTGCTGCTGCAACGGCTGCCGCCGGGCGATCCGAGCAGCAAGGGCCTGTCGGTGATCGCCAGCAGCGCGCGCGCGCAACAGCGGCTGATCTCGGACATGCTCGATCTCAGCAGCATGCTGCTGGGCAAGGTGCAGCTGGAAATCGAGACGCTGGACCTGACCGAGCAGGTGCGCGAGGCGCTGCGCGCGCAGGAGCCGGTGGCCGAAGGCAAGGACCAGGCGCTGAGCCTGCGCGAGCCGCCGCAGCCGTGCCTGGTGCTGGGCGATGCCACGCGCCTGCAGCAGGTGTTCTGGAACCTGTTGTCGAACGCGATCAAGTTCACCCCGGCGCATGGGCGGATCGAGCTGGTGATCGACCTCGATGCCGATGGCGAGCACGTGACGGTGGCGGTGCGCGATTCCGGCGACGGCATTCCGCCGGACTTCCTGCCGCACCTGTTCGGCCGGTTCCGCCAGGCCGACGGCACCACCACGCGTCTGCACGGCGGGCTCGGCCTGGGCCTGGCGATCGTGCAGCAGCTGGTGGAAATGCATGGCGGCCAGGTCAGCGCCGCCAGCGACGGCCGCGGCTGCGGTTCGGTGTTCACCGTGCGCCTGCCATTGCACCGCAATACGCCGGGCAAGCGGCCGCTGCGCGAGGTGCGCGCCTTCGCGATGGCCGAGCAGGTGGTGGAGGCGTACGCGCTGAAGGGCATGCGCCTGTTGGCGGTGGAAGACCAGCCGGACATGCTCGAATACCTGCGGCGGCTGCTCGAGGAGCAGGGCGCCGAAGTGGTCGCGGCCGGTTCCGCCAGCGAGGCGCTGGCGGTGCTCGACGATGGCGGCCACGCCCGCATCGACGTGATGGTCACCGATATCGGTATGCCTGGCATGGACGGCTACGGCCTGATCCGCACGATCCGCGAGAACATGGGCCTGCAGGCGGCCGAGTTGCCGGCGGTGGCGGTGACCGCGCTGGCGCGCGACGACGATCGGCAGCGCGCCTTGCAGTCCGGTTTCCAGGAGCATCTGGCCAAGCCGTACAGCGTGGCGCAGTTGGTGTCCGCGGTGCGTTTCGCACGGCAGGGGTAGCCCCGGCGTTTTTCCCGGGCATTCACGCCATGGCCGCTAGCGTTCCCGGTTTCCCTCGCTGGAGAGACGCATGAGCAAATACGCCGACGCGGTGCACACCGATCCGGATGCCATCGCCGCGCTGCAGGCATGGTTGCCGCACTTGCCGGAACAGGCGCAGGTCCTGGTGCTGCTGGACGACGGCACCCAGGTCAGCGGCACGGTCTCGGTGCGGCCCACCTTGCAGACCTTTCGCGACCACCACGAGCACGAGGGCATCAACGGCGTGCTGCGGCTGGACGATCTGCTGGATCCTGCGCAGCAGCACTACATCTGGCTGGACCGGATCCGCGAAGTGCAGCCGTTGGCCCCCGTATCGTGACCGCGGTATGCCCGCGCGTCGCCGCAATTGACATCTATTTCACGTTTGCCGAGCGCGTGCTGTGCATCATCGGTGGTCCTGTCGCCACCCTGGAGAGTTGAGCAGCGATGCGCCTTCCCTCGTCCCCGGCCCGTTGGGCACTGTGTCTCCTGTCCGCTGCCGCGTTGAGCGCTTGTGGCGATACCGCCAAGCATTCCATCGAGGAGGGGATGGGGCCCGATCCGGTGTTGCCCGATCCGGTCAAGCGCATGATTCCCACGTTGAAGGTCGCCGAGGTCAAGCGCTGGGCCGATGGCGCCGCGCCGGTGCCGGCCGCCGGCCTGGCGGTGCAGGCCTTCGCCCGCGACCTGGACCACCCGCGCTGGCTGTACGTGCTGCCCAACGGCGACGTGCTGGTGGCCGAGACCGCCGCGCCGCCCGCGCCGGAAAAAGAGAGCAGCGGCCTGCGCGACAAGATCCAGGGCGCGATGATGGCGAAGGCCGGTTCCACCGTGCCCAGCGCCAACCGCATCACCTTGCTGCGCGACGCCGATGGCGACGGCGTGGCGGAGGTGCGCACGCAATTCCTCAAGGGGCTGTATTCGCCGTTCGGCATCGCCCTGGTCGGCGACCGCCTGTACGTCGCCAATGCCGACGCGCTGGTCAGTTTCCCGTACAAGGACGGCGACACCCAGATCAGCGCCCCGCCGAGCTTCGTCGCCAACCTGCCGGGCGGCATCAACCATCACTGGACCAAGAGCCTGCTGGCCAGCCGCGACGGCAAGAAGCTGTATGTCGGCGTGGGGTCCAACAGCAACGTCGCCGAGAACGGCATGGACGCCGAGCTCAATCGTGCCGCGATCCTGGAAGTGGACGCGCAGAGCGGCGCCACCCGGGTGTTCGCCAGCGGCCTGCGCAATCCGGTGGGCCTGGCCTGGCAGCCCGGCGCGGACACGCTGTGGGTGGTGGTCAACGAGCGCGACGAGATCGGCAGCGATCTGGTGCCCGACTACCTGACCTCGGTGCGCGAAGGCGGCTTCTACGGCTGGCCGTACAGCTACTACGGCCAGCACGTGGACGAACGCGTGCAGCCGCAGAACGCGGAGATGGTGGCCAGCGCGATCAAGCCCGACTACGCGCTGGGCGCGCATACCGCCTCGCTGGGCCTGACCTTCTACGAAGGCGCGCTGCTGCCGCAGGCGTATCAGGGCGGTGCCTTCATCGGCCAGCACGGCTCCTGGAACCGCGATCCGCCGTCCGGGTACAAGGTGATCTATGTGCCCTTCGCCAACGGCAAGCCCAGCGGCAAGGCGCAGGACGTGCTGACCGGCTTCCTCGATGCCGAAGGCAAGGCCCAGGGCCGTCCGGTCGGGGTGGCGGTGGACAAGCCTGGCGCGTTGCTGGTGGCCGACGATGTCGGCAACGTGATCTGGCGGGTGACGCCGAAGGCCGGGCCGTAACCTGCGCTGGTCGGTGGCTGCGCCCGGCTCTCTCGCAGGGCCCCGGGCGCAGCGCCGAAAGCTTCCTCGCGCCACATCCCATCGTTGGCGTGCCGGTAGCGTCACACGCTCTGTCTTTGATTGCGGACTCAGGATCGTCGCGACCATCGGCGCGCATGGTGTTGATGGCCGGTGTGTCTGCGCTTCGGCAAACGCAGGCGGCTTGTTGCGTTGGCTCAAGCTTGCCTGTTGCCATTCGCCCCAGCTGACTAGGCGGCGAGCCTCAGCGCGCAACTCCGCAGAGCTGTGAGTCGCCGCATCTTCATGCGGCGATTTGATTCCGATCGAAAGAACCGCCGATCGAATGTGGGAGCGACTTCAGTCGCGACGGGCCTTGTCGGGAAAGCCCGTCGCGACTGAAGTCGCTCCCACAAGTGACCGCACATGGATCGAACCGATCCAGCCCGGTAAATTCCAGGCGATCGATCCAGCGCTCTCGATGCGCCCTACGCCCTAATGCTCCACCGGCGCCGGCTCCACCCCGAAGCGGCGCGCATAGCCGCGCTCGCCGACCACGCGTTCCACCTCGGCATCGCCGAGTTCGGGCGCGGCATAGACCGCGTAGACCACGCTGCCGTCGTCGCGCTCGCCGCGCTGGTGCAGGCGGTAGCGCGGGCGTCCGGTGCCGGTGTTTTCCGGATAGTGCAGCGGCGGTTGGCTGCCTTCCAGATCCACTTCGCTGTTGTCGACGACGCCACCGATGAACACTGCGCGCATATGCCTCTCCATCTGTCGGGGTTCTTTGCAGCCTAGGCGCGCCAATGTTGCCGTTGCATCAATGATGCGTTCGTTTAGCGCAAAACCGGGCCGGCGCCGGGCTGCCGGTAGAATGCGCGCTCCCCGACCGATTCCGATCCCGATGCCGGCTCTGCAAGACGCTCCCCTCGACACCCTGTTCCTGCCCTTCGCCCAAGGCGCGCTGCGCTGGCCGGCCGGCAAGGTGCTGTTTCTGCGCGCGCGCGACGGCTGGGCGCTGCGCCAGCACGCGCAGCCGGCGCAGCTGGTCTGCGAGCAGGGCTACCGCCCGTTCGCCACCGCCCTGGAGCAGGGCGGCTGGCAGGTCCGCGCCGAGGATGCCGACGACCACGACCACGACGACGCCGGCGGCTATGCGCTGGTGCTGGTGCTGCCGCCGCGCCAGCGCGACGAGGCGCGGGCGCTGCTGGCGCGCGCGCTGGCGCTGGCCGCGCCGGGCGGGGTGGTGGTGGCGTGCCAGTCCAACAACGAAGGCGCCCGCTCCGGCGAGGACGACCTGCAGCAGCTGGCCGGCCTCGGCGGCAAGCTGACCAAGCACCACTGCCGGGTGTACTGGACCGCGCCGCTGCACGGCGGCCACGACGCCGCGCTGCAGCAGCGCTGGGCCAGGCTGGACGCGGCGCGGCCGATCCTGGACGGGCGCTTCCGCAGCCGCCCCGGCGTGTTCGCCTGGGACCGCATCGATCCGGCCTCGGCGCTGCTGGCCGAGCACCTGCCGGCCGACCTGGCCGGCCGCGGCGCCGACCTGGGTGCCGGCTATGGCTACCTGTCGGCGGAATTGCTCGCGCGTTGCCCGAAGATCGCCGCGTTGGACCTGTTCGAGGCCGATGCGCGCGCGCTGGCGCTGGCGCGATCGAACCTGGCGCAGGCGCCGGCCGCGGTGCAGATGGGCTACCACTGGCACGACGTGACCGCCGGGCTGCCGGCGCAGTACGACTTCATCGTCACCAATCCCCCATTCCATGCGCCCGGGCGCATGGAGCGCCCAGACATCGGCCGCCGCTTCATCGCCGTGGCCGCGCAGGCGCTCAAGCCCGGCGGCAGGCTGTACCTGGTCGCGAACCGGCACCTGCCGTACGAGGCGGTGCTCGACGCCAGCTTCGGCGAGACCCGCGTGATCGCCACCCGCGACGGCTTCAAGTTGATCCTGGCGGTGCGCGCCCGCGCCACGGTGCGCCGGTGAAGCTGGTCAAGCACCTGGCCAACCTGGGCTACGGCAGCCGCAAGCAGGTCACCCTGATGTTCCGCGAAGGCCGCATCACCGACGCCGACGGCGAGGTGCTGTATGCCGACGACCGTGTCGAACATGCCGCGATCCGGGTCGACGGCGAGGCGCTGGACCCGCCGCCGGGGCTGATCCTGGCGCTGCACAAGCCGGTCGGCTACACCTGTTCGACCAAGGACCCGGGCCGCATCGTCTACGACCTGCTGCCGCCGCGCTTCCGCCTGCGCTCGCCGTTGCTGTCCACGGTCGGGCGGCTGGATCGCGACACCAGCGGCCTGCTGCTGATGACCGACGACGGCGCGCTGCTGCATCGCATCGTCTCGCCGAAATCGCAGCTGGCCAAGGTCTACGAAGCGACCCTGGCCGAGGACCTGCGCGGCGACGAGGCGGCGCAGTTCGCCAGCGGCACGCTGCTGCTGGACGGCGAGACCACGCCGCTGCTGCCGGTGCAACTGGAGGTGCTGGGCCCGCGCCAGGCGCGCATCACCCTGTACGAAGGCCGCTACCACCAGGCGCGGCGCATGTTCGCCGCGATCGGCAACCACGTGGTGGCGCTGCACCGCAGCCGCATCGGCGGCTTTGCGCTGGACGAGACACTGCCAGCCGGGCAATGGCGCGCGCTGGACGCGGCGGAGTTGGCGCAGGTGTTCGGGGCCGGGAGTGGGGATTAGGGATTAGGGATTAGGGATTCGCAAGAGCGGTGGCTGTGCGCTGCCGCTTACGCTGTTACCAATCCCGAATCCCCAATCACGAATCCCGGCTCTCGAACAGCTTCTTCCACCCTTCCAGCCCGAGCTTCTCCAACGTCTGCAGATTGCGCTCCACGATCACGTCCGCATCCGGGAACGCGGCCACCGCGCGTTCCACGCTGTCCTCGCGCAGCAGGTGCAGGGTGGGGAAGGGCGCGCGGTTGGTGTAGTTGCCGATGTCGTCCGGCGCGGTGCCGGCGAACTGGTAGTGCGGATGGAAGCTGGCCACCTGCAGGATGCCGTGCAGGTCCAGCGCGTCCACCGCGGCGTCGGCGTTGTCCAGGAAATCGTTGTAGTCCAGGAAATCGCCCAGCACCTGCGGGTGCACGATCAACGTCGTGTCGATCCGTTCGGCCGGCGTGTCGCGCAGCAACAGCAGTTCCTCGCTCAACTCTTCCAGCAAGGCCTCGGGCGTGGTCGCGTCGCTGAGCACGTAGCGGATCTGCTGCTTGACGTGCACCGCCTTGGCGAACGGGCACAGGTTCAGGCCGATCACCGCGCGTTCCAGCCATTGCCGGGTCAGCGCGATCGGGTCAACGGTGGGGTCGAGGTCGTTCAAGGCGATTCCGGCGGGCGAGGGCGGGCGGCGATCGGGCGGGGCGGATGCGGCGCGCGTGGCGCCGCCCGCGGCTCAGTCGCGGAAATTCTCGAACTGCAGCGGCAGCTCGAAGTCGCTTTTCTTCAGCAGCGCCATCACGTCCTGCAGGTCGTCGCGCTTCTTGCCGCTGATGCGCAGCTTGTCGCCGTTGATCTGCGCTTCCACCTTGAGCTTGGCGTCCTTGATCGTGGCGACGATCTTCTTGGCCAGCTTCTGCTCGATGCCCTGCTTGACCGTGACCTTCTGCCGCGCGCCGGCCAGGTTGGTCTCCACGTCGCCGAATTCCAGGCAGCGCACGTCGATGCCGCGCGCGATCAGCCGCGCGCGCAGGATGTCGGTCATCTGCTTGACCTGGAAGTCGCTGGGCGCGGCCTGGTTGATGACCTGGTCGTCGAGCTCGAAGCTGGCCTCCACGCCCTTGAAATCGAAACGGGTCGACAGCTCGCGGTTCGCCTGGTCGATGGCATTGGTCAGTTCGTGCTTGTCGATTTCGGAGACGACGTCGAAGGAAGGCATGGCAGGTCCTCGGGAAAGACCCCCTATCCTACCGATCTCGCTGCAGCGCCGCTGCCCGCCGCCGCGATCGGCAGTTCGGCGCGATGCGCCGCAGCGCGGCAGCGGTGTTCGCCCGGCGCCAGCGCAGCCGCTGCCACGACGTGACCGTCTGCACGGCTGGGCGGGGCGCCCGATCGCGGCGATAATCCGCGCATGCCCAGCTCACGTTCCAATACCGCGGCCGCCGCCTGGATGATCGCGGCGGTCGCCTGCTTCGCGCTGATGGATGCGGCGATGAAGCTGCTGACCGCGCACTATCCGGCGCTGCAGGTGGCCACGCTGCGCGGCGGCGCCTCGCTGCCGTTCGTGCTGCTGTGGGTGCTGGCCACCGCCGGCCCGCGTTCGATCGTGCCGGTGCGCTGGGGCCTGCATCTGCTGCGCGGCGTGCTCGGCATCGCGATGATCGGCTGCTTCGCCTGGGCGCTGCGCAGCCTGCCGCTGTCCACCGCCTACACGATCTACTTCGTCGCGCCGCTGCTGGTGACGGCGTTGTCGGTGCCGCTGCTGGGCGAACAGGTCGGTCCGCGGCGCTGGGCCGCGATCGGCATCGGCCTGATCGGCGTGCTGGTGGTGCTGCGCCCGGGCGTGGGCGGCTTCGTCTCGCTGCCGGGGCTGATGGTGCTGCTGGCGGCGACCGCCTACGCGCTCGCGGCGGTGCTGGTCAGCCTGCTGGCGCGGACCGAGACGCCGCAATCGCTGGTGGTCTGGTTCCTGCTGATCATGGCGCTCGGCGCCGGCGCGCTGGCGTGGCCGGCCTGGATCCCGCTGCGCCTGGCCGATGCCGGCTGGATCGCCACGCTCGGCCTGGCCGGCGCGCTGGGGCAGGTGGCCTTGACCCAGGCGTTCCGCCGCGGCGACGCCTCGCTGATCGCGCCGCTCGAGTACAGCGGCCTGATCTGGGTGATCCCGTGGGACTGGCTGCTGTGGCGCAAGCTGCCCGACGCCTGGACCTGGGTGGGCGCGGCGATCATCGTCGCCAGCGGCCTGTACCTGCTGCACCGCGAGCGGGTCCGCGCCACCGTGCGGCCGCCGCCGCTGGCGCATCCCTAGCCCTTTGCCGTTGCCGGCGGCGTTCCGGGCGCAAGCGTTAGAATCGAATGGAATAACGCCTGCAGGCCTGGCCTGCTAGGCTTTGCGCCCCCTTCGCTGCCGGCCCCGCGCGGTGATCCAGTTCGAGCACCTGCACAAGTCCTACTCCGTCGCCGGCCAATCGGTCGTGGCGCTGCATCCGCTCGACCTGGAGATCCGGGCCGGCGAGGTGTTCGGCATCATCGGCCATTCCGGCGCCGGCAAGTCCACGCTGATCCGGCTGATCAACCGGCTCGAGGAGCCCAGCGGCGGGCGCCTGCTGATCGACGGCGAGGACGTCACCGCGCTGGACCGCGCCGGGCTGCGCACGCTGCGCCGGCGCATCGGCATGATCTTCCAGCACTTCAACCTGCTGTCCTCGCGCACGGTGGCCGGCAACGTCGCCTTCCCGCTGGAACTGGCCGGCACCGCGCGCGCGCAGATCGACGCGCGGGTGGCCGAGCTGCTGGCCCGGGTCGGCCTGGCCGAGCACGCCAACAAGTATCCGGCGCAGCTGTCGGGCGGGCAGAAGCAGCGCGTCGGCATCGCCCGCGCGCTGGCCACCGGGCCGCAGATCCTGCTGTGCGACGAGGCCACCAGCGCGCTGGATCCGCAGACCACCGCCTCGGTGCTGAGCCTGCTGGCGCAGATCAACCGCGAGCTGGGCCTGACCATCGTGCTGATCACCCACGAGATGGAAGTGATCCGCCGCGTCTGCGACCGCGTGGCGGTGCTCGATGCCGGGCACCTGGTCGAGAGCGGGCCGGTCACCGAGGTGTTCCTGCACCCGCGCCATCCGACCACGCGCCGCTTCGTGTCCGAGGCCGAACACGTGGACGAGGGCGAACTGCATCGCGACTTCACCGCGGTGGCCGGGCGCATCGTGCGCCTGACCTTCCTCGGCGGCGACACCTACGCCCCGCTGCTCGGACGCATCGCGCGCGAGACCGCGGTGGACTACAACATCCTGTCCGGGCGCATCGACCGGATCAAGGACACCCCGTACGGCCAGCTGACCGTGGCCCTGGTCGGCGGCGACCTGGACGCGGCGCAGGCCGGGTTCGTCGCCGCCGGCGTGCATGTCGAGGAATTGCGCCGATGATCCCGTTCGCGACCGCCGCCACTGGCTTCTTCCGCAATCTCGACGCCGGCAAATGGGCCGAGATCGGCCGCGCCACGCTGGACACGCTGCTGATGCTCGGCGGCTCGTTGCCGCTGACCCTGCTGATCGGCCTGCCGCTGGGCGTGCTGCTGTTCCTGACCGGCCCGCGCCAGACCCACCAGCGGCCGCTGCTGTACGGCACGCTGGCGCTGGCGATCAACGTGCTGCGCTCGGTGCCCTTCATCATCCTGATGATCGCGATGATCCCGCTGACGCTGTGGGCGATGGGCACCTCGCTGGGCGTGCGCGGCGCGATCCTGCCGCTGGTGGTGGGCGCGGCGCCGTTCTATGCGCGGCTGGTGGAAACGGCGCTGCGCGAAGTGGACCGCGGCGTGGTCGAAGCCAGCCTGGCGATGGGCGCGACCACCTGGCAACTGGTCACGCGGGTGCTGTTGCCCGAGGCGCGGCCGGGGCTGATCGCCGGCGCCACGGTGACCACCATCGCCCTGATCGGCTTCACCGCGATGGGCGGCGCGATCGGTTCCGGCGGGCTCGGCGACCTGGCCTATCGCGACGGCTACCAACGCTCGCACGCCGACGTGGCGCTGATCACCGTGGTGGTGCTGCTGTTGCTGGTGCAGGGGCTGCAGATGCTCGGCGATCGGCTGGTCGCGCATTACAGCCGGCGCTGAGTGCCACGCGTTTGCCCGGATCGCGCTTGTGTCCTCTGTCTTCTGTAGGAGCGGCTTCAGCCGCGACTGGGTCTATCGGTAAAGCGGTCGCGGCTGAAGCCGCTCCTACAGAAAAGCCAGGCAGCCTTTTCTCCGCGCGCAGCGGCTGGGTCTGCTAGCTTGCTCGCAGTGCCGTCCGCGTCATTCTCATTCCCCACGTTTCCGGATTCCCGCCCATGACCAAACTCCCGCTTCGTCTGCTGCTCGGCGCCGCCGTGCTCGCCCTGGCCGCCTGCGGCAAGTCCACCTCCGCGACCGACACCGCGCGGCTCAGCGTCGCCGCCACCGCGGTGCCGCATGCGGAGATCCTTGAGGTGGTCAAGCCGCTGCTGGAGAAACAGGGCGTGACCCTGGACGTGCGCGTGTTCAACGACTACGTGCAGCCCAACGACCAGGTGGTGCAGAAGCAGATCGACGTGAACTACTTCCAGACCGAGCCGTACCTGGATGCCTACAACCGCGATCGCAAGAGCGATCTGGTCACCGTGATCGGCGTGCACATCGAGCCGTTCGGCGCCTATTCGCGCCGCTTCAAGTCGCTGGCCGAGCTGCCGCAGGGCGCCGACGTGGTGATTCCCAACGATCCCAGCAACAACAGCCGCGCGCTGATCCTGCTCGACAAGGCCGGGGTCATCAAGCTCAAGGATCCGGGCAATGCGCTGTCCACCCAGCGCGACATCGTCGCCAACCCGAAGCAGCTGAAATTCCGCGAGCTGGATTCGGCGATGCTGCCGCGGGTGCTGGACCAGGTCGACCTGGCGCTGATCAACACCAACTACGCGCTCGACGCCGGGCTCAATCCCACCCGCGACGCGCTGGCGATCGAGAGCAAGGACTCGCCGTACGTGAACTTCCTGGTCGCGCGCGCAGACAACAAGGACGATCCGCGCGTGCAGAAGCTGGCCAAGGCGCTGACCAGCCCCGAGGTCAAGGCCTTCATCGAGCGCAAGTACCAGGGCGCGGTCCTGCCGGCGTTCTGAGCGGAGCCTGCGCATGCCGCTGTTGCTGGCCATTCCCCTGGCGATCGTGATCGCGCTGGCGGTGACCGCGGTGCTGTTGCCGTTGTCGCTGCTGCAGCGTTTCCGCTACGGCACCTCGCGGCGCCAGGCGCGGGCGTGGCTGGCCAGCGTGCAGTTCTGGTCGGCGCTGGTGTCGAGCCTCGTGTTGCTGGGCTTCGCGTTGATCGCCGCGCACTGGTGGCCCGATGCGGCGACGTATGCCTGCATCGGCTGGGTGGCAGGCCTGGGCCTGGGCGCGCTGGGCATCTGGTTGAGCCGGTTCGAACCGCTGCCGCAGGGCCTGTACTACACGCCGAACCTGTGGCTGGTGCTGGCGTTGACGCTGCTGGTGGTGGCGCGCATCGGCGCCGGTCTGCTGCAGGGCTGGCGCAGCATGAGCGAAGGCGCGGCCTGGCCGGCGCAGGGCTGGATGAGCCATGCCAGCCTGCTTGCGGCGGCGGCGCTGTTGCTCGGCTACGCGTGCGCGTATGCATGGCTGTTGCGGCGCAAGGTGCGCCATTTCGATCGCTATCGCGGCTACGACCGTTCGCCGCGCTGAGCCGCGCGCGCGCAGATGCGCGAAGCCACAAAAACAAACGGGCCCGAAGGCCCGTTTGCATGTAACGCGGAGCAGGCGTGCTTAGAAGCGCGCGCCGACGCCGAAGCTGACCAGCCACGGATCCAGCTTCAGGTCCTGGCCGGTGCCGCTGCCGGCGACTTGCACTTCCGGACGCGAATGCATGTAGCGGGCATCGGCGCGGGCGAACCAGGTCGAGTTGATGTTCATGTCCACGCCGACGGTGCCGATCGCACCCTTGGCGGTGTCCAGGCCGACGTGCTGGCCGCTGGCCGACAGGCCGTCGATCTTCTCGTTGCTGAAGTTGGACTCGTAGTAACCGACGCCGACGAACGGACGGAACACGTTGTCCGCCTGGCCGAAGTGGTACTGGCCGCTCAGCGCGATCGGCTGCTGCTCGACGGTGCCGACCTTGCCCACGCCGCTGGCGCTGACGCGGTGGTTGAACTTGTCGGCGGCGCCCCACAGTTCGACGGCCCAGTTGTCGTTGATCAGCCAGCTGGCGCTGATGGTCGGGGCCGGGCCGCCGTCGACGTCGAGGCCGTTGGCCGGCTTGGAATGGGGGTCGAGCAGGGTCGCGCTGCCGACGACGGCGAAGCGCTTGCCGGATGCGGTGTCGCCGTCCTGCGCAAATGCGGCAGGCGCGAACGCAAGGGCGGAAACGACAGCCAGGCTCAGGATTTGAATGGACCGCATGGGAATCTCCTCAATCTTTTTTTTGTGGGGCCACAGGAGTGGGCGCGCACACCGTATCGATGAGAAGATGAATCGACGCCGACCTCGGCCGAGCGGATGCAGGCATCGTTCAGACACCGGCGTTGGATGCTTGAAATAACGAGGTTTTAAGACTTGGCGATGTTCACCCAGATGCGCGCGACGTGACGATGCAGGACGTGTTGCAGGGCCTGCCTGCGCAGATTCGCGACGATTGCCGGGTGCTGATTCTCGGCTCGATGCCCGGCGCGATGTCGCTGCAGCACGCACGCTACTACGCGCATCCGCGCAATCGCCTGTGGCCGTTGCTGGGCACGCTGTGCGGCTTCGATCCGCAACTGGACTACGCCGCGCGGTTGCAGGCGATGCAGGCCTGCGGCGCGGGCCTGTGGGACGTGATCGGCCAGTGCCGGCGCAGCGGCAGCCTGGATGCGGCGATCGTGCGCGGCAGCGAAGTGCCCAATCCCTTGCACGCGCGCATCGCGCAGTTGCCGCAGTTGCGCGCGATCGCCTGCAACGGCGCCGCGGCGGCGCAGGCGTTCGCGCGTTTCGTGCAGCCGCAGCTGGCGCCGCGCGAACCGCCGCTGACGGTGCTGGCGCTGCCCTCGACCAGCCCGGCCAACGCCGCGTTCTCGCTGCCGCGGTTGCAGCAGGCCTGGGCGCCGCTGCAGGTCTGGCTCGCGCCGCCGGCGGCGGCGCGCTAGCGGACCACTCAGTGCAGCGCGCGTCGCGCCGGCGCGCGCAGCCGTAGCCACAGGGTCTGCACCAGCAACACCGCAGCCAGCGCCAACGCCACCCACGCCGCGCTGCGTGCGCCGTCCAGGCCGCTGCCGGCCTGCTTGACGTAGACCGCGGCCAGCGCCCACAGCGCCGCCGCGACATAGGCCAGGTTGCCGCGCATCGCCCGGTTCAGGCCGAGCAGCAGCGCACCGGCCAGCGCGAACAGCACCAGGCTCCACGGCAACATGTGTTCGGTGGACAGCCAGCGGTAGGCGACGATCACCTGCGCGGTGTTGAGGAAGGCTGCCAGCGACAGCCAGCCGGCGTGCAGCGACAGCGGCAGCCAGGCCCACAGCGCCTGCCACGGCTCGGCGTGCGGATCGCGCGACAGGCGCAGCGCGGCCAGCGCCAGGCACGCCAGCGCCGCCCAGATCACCGCCAGCGCCAGCAGGAAATGCTGCTGCGAGAACACCGGCATCCACAGCGCGGTCAGGCCGAAGCCCAGCGCCGCCGGCAGCCGCACCTGCGCCAGCGCGCTGTCGCGCCGGCGCCGCGGCGACAGCTGCCACAGGCCGAAAGCCAGGTCGAGCAGGAAGATCGGGCCCCATATCGCGAACGCGTAGCCGGCGGCGACGATCAGGGTCGGGTAGCGGTCGGAGATCGCGCCGTTGGTCGGGCCGAACGCGCCGCGTTGCGAGAACCAGGCGACCAGCGGCATCGCCAACGACATCAACAGCACGAACGCACGCATGGCGGCACTCCGATCTGGGTGCGGCGCATGCTAGGCGCCTGCCCGTGAAGGCGGCGCGCCGCGCGTGGCGGCGATGGCCCCGGGACAATGCGCAGGCGTACAGTCCGCCGCGAACGCCGCAGACACGCGCTTCCCGGTGCCACGGCGCGCCCGCTGCGGGTTTTTTTGCCCGGCAAAGGTTGGCGCTGCGGCTGCGGGCCGCCACAATAGGGGTTTCCCCCTCATTAGTTGCCGGAGTTGCCCGCATGGCCGAAATCAAGGAAGCACTTGTCCCCGATATCGGTGACTACAGCGACGTCCCGGTAATCGAAGTGCTGGTGGCGGTCGGCGACACGGTGAAGAAGGACCAGAGCCTGGTCACCCTGGAGTCGGACAAGGCGACGATGGAAGTGCCGTCGCCGTTCGCCGGCGTGGTCAAGGAGCTGAAGGTCAAGATCGGCGACAGCCTGTCCGAAGGCAAGCTGGTGGCCTTGATCGAAGTGGCCGAGGACGGCGCCAGTGCCGCCGCACCGGCTCCGGCAGCGGCCAAGGCCGCGCCAGCGCCGGCCAAGCAGGAGCCGGCCCCGCCGGCGCCGGCCGCGCAGCAGTCGACCAAGCCGGTCCCGGCAGGGAATGCCGGCGGCGGCATCGTCGAGGCGCGCGTGCCGGACATCGGCGACTACAGCGACGTGCCGGTCATCGAAGTGCTGGTCGCGGTCGGCGACACCGTGGCCAAGGACCAGAGCCTGGTTACCCTGGAATCGGACAAGGCGACGATGGAAGTGCCTTCGTCGGTGGCAGGCGTGGTCAAGGAGCTGAAGGTCAAGGTCGGCGACAGCCTGTCCGAGGGCAAGGTCGTGGCGCTGATCGAAGTGGCCGGCGCCAATGCCGACGCGCCAGCGGCAGGCGCGATCCAGCCCAGCGCCGAGACCGGCGGCGGGGTGGAGCCGGTCCCGGCCTCGGCCGCGCCGGACAAGCTCGCGCAGCGCGAGATCGCCCAGGTGCAGGGCTCGGCGCCGGCCAAGGCGGGCGCCTCCGCGCCGTCGGCCGGCACCCCGAGCAGCCCGCCGGTGGAGTTCAACGCCGACAGCGTGCTGCCGCAGAAGGTGCCCTACGCCAGCCCGGCGGTGCGCGTGTTCGCCCGCGAACTGGGCGTGGACCTGTTCCAGGTCAGCGGCACCGAGCACGGCGGCCGCATCACCAAGGACGACGTGCAGCGCTACGTCAAGGCCGCGCTGGCGGGCGGCGTGCCGGCCGCAGCGGCTGGCGGCGCGCCGTCGGCCGGCGGCGGCAACGGCCTGAACCTGCTGCCGTGGCCCAAGGTCGATTTCGCCAAGTTCGGCGAGGTCGAGGTCAAGCCGCTGTCGCGGATCAAGAAGATCTCCGGCGCCAACCTGGCGCGCAACTGGGCGATGATCCCGCACGTCACCCAGTTCGAGCAGGCCGATATCACCGACCTGGAAGCCCTGCGCGTGGCGCTGAACAAGGAGAACGAGAAGGCCGGCATCAAGCTGACCATGCTCGCCTTCCTGCTCAAGGCCAGCGCCGCGGCGCTGAAGCAGTTCCCCGACTTCAACGCCTCTCTGGATGCGGCCGGCGAGAACCTGACCCTGAAGAAGTACTTCCACATCGGTTTCGCCGCCGACACCCCGAACGGGCTGGTGGTGCCGGTGATCCGCGACGTGGACAAGAAGGGCGTGGTCGAGCTGGCGCGCGAGAGCGGCGAACTGGCCAAGAAGGCGCGCGACGGCAAGCTCGGCCCAGCCGAGATGAGCGGCGGCTGCTTCTCGATCAGCTCGCTCGGCGGCATCGGCGGCACCGCGTTCACCCCGATCGTCAATGCGCCGGAAGTGGCGATCCTGGGCGTGTCCAAGTCGGCGATCCAGCCAGTGTGGAACGGCAAGGAATTCGCGCCCAAGCTGATGTTGCCGCTGTCGCTGAGCTACGACCACCGGGTCATCGACGGCGCCGCGGCGGCGCGCTTCACCACCTACCTGAGCCAGGTGCTGGCGGACATGCGCCGCGTGCTGCTGTAAGTCCTGCCGCAACGGCGCCGCGCCCGGCGCGGCCCGTGTTTCCCCCACCCGCGTGCGCCCCCCCCCAACCCGCCCCCCCC